>JAFTCP010000135.1 GCA_017454625.1 Synergistaceae bacterium
ACGAGCGATCGCGTTAATCACCGACGGAAGATTTTCCGGAGCTTCAACGGGGCCGGTAATCGGACATTGTTCACCTGAAGCAGCAGCAGGAGGGCCAATTGCATTGGTCGAAGAAGGCGACGTAATCGAACTTGACGTTTTCGCTAGGAAATTAAACATTATCGGCGTTAAAGGTGAGAAGAAAACTCCTGAGGAGATTGACAAGATTTTAGCCGAGCGCAAAAAGAACTGGAAGCCTCGCCCGAAGAAATACAAACGCGGAGTGTTACGCTTATTCAGTGAATTGGCCGCAAGTCCGATGAAGGGCGCATATCTGGAATACAACGATTAGCAGGTAAAGTTTCCCTCTGTCTACGCGGCAGAGGGTTTTGCTTGTTGTGTTATAATGCATATACATCAAAAGAGGCATAAAAATTTGAGCAAACGAATTGACAATACAGAATGCCATTGCTTGAAGATAAGACGGAGCGCGGAGAACGTAATTAACTTCTACGACGAAATATTATCATCTTCAGGCGTTACTGTGAGACAGTATTCATTATTAAATCAGATTGCCGGAAATGAGGGCTGTAACGTCCGTGAACTCTCGGAATTGACTGAACTTGACCGTTCGACGCTTTCACGGAGCTTGAAGCCTTTGATTAATACGGGACTTGTTTATGATGCTAAAGCTCCTGAGACGAGAGACAGCAAATTGTTTTTGTCCGATGAAGGCCGAAAAGTCTGCAATGAAGCCGCTGTGTTATGGGCACAAGCTCAGGAACGTTTTGAGAAAATCGTAGGAGCTGAGAACGTAAAATTGCTCGAAAATCTTCTTGAACGTCTTCAAAATCTGTAACGTGAAACTTTATGCTTTAATTGATGTATATACAATGAAGGAGGAAAAATTTTATGGCGAAAGTCGGAAAAGAATTAGCATTGTTGACGGCGGGAACTCCTGAGAAGTTTAACGCCTTGACAATAATGTTCGGAGCTGAAGGGATGATTTGGGGCAAGGACGCTTATTTTGCATTCATCAAGCCTGAGCGTTACACGTTTGAATTTGTGAGGGACAACGATTATTTTACTGTCTCATATTTTCCAAAAGAGCTGAACGGAATACATAAAGTTTTCGGCTATAAATCCGGCCGCGACGTTGACAAGGTTAAGGAGACTGGAATAACGCCTAAATTTCTTGAATACGGTGTAGCGTTTGAAGAGGCTGAAGAAGTTTACGTATGCAGGAAAATTTACATGAAGCAGATGGACAGAAGCGTAGAGCCTCCGGAGATTGTTGCGAAATATGATGACCCAGACGATATTATTTACGGCGAGTGTCATTATGCGGTTATCGGTGAGATTGTCGAACATATAATCAGGAAGTAAAAATTAACTCCCGGTTGATGAGGCCGGGAGCTTTTATCAATTTTTATCCTTCAGCTTGCTTTTTTCTCGTCAGCTTTTTCGCGTGCTCGTTCATTCTTCAAGATGAAATCTGATGCCTGATGTGCCAGCTTGACGGCGT
>JAFTCP010000136.1 GCA_017454625.1 Synergistaceae bacterium
ATGGGATTAACGGGGCTTGATTATGCTGTAATTGACGCTGAACACGGCCCGTTTGAGGCTGAGAATATCGGTGAATATGTCTGTGCCGCTGAGAGAAGGGGACTTACTCCGTTAGCGAGGGTTAAGGAAATTTCGCGCGCGGCGATTATGAAACTTCTTGACGTTGGAGCTAAGGGATTAATCATTCCGCAGGTTAAGACAGTTGAAGACGTGAAAGAGATTGTGAAGTTCGGCAAATATTCTCCGCTAGGTGAAAGAGGAGTTGCGGGACAACGAGCTAACGGGTTCGGCTTCGACATGGGAGGAAGTTTAGCCGCATGGTTCGAGACATCAAACGCTGAAACTCTGTTAATCCCTCAGTGTGAGACGCTTGAATGTCTCGCGAGCATTGAAGATGTCGTGAGCGTTGAAGGAGTTGCGGGAATATTCATCGGGCCTTATGATTTGTCAACAGTGATGGGAATATCCGGCCAATTTGAGAAGCCTGAATTTCTCGAAGCCGTCAAGAAGATTATTGATGTGTGTCATTCACGCGGGAAATTCGTAATGATTTACTGCGACAATGCGCCGAAAGCCCAAGAATATTTTGCTATGGGAGTTGACAGCGCGGCAATTGGCCTTGACATTGGAATAATGGTTGAAGGCTACAAGAAAATCATCTCGGAAGTTACGAGCAAGTTTTAGTGATTATTTACGCGACAAGTGAAAAATATTTTGTTTCGTCAGTTATCTTAAACATCAGGACGAATAATTTATCTCGGAAGTTTCGAGCAAGTTTTGAGAATGATTTGCAGCGAGTGAAGAATATTTTGTTTTGTCAGTCAGTATGAAAAATTATCACATAACGGCAGCAAATATTTTTCGTCAATTTATCTTAAACTCGAAAATATTAATCTTTAAGGAGGAAATTTTTTATTATGAAAGCTATTAAGTATGAGAAGCCTTGGGACGTTGCGTGTATTGACATGGAGAAGCCGGCTTGTGGAAAAGGTCAGGCACTCTTGAAGATTATGACGGCGGGAATTTGCGGAAGCGACATCGGAGCATTCAGGGGAACTAACGGCCTCGTTTCATATCCCCGCATAATTGGCCACGAGTTAGCGGGAATTATTGAGGAAATCGACGAGAGCAATAACCCGAAGGGCTTCAAAGTCGGCGATGAAGTTATCGTTGATCCCTATCTCTACTGCGGACATTGCTACCCTTGCAGTATCAAGCGAACTAATTGCTGTACGAGCCTTAAAACTCTCGGCGTTCATGTTGACGGTGGAATGCGTGAGTATTTCCTTCATCCTGCGAATATGCTCGTCAAGAAGCCTGCAAATATGGACTGGATACTCGCCGCAATGGCTGAACCTCTGACAATCTCGCTTCACGGAGTTCACAGGGGAAATCTCAAGGCCGGAGAATATGCCGCGATTTACGGAGCCGGGACAATCGGAGTTCTCGCGGGAATGGTCGCAGAAGCATACGGCGCACACGCAATAGTTATTGACATCGTGCAGGAACGCTTAGACTTCGCAAAGAGCGTAGGCATCGAACACGTCATTAACTCGGCAAAAGAAGACGTTGTTGCTAAGGTCATGGAGATTACGAACGGCGACGGCGCACAGCTTGTTATGGAATGCACGGGAGCAAATCCATGCATACGCCAGACTCTTGATGTTGTCAGCAACGCGGGAAGAATTACGTTCACGGGCTGGCCTCACAAGGAGACGAGTTTACCTACCGACGTAATCACGAAGAAGGAGATTGACATTCGCGGAGCAAGGACGAGCGCAGGAGAATTTGAGGAAGCAATCGAGCTTATCACGTCAGGACGAGTTGACATTAGGAAAATTCTCACGAAGACAGTAACGATTGATGAGGCACCTGAAACTATAATTGACATCGAGAAAAATCCGGGCAATTACTTAAAAGTTGTCGTGAAAGTCGGGCTTGAGTAAAAAATGCGTGAATTGTTTCTTACTGAGGAGGAAAAAGGAATTTCGACGGCTCAGCTTGAAAGCATGCTTGATGAGCTTCTTGCGCAGTATTCGGGCTTGAAGAAAGTATTAATCATTCCTCCTGATTACACACGCTGTTACTCTTATGCCGGAATAATCACGCAAATTCTCTACACGAAATTGGCCGGAGTTCATGTTGACGTTATGCCCGCGCTTGGAACTCATATGCCGATGAGCGAGGAAGAGTTGAATTTATTCTTCGGTGATGTCGTGCCTCGTGAGAGAATTATTGTTCATCACTGGCAGACTGACACGGTTAGACTTGGATTTGTTCCAGCTGAGTTTTGTTCGGAGATTAGCGGAGGATTATTCGCTGAGAAAATCGACGTTGAAGTTAATCATTTACTCGTTGACGGCGGATATGATTTAATTCTCTCAGTTGGTCAGGTTGTTCCTCATGAGGTCGTCGGAATGGCGAATTACTCAAAGAATATTTTTGTTGGAACCGGCGGACGCGAGATGATAAATAAATCTCACATGTTGAGCGCGATATGCGGCCTTGAAAAGGCACTCGGAGTTCGCGACAGCCCAGCGAGAAAAGCATATGATTACGCCCAGCAGAATTTTATCGACGGCAAAATCCCTCTTGTATACATCCAGACTGTAACGACGGCTGAAGGTGAGGACGTAACACTCAGGGGCTTATACATCGGCCAATCCCGAAAGCCATTCGAGACTGCGGCGGCTCTTTCACAGAAGCTGAACATTGTTCATGTTGGAAGACGCGCTAAAAAAGTTGTTACATATCTTGAGCCTTCGGAGCTTAAAACAACTTGGGTCGGCAATAAGGGAGTTTACCGAACTCGAATGATTGTTGACGACGGCGGAGAATTAATCGTGTTAGGGCCCGGCATTCGTGCTTTCGGCGAAAACGACGAGATGGACGCGATGACGAGAAAATACGGCTACAAAGGAACTCCGTACGTTCTTGATTTGTACAACAAGGGAGCATTCGAGGGAAAATTGATGAGTGCCGCTCACTTAATGCAAGGTTCGAGCGAAGGACGCTTCACGATAACTTACGCGACCAAGCCGGAATTGATGAGCCGTGAGGAGATTGAAAGCGTAGGCTACAAGTGGGCTGATTATGACGAGATTACGAAGCGTTATGACCCGTTCAAGTTAAAAGAGGGCTGGAACGTTTTACCCGACGGCGAAGAGATTTACTTTGTCGGCAAACCCGCAATTGGCCTGTGGAAAGTTGATTAATAATAAGCGGGAGTTGTGAAAAGCTCCCGTTTACTTTTTGCGTTAAATTCTTCTGGCTCCGTCGTTGCTGCCGGTCTCATAGAAACTTGCTTTACGTCCGGTTTGTTTCTCGTATTCAGCTCCGATTTTGCTGATAAAATCTTTCACGGCCTCACCCTCAACGATGCTTACTGTACAGCCTCCGAAGCCGCCTCCTGTCATTCTTGAGCCGATGACTCCGGGAATTTCCCACGCAAGCGACGCTAAAACATCAAGCTCAGGCACAGTAACTTGATAGTCATCACGAAGCGACACATGCGACGCATTCATTAACCTTCCGAACATTTTTAAATCTCCGGCCTTCAATGCTTCTGAAGCGCGCAAGGCTCTAGCGTTCTCACTGACTGCATGACGAGCACGACGCAAATTAACGGGATCTTTGACGCACGAGGAGTATTCATCAAGCTCATTCATCGACAAATCGCATAGACACGAGATATTTTTTACCTTCTTGATGTCGGCTAAGGCTTGTTCGCACTGTTGACGGCGTAAGTTGTATTCTGAGCCTACGAGGGAATGAGGAACGTTTGAGTTCGTTATGATAATCTTGCAAGTTCCAAGTTCCAACGGAGCATAAGAGTAATCGAGCGTCGAACAGTTGAGCAAAACGGCGTTATTCTTTTTCCCCATGCTGACGGCGAACT
This sequence comes from Synergistaceae bacterium, assembly GCA_017454625.1. Classification (GTDB taxonomy): domain Bacteria; phylum Synergistota; class Synergistia; order Synergistales; family Aminobacteriaceae; genus JAFUXM01. Next base: position 3,899 of record JAFTCP010000136.1, read on the forward strand.
GATCCATTATGCCGCAATGCATTCCGACAAATTCATTCTCGGCCTGCTGTGAGAATTGAGCCGCTTTCACTCCGTCAATGTTTAGTCCGAACAGCTCACTCAAAATTTTTACGGTTAATACTTCGATTGCCGCCGAGGATGAAAGCCCTGCACCGTCCGGAAGATTGCCTGAGTAAAGAATTTCAGCGCCGCCGTCGAATTTATAGCCGTGCTTTGTGAGAATGCTGACAATTCCGAGCGGGTAATTTACCCACGAACGCGAGCCCGTTAATTTCTCGTGAATGTCATCAATTGCGAATTCAAACGGTGAATTATAATCTTTGTCGAAGTTCAGCGAGTGCAGGCGTATAATTCTGTCGGAAGTTTTGCGGGCTAAAGCTGTAATTCCGAAGTCAATTGCGCAGGGGAAGACGTAGCCGCCTTCGTGGTCGGTGTGTTCACCGATTAAGTTTACTCGTCCGGG
>JAFTCP010000137.1 GCA_017454625.1 Synergistaceae bacterium
GTATTCACTCGGCAACTTAGCTTCAGGAGTTCTCGGCGGATATGCGGCGTTATTTCTCGGTCAAAAACTCGCTATTATCATCTTGGCCGGGCTTGTCTGTTTGGGAATGAGTTTATTAACCTTTGGACATGTGCAAGTTTTGTTGTTCGTCGCGTGCGCTTTAATCGGACTTGGACGAGGCAGCATGATAAGTTTCGGCCAGAGGACAATTAACATGATTACAGGCGGAAACTCACGAGTTACGGGAATGCTTCATGCTTCGTTTGCTGTTGGTGCTATAATTTCACCGTTGATGTTCTCGGCATTAAGATTAATAACCTGGAAGGCCGGAATAATTTTAGTCGCTATTCTGGGATTAATCGCCGTAACTATATTTTTGAGCATTAAAGATTACTCACAGCTTGATAACGTTGATAAATCTTCGGGCCAATCCGAACGCTCAGTTGCATTTTTACGCGATAATGGCTTTATCATCATAGCATGCTTAATGTTCCTGTATCTTTGCTGTGAATTTGCAGTAAACGGCTGGCTTGTTACGTACATGCACCATAAAAACATGTCAATGAGTTATTCTCACTCGATGGCCTCGCTGTTATGGCTAATAATGCTCGCAGGAAGATTATTTTGTGTGTGGCTCGCTAAATATATTCCCAACAAGATAATCATAATCATATTCGGCATAGGCTCAGCGTTGTCCTTCGCGTTCATGCTGGTGTCAGAAGGAGCGTTTAACATTGCGGCAAGCGTCGTACTTCTTGGGTTCTGCATGGCCCCGATAAGTCCGATAATTTACGGCTCATCTGCGCCGTATACGAATAAATACCCGTTGGCAATGGGAATATTATTTACAATTGGATGCATGGGCGGAACGATTATGCCGTTGATTACGGGATTTGCGGCTGAACTTTTCGGGTTTGACGGCGGAATGTCGGCGATATTGATTACGTTTGTTTTGCTGGTAATCTTTGCTGTGATAAATTTGCGGCGTAATGAGGCGTGAAATTTTAAGCTCATTGCTGATTTTTGAGAAAAGACGCGTGAAGAGAGGTCCTGCTTGCTGCTAATTCTCGCGAAAAGACACGTAAAGTTTTGTGTTCATTGCTAATTTGAGGGAGAAAGTAAAATGTGAACGTTGAGTTGAGAAGATGAAATGTACTCTCGCGATCTCATTTCTGCAAAATAAAAGCGGGGTCTAACTTTTGCCCCGCCCGTAAATCTTTCTCGTTATTCGCACTTCTCGATTGCGTCAGCCGCTGTTGCTCCCCTGAACATAATATCAAGAATTCCTTCTGCGTATCTGTCAAACATCGCCGACGGAATAATTATGCTGTTCCTGACAACTTCGCGCGAAGGGATTAAATCCTCGCAGTCAACGTGAATTTTGTAGCGAATTTCTCCGTCTCGAACATCAAGCTCAAAGTTTCCGGCTCTAAGTCCATAATTGGCACGGCAGATAAATTCAGCCATTTCCTTCATGATTTCAGGATCGTCGGAGTCGGCGTTAATCTGGCACACAGCATAAACCGTGAAGCTGTCCTCTTTAACAGGCAGAAAATATCTAACGTTCTTCAACTTGCTCTCAAGATTTACTCCGAACCTGAAAATTCCGCGATCCTCGTCAAAGTCATAATGCCAATCGTCATCGTCAAAGAAACTTCTGATCTGTTCAACTATGTCCTGTGAATACTCCGTGTCGTCAGCAAAAGCCTTAGTGCTGAATATCAACATAACAAGCGCGCATAAAATAATAGCTGTAATAGACAAAACGAATTGCTCCTCTCATTAAATTTTACTGGTAAGTGCGAATAATACATGATTTTGCTCTATATTTCAAGTAAAGCCCTTGCGCGTTCATATTTTTTGCGTCTTCGTTCGTAATCTCCAAGCAATTCCGGGTTATCAATAATCCTTGTAACATCTAAATTATGCCTTAAATCAGCAAGTTTCACTTTTCTTGCTATGGGATTATCTTTAATCCTCAAAATGTAATCAAAATAGTCAATTCCTTCCTGATGCGTCAAAACTTTCACTGCTTCCGTAATTTCACGCGGGAATATTTTTTCAAGCTCCTCAAGTTTTATATTCGTGTCCTCGATAACGTCATGAAGAAGCGCCGTGCAAATTTCTGCTTCATTTTCCATTTGCTGGGCGACACTAAACGGGTGAATGAAGTAGGGCCGTCCTGCTTTGTCTTTTTGTCCGAGATGAGCATTGAATGAAATATCTATAGCCTGGTTGATTAATTTGCTGTAAAACATTTTCACACTCCGTAATAAATTATGTCATAAACCCATAAATCTTTGTCTGTCCTGTTCGCATAAGTATGCTTGCGATTGGCGAGAAATTTTATAGCTTCCCCTTTTTCGATTTCGTAAACTTCGTTATCTAAAATTAATGTCAATCTTCCTTCGAGGACAAAAATATATTCCCAAACTCCTGAACCGTGAGAATCTGCGGGAAATTCTCCGTGCGGGTCAATTTTAACCTTGTGGCTTTCCATTGAAGTATTAATATCATATCTGAACATTAATTGCACGCCGGCACAACCATGATGAACAAGTTCTTGATTTTTTACGACCTCGACGATTTTCTCAGGAGCTTTCAGCAAAGAAGGAAGTGAAACTAACATTCCCTCGCAAATTTTGTAGAGAACTGCAACGGTTGGGCATTTCCGACCTCGTTCAATATCGCTTAACATACTTTTACTTACATTGCTTCTAACCGAGACTTCATCAAGCGATAATCCTCGTTCCTGTCTTGCCCGTTTCAAGTTTGCGCCGATAATTCTTGTCATTTCTTCGGTATCCGTAAATTTTTCATCTGCATTAAAATCTTCCTGTAAAAAAATTTTATCCATAATGTCATTATCTCCTTAATAAATATTATTATAATTATAATCGCTGAATGAATTTTATTATCTTTCTTGTCTGAAAAAATTCTTGAGCAAAAAATTTTTGTGATAAATTAAACGAAAACTCGAGGTGATAATTTTGGAACGACATGATTTAGGTGAAGGATTTTATTTTACTTATGATTACAAGTCTAACGGCATCGGCTATTATCCTGTAAAAATGACGCTTAACAATGACGAGAGAAATTTGCACAGGAAAATCACGGACTCCAACGGATATTTTCTTGAGTTTCCAGGCGTAATGTCCGGGAGCTGGCAGGAAGATTTAGAGCGTCCATTTGAGCCGAGAATGAGATTTATGTTCAGCGTCAACGACTTCAAAAATGGGTTGCTTGAATTTTTCTGGACAGTTCAGCCCGACGGAAGATATTACGGTGATGAAGGCGGCTTTGGAATGGAACATGACGTAGAAATTGTGTTGAAATCTTACATTGACGAGAACGGCAAATTCACTCAGCCTTTTATTCCAAAAACATAGCATCGCCGAACGAGAAAAACCGCCAATTATTTTTTGCGCAAGTCTCGTAAATTTCCAGCAAACGCGACAAAATTTTTTCTTCATGTCCCCAAGCTCCGGCCAAATTTGAAGCAAAAGACGCGACGAGCATAATTAATGAGCTTTCTGGAAGATGAAAATTTGTGATAAGGGCATCAACGACGCGGAATTTATAGCCTGGATAAATGAATAATCCCGTGTCCTTAATGCCCCATTCATTATTAAAACTTTCAAGAGTCCGCGCGGCTGTAGTTCCTGATGCGATAACTCTTCCGCCTTCAGCTTTGCATTCACGGATTAATCTTGCAGTGTCTTCGCTCAATTCGCAATGTTCCGTGTGAATTTCGTGCTGCCTGATGTCCTGAGTTTTTACGGGCCTGAAGGTTCCAAGTCCAACATGAAGAGTTACGTACGCAATTTTTACTCCCATTGATTTCATCTCAGCAAGAAGCTCCGGTGTGAAATGCAAACTTGCTGTAGGGGCAGCAACTGAACCGTCATTGCGCGCGAAAACAGTTTGATATGCCTCGCGCATGTCGTTATCGTTATGAATATACGGAGGCAAAGGAACTTTTCCGGCTTCGTCAAGAAAATTCATAAACTCTTCACGTGATGAAAGCTCAAATTTCACCGTTCTAATCCCTTCGGAGCCTTCATCAAGAATGCGCAAATTTTTATCGTTTACGTTTATGATTGAGCCGGTATGAATTTTTCTTGCAGGTTTAACGAGAGCTTCCCAAATGAGAAAGTCGGGCGTTAAGTTTCTGAGCAAAAATATCTCGCATGAGCCTCCTGATTGACGAATACCCTTCAACCTTGCCGGAATTACGCGGGTATCGTTGAGAATTAATAAATCGCCTGGCCTGAAAAATTCCGTAATATCACGAAACTTTTTATCCGTAAAAACTTCATCGCTCTTAACCTTCCAGACAAGCAATTTTGAACTGTCGCGAGGATTGGCCGGAGATTGCGCGATATTCTCAGGAGGCAGATTATAATCATACGAGCTTAAATCATATAAATCTTCGTGAGCAATCAACTTTTTCATGAACTTCAACTTTCACGTGCCGGATATTAAGCGATTTTTCCACCAGCAAATTATAATCATACGAGCTTCGAGAGCAATATTTTTCACTTGAACTTTTTGATTGCCGTTCCCGGATAATAATGCATCAAGATTTTTTCAGCCGTATATCCCTGTTCAGCCATCGCCATAGCTCCCCATTGAGACATCCCGACACCATGTCCCCAGCCTCGTCCGTAAAAAATGAACTCATCGCCGGATTTTTCGATTGAATAGCCGTATTTGCTTTTAGGTGCCGCAGATTTAGACGGTGAAGCTGTTACGCGTTTGCTCCGGGCAAGTCCGATTGTGTAATATTCCCTGAGTTTATTCGGGTTCGAGAGCATATCGATTAACTCGGTCGTCGTAAAAACTCCTTCAGCCGTCATTTGCGCTAATCCCTGTTCTTCCTGGAAGGTCAACCGCTGAGCTTGATTTTGAGTTTGCTTCTGCTTGCTGACAAGTCCGCTCGGTGTTGTCGTGTTATCAATCTTGAAAGCTCCCCCTGAAGGCGTAAGCATTGTGCTTTTCAGAGTTCGGGGGTCTACGTTCGTTCGGAATTGGCTGGCCTTAATTGTTTTTGTTCCTTTTGTGCCGATGAAGGTCATTTTATTTGCGCGTCCGCCTTGATCTACTTCTGAAACCTGAATTTCCGTGATATTGCCTATGTCGGTGCCCGTGATTTTCTTGATTGCGTTCTGAATTTTTGCTGCCGGGATTTTTGCTGTCCATGAAGCTACGGGAGATTTGTAATTCACAATTTCCGGAACTCCTGTAAGATAAGGCAGCTTTTGTCCCCAAACGTCGCCGATATCAGCTGTATGTCCTCCGCTATCTGAGTGAAAATACGTATAAGCTAAATCCTTTCCGTAAGTCAAAATTTCACCTGACGTGCTTGAAACAGCTTGATTAGTCGCCGCAGTCTCCACACCTTGCCCCTTGTAAACTTGATCCGCGTCCGTGTCAACAACGTCGAAGCCTTTATCCTTCCTGTTCATGCTTTGCTTTAACACGTAAGTTCTTGCGCAGATTGCTTGAGCCCGTAACGCTTGAGCCGGCCATGACGCACCAACTTCAGCTGGAAGAACTCCGTATAAATATTGTTCGACATCAAGAACGTTCAATAATCCTCCGCGCTGAGTAATCCAAAATGAGCCGCGATAAGTCCTGCCGTTGAACTTGAGAAAACCCGCGCCCGAAATTTTTACCGGCATCATGAAAGAATTTCCCATAATGTTAACGTAATTTCCTGCTGTAGAGATTAATGCTTCGGAGCCGAGATTAATTAATCGTCCTTCTGCGTCAGTCATCGCGAGCATTCCCTGAGTAATTCCGATTGAATAGCTCCCGGCATTTGAGAGACGAACATAAACATCTCGGGCATTAGCTGACTGGGAAAAAATCAGGACGAACAAGATTACGGCGAGAAATTTCCACTTCCTAGAACATAGAATTAAAATCATCTCCCTTCAAGAATAAATTATCACTGTAAATCATGAATTTTCTGTGTTATCTTCGAAACTCGTAAAACTTTTTGCGGCTTCAAGCGATAATCCCGTAATTGCCGCTGCTAAAGCATCTGCTGTGTCGTCAGGCTTGGGAATTTCGTCAAGCTCAAGGACTTTTTGCATCATGCTCTGAACTTGTTTCTTCTCCGCTTTTCCTGAACCGCATACGAGTAATTTTATTTGGTTCGGCTTTGGTTCAACGACGCGCAAATTATTCTGAGCCGATAAAAGCATAATTACTCCGCGAGCTTGATAGACGTATTCGGCTGTAGTTGTGTTTCGCCCGAAAAATAAACGTTCGACAGAGAGAAAATCAGGACTGCACAAGTTTATCTGCTCTTGGAGAGAATTATAAATTGTGAGTAATCTCTGCGTGAAATTCATTGTTGGTTTAGTCTCAATACAGCCGTAATTTAACGCCTTCAGAACGGACCCCGACAGCATGACCGCACCATAACCGACACGGGCAAGGCCGGGATCTATTCCGAGACAGATTAAATTACTCGTCCTCAATCTGTGAAGCTACTTCGTCAGGAATGTCAAAATTTGAATAAACATTCTGCACGTCGTCGTGTTCTTCGAGAGCATCAACGAGCTTTAAGACTTTTCGCGCGGCTTCAGGGTCAGCAACTTCAACCGGAGTTTTCGCGATCATTGAGACTTCAGCGTTATCTACAACGTATTTATTATCCTCAAGGGCTTTTTGCAACGTGTCTAAATCTCCTGGCTCACAGTAAAGCGTAAATCCTTCGTCGCTGGCTTCCATATCCGACATTCCGGAGTCAAGTCCAAGCGTCATTAATGCGTCCTCGTCGAGATTTTCACCCTTAACTTCGATTACTCCCTTACGGTCAAACATCCATGCAACCGAACCTTCCGAGCCCATTTGTCCGCCATTTCGAGCTAATAACGCGCGAATTTCGGGAGTTGTCCTGTTTCTATTATCAGTCATGACGTTTACGAGAATAGCAATTCCCGCCGGGCCAATGACTTCATAAGTGAGTTCGTCGTAGGAAATATCGCCGAGTTCTCCTGTTCCTCGTTTAATCGCACGAGTAATATTATCATTGGGAACACTTACGGCCTTTGCACGCTCAATAGCTGTTTTGAGGCGCATATTCATAGCCGGATCTCCGCCGCCATCTTTAGCCGCGATGATTATTGCACGTACGAGTTTCTGAAAGAGATTTCCGCGTTTTGCGTCCTGAGCTGCTTTACGATGCTTAATATTCGCCCATTTTGAATGTCCTGACAAGTTAAATCACTCCTGTAAAAATTAATTTGCTTTGAAAATTGGAATTGGCTTGCGTTTGTGTTCACTTCGTCTGCGCATCACGTCAATGCGTTCTTTTGCTTTCTCGTCTGAAATTTTCCCGGATGATAAATATTCGTCGAGAGTTTCATACGTGAAGCCCATATCGCCCTCGTCGGTCTGGCCGTCGTAAAGTCCTGCGCTCGGAGCTTTGGTGATAATTCTCTCCGGAACGTTTAAGAGTTTCGCCATCTCCCGGATTTCACGCTTCAAGAAACTCGCTAACGGCATCAAGTCAACTCCGGAATCCCCATATTTCGTGAAATATCCCGTTTCGTATTCGGACTTGTTGCTTGTTCCGCAGACGAGTAAATTTTTTGACTGAGCAATTGCATAAAGCGTAACCATTCGGAGTCGAGCTTTCATGTTGGATTTCACGAGCGAGTTTAATTCGAGATTAATGTCTTCTCTTGATAAATCTTCGCGTGCTTTCATATCAGATTTCACATGAGAGCTTACGTCTTCACCATGAGAATTGGACATGTTCGGAGCACTCGCGATGTTTTCACATAAAGCATCAAACACTCCAGACAAATCCACTCGCATAAAATTAACGTCGACAGCTTCGGCCAATAATCTAGCGTCGTCTTCGTCCTGATTAATGCTGTGGCAGGGCATAATCACTCCGAGTACTCCGTTTTTGCCGAGACTTTCACGAGCGAGCGCGGCCAGAACGGAAGAATCAATTCCGCCGGATAAGCCTAAAATTATGCCTGAGGCTCCAGCTTTTGCAACTTCATCACGCAGCCAATGTTCACACTGAATGATAGTATTTCGCAAGTTGTAAATTTCCCTTCAAATCAAAATGTGAAAATGAAAAATATTCTGTATTATACACTTATTAAGGCCGTCCCGATAAAATTATCATGAATTTTCGCAGGTTTCGCCGCCCCCAAAATTACATGAAAAATTTGTGAGAAATTCCGAGAAAATTATCACACTGGATTTTCGCAAGTTTCACCATATTTCCCAAAAATGACATGAAAATTTTGTGAGACACCCTGACGAAATTATCTATTATTTTATCGCGCACAAATAATGACGCAAAAATTTTTGAAGTCTTAACGAAATTATCACGTATCATCTCGCCGCACTCAGGCAACCACAATCATGAAAAATTTCACTCAAGCAGTCTCGTTAAAATCCTCACGCCTTCCATAGCATCTTTAGCGTAATAATCAGCTCCCGCAAACTTGGCCAATTCCGGAGTCAACACAGCTCCTCCAGCGATAACTTTCAAGTCAGGGTGAGCCTCTTTGAGTTTCGTAATTGTCTCCTTCATGCTCGCGACTGTTGTCGTCATCAACGCGCTTAATCCCACGACGTTAACTTTTTCGCGTTCGACTGTCTCAAGAATTTTTTCGGGCGGAACGTCTCGGCCTAAATCGATTACGTCAAAATTATAATTCTCGAAGATTGTTCGGACTATATTTTTACCGATGTCATGAACATCTCCGTAAACCGTTGCAAGTATTACGGGGCCTTTAGCTTTTCCGGTTTCGTTTTTGTCCATTGCAAGCGAGAGGACTTCAAACGCTGACTTTGCGGCTTCGGCGGATTTTATGAGCTGAGGAAGGAATAATTTCCCTGTCTCGTAACTTTTTCCGACTTCATCAAGTGCCGGGACAATATTTTTCTCGATTATCTCTAATGGCTTGCGAGACCTCAATAATTCCCGTGTCAAATTGGCCGCATCCTCATTCAATCCCCGTGCAATCGCTGAGTTCAAATCTTCCGGAGCTGTTACGGGGTTTACCGCTTGGGTTGGAGCTTGAACGTTTGCGCTTGAATTGGCCGGGTTTTTCTCACAAAACGAGATGTAATTCTGCATGTCCTCTTCGTCGCCGGTCAATAAGTTCCAGGCTGATAATGTCTCCTTAAGGTCCAAATCTCCGGGATTAATTATCGCCGCATCAAGCCCGTTCATTATCGCGGCTATCAACATTGTGCGGTTTACTAAGGGACGACGAGGAAGCCCGAAGGATACGTTGCTCAAGCCCAAAATTGTGTGAACGCCTAAATTTTCCTTGACGAGTTTTATAGCCTTCAGTGTCTCAGGAACTAATTTTTGCTGGGCTGAAGCTGTCAAAGTAAGGCAGTCGATTAAAATATTTCTGCGCGGAATGCCTAATTTTTCGGCTTCGTCAACAATTCGTTTAGCGATCTCGTATCTCTCTTCGGCTGTCTCAGGAATTCCCCTGTCGTCAAGCGTCAATCCAAGCACACAAGCTCCGTATTTTTTCGCGATGGGTAAAATTTTCGCGAGGCTCTCAGCTTTCCCATTCACGGAGTTCAATAACGGCTTCCCGTTGTAAATTCTTGCGGCTCTCTCTAATGCTTGATAATTCGAGCTGTCAATCTGAACCGGCAAATTCACAATCCCTTGAACGGCCATTAGCGAACTCGTCAAAACTTCAGCTTCGTCAATGTCAGGAAGTCCGGTATTCAAGTCAAGAACGTCCGCGCCTTGATCCTGCTGTTTCACGGCCTCTTTCAGGAGATAATCAACGTCGCCTTCACGCAACGCCTTCTGCAATAACTTTTTCCCAGTCGGATTTAATCTTTCACCGATGACGATAAACTTTTTTCCGAACTTTACGAGTTTTGAAGCCGAACAAATTACGGTCTCATCGTTGACGTTTCGTTTGACTGCATGAGATGAGAAGTTCAACACGGCGTTTTTCATCTGTGAGATATGTTCAGGAGTTGTCCCGCAGCACCCTCCGAGAATATTAACTCCCATTTTCGCGAACTCAACCGAAATTTTTGCGAACTCCTCAGGCGTAACGTCATAATGTGAAACTCCGTCGCGCATCACAGGAAGCCCCGCAGTAGGCTGAACCATGACGGGAATATGCGAACACTCACAAATTCGCTGAACAATCGGCACCAACTGAGCAGGTCCGAGCGAACAATTGACACCGAGCGCGGAAATTCCTAATCCTTCAAGCGTCGCCGTCATAGTCTCAACGCTAGCTCCGAAAAATGTCCGGCCAGATTCCTCAAAGCTCATTGTTGCGAAAACGGGTAAATCAGAATTTTCACGTGCGGCCAATATCGCGGTTCGAAGCTCGTATAAATCCGTAAAAGTCTCAAGCAAAATTACGTCGCATAAATTTTTCCCGGCGTTGACCATCTCAGCGACAGCATCATAAATCTCATCGAACGAAGCATCACCAGCCGGAGACATTACGCGTCCTGTTGAGCCAATATCCAGAACGACGAACGCATCATCTCCCGCCGCTTCTCTCGCTAATTTCGCTCCTGCCTCGATTACTTCCTGGACAGAATGATTTGACTTAGCGAGCTTGAAACGGTTTGCTCCGAATGTGTTAGCCGTGATGAAGTTTGCTCCTGCCTGTTTGTATTCCCTGTGAACTGAGCAGATTAATTCGGGATTGGTCAGGTTGAGAAGTTCGGGAATTTCACGGAGCTTTAAGCCTCGTGATTGAAGCATTGTTCCCATTGCGCCGTCGAAGAAGTAAAGTTGATTGGGATTGAACGTAAACATTTTATCATCTCCTATTTTTTGCGGGAATTATAAATCATGAAATTAACGATGAAAATTTATTTTTACTGAGAATAATTACTTGACAGCTATCCTTAACTCCCCTTTATTTGTGAAATTTATGATAAGATATTTTCACTAAAACATTCAACATTCAGGAGGAAAATTTTATTGCATTATGACCGCATAATTATCGGTGCCGGACTTTACGGATTATACGCGGCACTTCAAAGCGGAAGGCAGGGGAAAAAAGTTCTCGTTCTTGAGCATGACAGCGGGCCTTTCCAACGTGCAACGTTCATAAATCAAGCGCGTGTGCATATGGGCTATCATTATCCGCGCTCATATTCGACGGCGATAAAATCAGCAAAATATTTCAAACGTTTCTGTGAAGATTACGAGGATTGTATTTTGTCGGACTTTGATCAAATTTACGCGACCTCATCAAAATTCTCATATTCAAACGCTAAACAGTTCAAGAAGTTCTGCAATGCCGCCGGAATTAAATGCGCAGAAGTCCCGGAAAGCCGTTATTTCAAGTCTAACAAATGCGACGGAGCTTTTCTCACTCAAGAATATACTTTTGACGCAAAATTAATGCAGGAGAAAATTTCACAACAATTAGCTGAACTCGAAAACGTAGAGATAAAATATAATTCCCGAATTGAAAGCATAAGCGAAAATTACGGACTTTACTCAGTAAAAATTACTAACGGGGGGGGGGGACAATAATTACGCTGCACCGTTCATTCTAAACGCTTCATACGCTTCAACAAATCAAATTCTTAATCTCACAGGCTATACTCCTTTCAAGATAAAATATGAACTCTGCGAAATAATTCTCTGCAAAGTTAATGACGAACTCCGAAATACAGGCTTAACCGTAATGGACGGCCCATTTTTCTCAATTATGCCTTTCGGGAAAACCGGGCTTCATTCTTTGACCTCCGTAACTTTCACGCCGCATATTACGAGCTATGAAAATTTGCCGGTGTTTGAGTGTCAAAAAGTTTGCGAAGAAAATTATTGTTCTCCTTCTCAGCTTGGAAATTGCAACACGTGTTCAGCAAAACCTAAAACTGCTTGGCCTTACATGTCAAACTTAGCGCGTAAATACCTGAATGATGAGCTTAAATTTGAATATGCCGGTTCCCTCTTCTCAATTAAGCCTATTTTGAAAGCCTCCGAAATTGACGACTCACGCCCAACCATAATAAAAGTTAATCACACCGAGCCGGATTTTGTGAGCGTCTTATCAGGAAAAATTAATACTGTCTATGATTTGGATGTGTTATTAGGATGATTACATCGAATAAAGAAGTAAATTTTGTGTCAGCTGTAATTTACGTTGGAAGTTCAACACGTGAAATAAAAACTTTCCTGCGTTCAATTCACAAAGTCTTTGATGCCAACTTCCAGAACTATGAATTTATCTGTGTGAATGATAATGCTAATTCTTCGCTCCTTCAGGAAATTCGGGAGTTCAAAGAAGAACGTAAAATTTTAGCGTTGTCCATTGTGAATATGGCAGTATCCGGCTATGAGGAAAGTATGGTTGCCGGAGTTGACGCTTCAATTGGGGATTACGTGTTTGAATTTGATTCGGCCTGCATGGATTACGACAACTCTTTAATCATGAAGGCATATGAAAAAACGGCGGAAGGATTTGATATTGTCTCGGTGAAGACTCCGAAAAAAGGCAGCTCCTTCATGTCGAAAATATTTTACAGCATTTACAACAGGTATTCAGGAACTCCGTATGAACTTGCTACTGAAAGATTTAGAGTTTTGTCGCGCCGTGCTGTGAACAGAGTAGAAGCCTTCAGCAAGATTATTCCGTACAGAAAAGCCGTGTATGCATTCAGCGGGGTAAAATCTGCAAGTCTTGAATATGAGCCTTTATCACAAAATATTAATATTCCGGAGAAAAATAATCATGAAAAATGGAACGTAGCCAGCGACGCGATAATTTTATTCACGAACATAGCTTACAAGATTTCATTGTTATTTTCGGGATTAATGGCCTCTGTAATGTTCGGCTTTGGATTGTACGTAGTGTTTGTATATTTCAGCCAGAATAAACCTGTAGAGGGCTGGGCTCCGTTGATGGGGTTTATGTGCTTGGGATTTATGGCGATGTTTATTGTTCAGGCGTTCGTGTTTAAGTATCTAGAGATGATTTTGCGCCTGGAGTTCAAGAAACAGCAATATATAGTCTCGTCGATTGAGAGAATATGAAAGGATATGACAACAATGAAAATCGGAATAATCTTCCCGGTCTTTAACGAGGAAAAACGTCTTGAAAACGGCATAACTCGAACGGAAGAATTTATCAGGGAAAATCTGAAGTCTGAATACAGAATTTACATTGTCGATAACGCTTCAACTGACAATACGGGCGGCGAAGCAAAAAAACTTGAGAGTAAATACGATAACGTCTCCTATCATCGAATAGAGATTAAAGGAGTCGGCGCGGCTTTCAGGGAAGGTGTAAAAGTCTCGTCGGAATGCGAAATTATCGGCTATATGGATGTTGATTTGTCGACGGATATAAATCATTTAAAGGCTGTCGAGAATATTTTTGCTTCAGAAGAATTTGACGTTGTGAACGGTTCAAGGTTTAATCGCAAATCTAAGACTTCCGGGCGAAAATGGTATCGAAATATTACATCATACGGGCTAATCTTCCTGCTTAAGTTATTTTTGCACATGAAGGCTTCGGATGCTATTTGCGGGTTCAAGTTTTTCCGTCGTGAAATTGTCGTTGAACTCATGAGTAAATCCTCACAAGAAAACGGCTGGTTTTACATCATTGAACTCTTGCTTAGAGCAGAACGCGAGGGAGTAAAAATTTATGAGCTTCCTGTAAGATGGGCAGACGATGCTAATCATTCAAAAGTTGAGATGTCAAAAGTCATTAAGTCATATCTTACCGGGATTAAGGCACTGCGAAAGGAATTCAAATCATGAAAGCCGCATTAATCGGTTACGGCTACTGGGGAAAAATTCTCGAAAAGTATATAGCTTCGTGCAGAGATTTTGAACTGGTCAGCATATGTAAAATTACCCCCCCCCCCGTAAGTAATCTTGCTGATGTATTAGCTAATGATGAAATTAACGCTGTCTTTGTGTGTACACCGAGCAGAACTCATTACGAAATTTGCAAAAAGTTATTAAGGAGCGGGAAACATGTATTTTGTGAAAAGCCCTTAGTGATGAATCCCGGCGAGGCTGAGAAACTCTATGAATTTGCCTCAGTTTCGGGAAAAATTTTATACGCGGATTACATTTACACGGTTTCGGCCTCAATTCAAGACTGCAAGGAAATTTTGAAACAGTTGGGAAAATTAATTTGCATTGAGGGCGAAATCTCACAGTTCGGAAGATTTTACTCCGGCGAAACGGCTGCGGATATTATCGGAGTTCATTTGTTCTCTGTGCTTGGTCTTTGGTTCCCTGAAGATGAAGCCTCCAACATAAACGTAATAATTAATTCGGGCGAAGTCATGCTGATGTCATGTGAGATTAGGGGCATAAAAATTTTGTTGAAGTGCAATTTATTATGTCCCGGCCAAAAAGTAAGACGCTTTGATATTTTCGGTGAAAATGGACGGCTCTCAATTGATTTATCAGGCAATGAATGGACGTTAAGACTTCAAAATTTTACTCGAACGGGAGCAGGAGAATATAAGTTCATTGATGAGATAAAAGAGTTTCATGATGAACGTAACAATATAGACAAGGCAATATCAGAATTTGCAGAATGCATCAAAACTGGCAGCGTAAAAGCAAACCGGGATATTGCGTTCAAAACAGATAAATTATTAATGAAGTTAAGGAGGATGAATAATTGATGTCATCGCGTGAATTTCTCGTAGGCTGTACAGGTTTAGTAGGTTCCAATCTCGCGCATCAACATAATTTCAGCGGATTATTTCACTCGACGAACATAACAGAAGCATACGGCCAAAAGCCTGATTTATTGATTTATGCGGGAGTGCATTCTAAAACTTTCATAGCGAACGAATATCCCGAAGCCGATAAAGCAATTACGGACGGAGCTAAACATAATATTTCTGAAATTGCGCCCAAAAAATTAGTATTAATCTCAACCGTTAATGTCTATCCTGATGTCTTAGGAGTTGACGAAGATTTTGAAATTGACGAAAGCCGATTAAAGCCATATGGAGCAAACCGTCATTCTCTGGAAGTCTGGGCGGAAAACAACATTTCAAATTGCTCAATTATACGATTGCCGGCAATTTACGGGCTTAACTTGAAGAAAAACTTTCTTTATGATTATATTCACTTCATCCCGCCGATGCTGACAGAAAATAAATTGCTGGAACTCTCTGCATATGAGCCTGAAATTCTGAGATTTTACGTTCACTCAGAAAACGAATACTTCAAGTGTAAAACTTTGTCGTCAGAAGAAAAATTAGCATTGACGGAAATATTTCACAAATTTAATTTCAGCGCGTTAAATTTCACCGACTGCCGTTCAGTTTACCAATTCTACGCCCTAAAAAATTTATGGCATCATATCGAGATTATCTTATCGGAAGGCTTAAGAAGAGTTAATCTCGTTACACCTCCGATCTCTGCCGGATATGTTTATAAGTTCCTGACTGGCGAAACTTTCACGAATATTCTTGATAAGCCCGCGTTTAATTATGATTTGAGGACAAAATACGCTGATTTATTCGGTGGCATGGACGGGTATATTATGACGCGTGAAAGGGAGCTTGCGGAAATAAAGGAGTTCGTTGACAATGAAACTTGCAGGATATAATAAGTGAGCCGAAGCTAATTATGATATTTCAGAAGCATCCGGCTCTTGAGCGTTGAAGTTACGAGTTAAGCTATTAACATGCAGACCAAAGGAATTGAAAGCATGCACAAGATATTTTGAATGAACATGACCTTAGCGGCAAAATCGATATTTCCATGATACATCTCACACAAGACGGCTGTAACACTTGCTCCGGGCATTGCGACGACGATAACCAAGACGGCCCCAATCAGAGGATTTGAGCCCAACGGGAAAACTTTTAACAATAAGCATAACGCTATGGGGTAAAATAAAAGTCTGAAAAATGTACATGTCCAAGCGTGTTTATCCGTGAAGACTTCGAGGCCGTGAGAATGAGTTAAAGCCATCCCGATAATTATCATTGAAAGCGGGGTTGTGATATTTGACAGTGAGATTATAGGCGCGGCAATCATC
Source organism: Synergistaceae bacterium (assembly GCA_017454625.1). Taxonomy (GTDB): domain Bacteria; phylum Synergistota; class Synergistia; order Synergistales; family Aminobacteriaceae; genus JAFUXM01. The sequence continues at coordinate 16,026 of JAFTCP010000137.1, forward strand.
GCTGGAATTTTAATCCGTCCGAAGTAAAATATCAGGCTTAGAACGGTCGCGATGTTTATTCCGCTGAAGATTATTGTTTTCATGTTGAGCTTCTCGGCGTTGTGATTGGGATTATCCCGGCTGATTTCGATTGCTCCGATTGTGTAGACGGTCATGTTGAACGCAATGTTAAGCATTACGGACAAAGCAAGTCCCTCCGGACCGAACAAAGCCAGTGCGATTGGAAATCCCATAAACCCTGAGTTAGTGAATGCCGCGACGAATGCCCAAACTCCCCGACAATTCTCAGGAACTCCGAGAAAAATAGCAATGTAACGCGAGAGATATAACATTCCCGAGAAGACGACAAGCCCGGCCACAATAATAATCATGCTGTCATGAACGAAAGCCGGATCATATTCTTTCTGAGCGAGCGAGATAAAAATTGTGCAAGGCAGAGTAATTTTCATGAGGAACGTTGAGAATATTGCTGAGGCTTCCTGCTTGATTACTCCAGATTTTACGGCAATATATCCGACGGCGATTAATGCGAATAGGCTCACGAGGTTACTCATGACAACAAAAAAGTCTAAGTTCATGTAAAATTTCTCCTGAGTATAAAATTTTTCAGGATTTTAGCACAAGGAAGGAATTAATAATGAAGATAATAACTCCGGATTTTCTCAGCGCGAATTTTTTCATGAAGGACGACACGCCCGAAGGGATTAATATTCTGCCTCATGTTATGCCCCATCAAGTTCACGGTAAAAATATAATTCTCGTTAATGATGAAACTTTCACGAAATATTCATTGCCTGAACGCCCGGAAGCCGACGGAATTTTATTGACGACATCGAAAGCCGAAGCCTCACTGAGATTTGCTGACTGTGCGCCGGTCTTAATCTGGGGAAAAAGTTTTGCTATGCTTCTTCATTCCGGCTATAAAGGTACAGTGTTAAATATTTCTGGATATGGAGTTGAACTTGTAAGGGAAAAACATATGAGCGACAACATGGAAAATTTGCGAGAAGATGATATTGACTCTGGCAATAGAGATTGGGAGAACGTACAAGCCCCGCAGATTGACCGTTTGAATGAACTTGTTAGTGAGAATGCAAAAAATTTATTTGAAGATGCGAATGATAACGTGAAAAATTTTCATGAAAACGAGGACATGAGAAACTTTCAAGAACATGCAAGTGAAGATATAAATGAACCTGTAAATGAGAATGTGCAAGATTTACATGCTTGGATTGGCCCATGCATAGGACGAGAGATTTATTGCCGTGATGTTAATGATGAATGGACGCAAAAGGGAATAAAGAGTTTTCATCGTGAGAATTATGATGACGATGGCGATAAAATATATTTTGACTTGGCCGGAGAGATAAAATCACAGCTTCTTGATGCCGGACTTGACGAGAGAAATATTACTATGACTGGAATAAATACGTACGAAGATGATAGATGTTATTCTTACAGGCGAGGCGATAAAGTCAAACGAATGATGCTTCACGTCAGAATAAAATCACAGGGGGATTAAGTCATGAAACAATACATAGTTGATGCGTTCACGGACAAAGTTTTTTCGGGAAATCAAGCGGCGGTGTGCGTAATGCCCTCATGGCCTGACGAAAAATTGATGATGAACATTGCGCGTGAGAATAATTTTTCCGAGACAGCGTTCATAGTTCCGGATAATTCAGGGAAATATAATCTTCGGTGGTTTACTCCCGGCGGCGAGATTGATTTATGCGGACATGCGACGCTTGCGAGTGCCTACGTGATGTTACGATTTTACGTTGATGCTGACGAAATTACATTTTCGACTTTAAGCGGGGACCTCACGGTTAAGAAACACAATGAGCTTCTCTCTATGAATTTTCCTGCGTATAAACTTGAGCGTGTCCCAGTAACTGAAGCAATGCGCGAGGCTTTAGGTTTTGCGCCGGTCAGTGCGTTCATGGGCAGGGATTTATTGTGCGTCATGGAAAATTCCGAACAGGTGAAAACTTGCAGGCCCGATATGGACAAGGTGAAAGCTCTTGAAGGATTATTGCTTCACATCACGGCAAAAGGAGAAAATGAAGTTGAATGCATCTCTCGAAGTTTTGCGCCTAAGCTGAACATAATTGAAGATCCTGTGTGCGGCTCCGGACATTGTCATATAGTGCCGTATTGGGTGAAAGCTCTGGGGAAAAACGAAATTACTGCATATCAGGCTTCAGAACGCGGAGGATATTTATACTGTGAACTTGAAGGCGACCGCGTAATAATTTCAGGCAAAGCGGCTTTATTCTCAAAGGCAGAAATTTTTACGGACGCATTGAAATAAAAAATGAACAAAATAGAACGTGTTATATTTATGGAAAAAATTTTTGATGAGGCGGATGAAACCATAAAAAATTTTTCATCTGTTTTGAGAGCCTACCGCGAAATTCAAGCTAAGATAAAACAGCTTGCAGAATATTATCATGGTGAAGATTGGCGCAATGATTTTGAGGATGATGAAGCTGGGAAGTTTCCGGCCAATCTCAAGCGTGGAGTTTTAAGCGAGGATGCAATCTATAATCTTCTAAGTGAGAACAATGATTTACTTTCAGACACTCTTGAAACTATTGCGGGAATTCTTCGGGACGGTAGATATTGAGATTTTATAGGTCAGCTTGACAAAAAAAATGTTGGCGTTATAATTATCACTCGTTGAATACGTGAACAGCGGGGCGTAGCGCAGTCTGGTTAGCGCACCTGCTTTGGGAGCAGGGGGTCGGAAGTTCGAATCTTCTCGCCCCGACCAGAGTGAAAAGTGAATATGCGGGAATAGCTCAGTTGGCTAGAGCGATGGCCTTCCAAGCCGTAGGTCGCGGGTTCGAATCCCGTTTCCCGCTCCAAGTTTAGCAAACGCGCTTTTAGCTCAGCTGGATAGAGCAACGGCCTTCTAAGCCGTAGGCCGCGGGTTCGAATCCTGCAAAGCGCGCCAAATGTGTAAAAATGGTGAGTGTAGCGCAATTGGTTAGAGCTTCGGATTGTGGTTCCGGCGGTTGAGGGTTCAAGTCCCTTCACTCACCCCAGCAAGTAAATGCGCTCGTAGCTCATCTGGATAGAGCGACAGACTTCGGATCTGTAGGCAGCGGGTTCGAATCCTGCCGGGCGCGCCAGAAGTAAAGATATGGACTGTTAGCTCAGTTGGTAGAGCAGCTGACTCTTAATCAGCGGGCCGTGGGTTCGAGTCCCTCACAGTCCATAA
>JAFTCP010000138.1 GCA_017454625.1 Synergistaceae bacterium
AATAGAACGAGTGAAGCCATTCATCACTAGCTTCAATTGTCGTCTCAACCATGAAACTTGAGGGAAAATCTTTTCGCGTTCCGTTCCAGCAGTCAAGCAAGTATTGCCGACGGTCCTTTGCTCGTTCAGTCTCGATTAAGCCCTGATGCATTTTCACTTCCCAGCCGTCGTCCTCAAAGTTGATAAATTTCACTAGCTTTTCAGGCTGATGAGGTTCTCCTGCCGTGAATACTGCTATGCATGGCACAGTCCCAACACCGTAAAACGTGTTCTTGTTGAGGCTGATTACTCCTTCGAGCGTGTGATGTTTCAGAATATCAATTTTTTTCTGCTTGTCCTCTCTTGTTTTGCCTATCATAGTAGACACTGGAACTATAACAGCAACACGACCTCCGGTTACAACACTCTTCAAAAGATGTTCTGTAAAAGAAAGTTCTGATAGACCTGCATCTTGTTTTTGCTTGGCCATAGAATATGGAGGATTCATAAAACCTACTGTTATTCCTTTGAGTTGAATGCTCGATGCATTAGTTTTTAAGAAATCTTCACATGTTATATTGCTTTGACCGTCTCCGTGTAAAATCATACTAGCAGTAGCCATAGCAAACATATCATCACTTAATTCAATCCCGTAAATTTGTCGTGTTTTTATGTTTTTGCGTAAAGTTTCATTTTCTGCTAGCTTTAACAATCTATGCATTCCAGCAATAAGAAAGCCTCCAGTTCCGCAGCATGGATCGAAAATCACATCATCCGGCTTTAATTTTACAAGGTCGCAGAATAATTCAGTTATATGTCTTGGAGTTATTACTATTCCTAATGATTGGGCGTCACCGCCAGTGTAGCGTATAAATTCCATGTAAAATCTCCCGATATAGTCTTCAGGTGATAGATTACTGAAATTTTTATACACATTCTCCTCTATAAATTCAGCAAAAAATTTCAATGGTGTCTTGCCGTCTGGATTTTTGCTGTCTTGAAGCTCTTTACGTAAAGTATTGAGTGTTTGATTGGTTCTGATGAAGTCAAAACGCCCTTCCACTCTTGTTAACTTTACACCTTGAGGAATGTTTGCCCGCCTCAAGCTATTATCCAGCTGCTTATAAAGTTTTTCTCCATCAGTATATGTAACATCCCCTATAAGACTATTTAGCATAAAACCATGTCGTTTTTCAGTGAGCGCAAGGAGTATTGCTGAAACAACAAGCGGTTTTTCTGTATTTCCCAGTCCTCCATAATTGCGTAAATAGTTATTAAGTTTCCCAGCAATTTCTTCTATGTCTGCAAGTTCTTTCTGTTCTGGAGGTGTTTCTCCTTTTACTCTGTACCTGTAAAACTTCTCAATATTTTCATGTGAAAAATTCTCGAACGTTTCAATTTCATCAAGTTCAACAATCTCGTCATCAACTCCGGCAAAAATCGGCTTCAACGTATGATGCTTCCTGTCTCCGGCATTCCCGAACGCAAAAACTTTCTTGTAATTGCTGCCCTCAATAATCTTCTTCGCGTAAAATAATGCCCCGTTAAGCGCGTAATCCCTCGTAGCCTTCGGAGTGAGCGAAATGCTTCCGTCAGGTTCTCTCAGGCACAATTTATCACGCTCAGCCTTATTCTCAATCACAAGCACAAAATCTTTCACAACAGCGACGTAATCAGGCCGCCCGATTTCTCCCGTCTGACTTTTTGAGGCCGTAGCTAATGCGTCATTAAGCTCCGGAAGTGTCGTTCCTTGATAACTCGCGTCAATCTTCGCTTCGGTCAATAAATCGTGAATGTATAAGTCAAAATTAGCTTCGTTGTCATGCAAGTAAATTATCTCCCGCCTTAGTGGAATGGAAATAATTATAGCTGAGTGCACAAAAAAAGAAGCCCTCCGATTTGGAGAGCCTCTAATAATTTCTTCGTGTTATTTCTTCTTCGGAGGAAGGGCCTTACGTGCTCCGCTCTTCTTAGGGGCCGCACCTTCGTCCTCAATATGGAACTGTGAAAGTGCTTCAGTGATGCTCTCAACAAGTCCGGTCTGATCAATAGCACCTTTCGCCGCACGCTCAGCGATTAACGCCGTCTCGTCCATGTCGTTCTTGACGCTTTCGAGATTTTCAAGAATTTCCGTTGTTGACTTCGTTACGTTGTCAATTCCTGCCGCAATCTCTCGGCTTGATGCCGCCTGCTCCTGAGCAACTGCCGCAATGTTCTGAATCCTGTCGTTTGCCTTGTCAATCTGTCCGATTGCTTCACCAAGTGAATCCTGCGCGTGGTTGGCCTTCTCGGTCGTCTCGTCAAGAAGGACTGCGGTCTCATCGCTCGATGTCTTCGTCTCTCTTGCGGCTTCCTGTAACGTCTCGATTAATCCTCTGACGTTCTCAGCGGCTCTGCTGGATTCCTCAGCGAGTTTTCTTACGCTCTCAGCAACAACCGCAAATCCTCGTCCGGCTTCTCCTGCTCTTGCGGCTTCGATAGCGGCGTTGAGTGCTAACAAGTTCGTCTGATCCGCAATCGATGTGATGTCTCCGATGAACTCGCTAATCTTGTTGACGCTTTCAACGAGTTCCTGAAGTTTAATTCCGCTTTCCTTCGTCTTCTTCTGAAGAATTACGATGTTGGCGATAGCTTCTTTAACCGTATCAACAGCCTTGTTCGTTACCGTCGTCATGTTGGAGATGAACTCCGCGCAATCCGTAGCCGCCTGTGCAGAAGTCATTGATGCCGCCGACATCTCTTCAGTTCCTGCGTTGCTCTCCTGGAGTGATGACGCACTGCCTTCCATAAGTTTAACGACGTTAGCGACGTTTGCACGTACATTGTTGGCGTAATCCGTGTTCTTCGTTGCGTCTTCCTTCATGTTAGCTGAGGTCTCATGGCTCGTAATCGCAAGTCCGCGAATATCACCGATTGCAGTGCTGAGTGAACCGAACATCTCAGATAATGCATCTCCTAAATTGCCAAGTTCATCTTTGCCCTCATAATGGAAGTCAGCGCGGGTAATTGCCATTTCTCCGTTGCTGGCTTCTTTGCAGAGTTCGACGACGCGCCCAAGAGGTGTGGAGATTGATTTAGCAATATAAAGCGCGATGAAGATACCGATGAAAATTGCTACTCCGGCCAATGCCAGAACGAGCGTCATTGTGCTTCCGAGTGAGTCATAGGCTCCCTGTGAAAGTCCTACGATCCTGTCAGTTCCTGCGTCGGTTATCTTATTGGCAATGTTGACCAGGTTCAAGCCGTCAGCTAAGAGTGCCGCAAATGCCGGTTCCGTCTGAGTGAATGACGATAATACATCGTTGAAACCGTTTTTCAGCGTCGTAAATGTTCCGCGTCCGGCAGCCATGAGGTCCCTGATTTCCTTCAGTGTCGAAGTCTCATAATACCTGTTGTATTGATTCTCGCCGTTCACAAGCTGCTGTACTATGTCGTTCATCATTTTTGCGTCTCTGGTCTGAAGAGCTACCGCATAATTTCTCGCTGTTACGGCAAACGCTGTAGTGAGACCTTCAGCAAGCCTGATACGCTCAATATATGTCTCCATGCTTGTACCTTCAAGGCTCGTCTTAAGCTGGCTCAAAGTTACCTGATACTGCATATCAACAACACTCTGAAGAAGAGCTATCATCTTGTCGATTTCCTGATTAAGTGTAGCTGAAACTGTACGCTTTGTTCTTATCATCTGGGTAGCTTTTGAGAATGTTGACTCAGTATTGCGGATGATATTCTCCATCTCGGCCAAGTTCGACAAGCTCGAAAGTGAAGGATCCTGCGCATACATCTGTTTGCCCCGTTCAAGTATTGTCCGAAGTCCTGACAAGTAATTAGTCATCCTGTCCATGTCTTCGTCGCTTTCTGAGAACTTCAAATCTCGAACGCATGCCCTTATCCAGCTTATCTGGTTAGTGAGTTCGACGGCGATTTTTACTGTGTTATCGACGACCTTTTGAAGATACTGAACATCAGACTGAACTGCTGAGATGCTTGTCCATGAGAAAAACACTGCAACTCCGAAAAGCGCAAGGACAATTCCGAAGCCTATCGTGAGTTTGCCCGTAATCTTAAAATTGTTTAACATGAAAATACGCTCCTGTTTGAATTAATAAAATTTTGTGATTGTGAAAAATAAACCCTAAAACGACGCATTTACAGCCTTATAGTTCAGGGGCAATCCCCTCCTTAGCCATGAGCCACGAAAGAGCTGCAAACGTCTTCGAGTCCCGTATTTTCCCTTCACGAATCATCTTCGGTATTTCGCGTAAATCAATCTCGCAAACCGAAACATTTTCGTCTTCGTCTTGAGGCAACGCAGATTTTTCAAGTCCTGAGGCAAGATAAAGCGTGAATAACTCCGTGCAAAATCCCGGCGATGCGTAAAATTCTCCGATGCGGTAAAGATTTCTCGCCTTCACGTTGAGTTCTTCCTGCATCTCACGTTCGGCCGCACTGTCAGGATCTTCACCAGGTTCAATTAAGCCCGCGCAGACTTCGAGAGTTTCTTCATGGACGGCGTAACGATACTGCTTAACGAGCAAAACGTGTTTGTCATCCGTGAGAACGAGCATTCCTACAGCTGGCTTATGTTCGACAACTTCACGGGTTGCATGATGACCTGACGGCACAAGAACTTCATCACAACGGACGCTCAAAATTTTTCCGTCAAAGATTTTGTTCTCTTTCACGCATACTTCTTCAATGTTAGATTTGGAAAGTTTTTCTTCCGGCATAAGAACACCTGCCCTTTTCACTTTACTGTAAATGAATTTGTTTAATTATAGCGCATTAGTACGTAATTTACACTTTCACAATAAATC
>JAFTCP010000012.1 GCA_017454625.1 Synergistaceae bacterium
ATTGATAATGACACTAATTTATTTCAGTTATTCGCTGTAGATTTATTACAGAAACCGTTGATAAAAATTAACGGGCGAATTGTTCAGGTTGTCGGGCTTGTTGCGGAGTCTCAAGGTCCGGACGTTCGAGTTGGTGATTTATGTCATATTTGTTTTCGGGACGGTTCACATGAACTTGACGCTGAAGTTGTCGGTTTTCGGGACGACAGAGTTTTGTTAATGCCGCTTGGAGCTTTACAGGAAGTCGGGCCCGGCTGTGATGTTGTTTCGACGAATAGGCCGCTTGAAGTTCCTGTAGGTGAGGCGTTGTTAGGGCGAGTTCTTGACGGTTTAGGCAATCCGATTGACGACAAAGGCCCGATTGCCGCGAGTAATTTTTACCCGTTATATGCAACTCCTCCTCATCCGTTACGCCGAAAAATGGTTGATACCCCGTTGAGTGTCGGCGTTCGTGTTGTCGATGGAATGTTGACGCTGGGAAAAGGTCAGAGAATTGGAATTTTCGCGGGTTCCGGCGTTGGAAAGAGCACATTGCTGGGAATGATGGCACGTTACACGACAGCTGATGTAAACGTAATCTCTCTTGTCGGTGAACGTGGCCGAGAAGTCCGGGAGTTCATCGAGCGTGATTTAGGCCCGGAAGGCTTGAAACGTTCGGTGTTAGTGATTGCGACTTCGGATCAGCCGGCTTTGATTAGGCTTAAATCTGCGATGACGGCTACAGCGATTGCCGAATATTTCAGGGATCAAGGTAAAGACGTTCTCTTAATGATGGACACGGTTACGAGAGTTGCGCGTGCTCAGCGTGAAATTGGCCTTGCAATCGGTGAACCTCCGGCGACACGAGGATATACTCCTTCAGTTTTCGAGATGCTGCCGAGACTGTTAGAGCGTGCAGGAGCTGGCGAGACCGGAAGCATTACGGGAATTTACACGGTTCTTGTTGACGGAGATGATATGAATGAGCCTGTTGCTGATACTGTGCGAGGAATTTTAGACGGTCATATTGTCTTGTCGCGTAAGATTGCCGCGAGGAATTTTTATCCGGCTGTTAGCGTTCTTGACAGTGTAAGCCGTGTAATGCCCGCTCTCGTCTCCCGTGAACATCTTGATGCTGCCGGACGTGTTCGAGATTTGCTCGCGACTTATGCCGAAAGTGAGGACTTAATCAACATAGGAGCTTACAAATCAGGCTCAAATATGCGCGTTGACTGGGCACTTGCTAATATGGAGAACGTGAGACAATTTTTATCACAGCGTGTTGAAGACCCGACGAGTTTTGAGGAGACGGATAAAAGATTATTGGAGCTTGCTCCGTATCCTAATCAGCAATGACAATGAAACAGAGAATAGAAAAATTTTGTTGGAGCTTGAAGATTAGAGGAGACAACCGAAAAATGAAACTCGCTCAGTATCCAAGTCAGCAATGAGATAATAAATTAGAAAGGGGAAAAATATTGATGAGTACAGCGGCAATAGTTGAAGTTGATGCGAAATTAAAGAGTGAGGCTGAGAAAATTTTAGACAAAATTGGGCTTTCATTCACTCAGGCGGTGGATTTATTCACAAGGCAGATAGTTTTACGCCGGGCATTTCCTGTTGAACTTGACACAAGAGAAAGTAAGCCGCTCTGTCTTGAAGGTCTCACAGAAGATGAACTTGATGCGGAAATTCAGAGAGGAATTGATGATATAAAAGCCGGAAGAACCGTATCTGCTGAGGCCGTAAGGAAGGAGATGGCAGAACGATATGGCTTCAAGTTTTAGCGTCGACTTCTCTGAAGAAGCGAGTCGGGATATTCGCAATATATGCAAGTATGTAGATATAAAGCTCAATAATCCTTCTGCCGCATCAAATCTCGCTGACAAAATAACGGCTTCTGCAATTTCCCTAGCTTCTTTCCCTAAGAGATACAAAGTTCGTAAAACCAGTCTAGACGGTGAAGCAGTACGCTATATGCCTGTAGATAATTTTGTGCTTATTTATTACGTTGATGATGTCAGGCATTTAGTGAATATCGTTCGAGTATGTTACGGAAAACGCGACCTCGATAAATTAATCTAACCATGCAGCAGAGAATAGCAAAATTCAACCGTATACTGAAAATCCGCGAGGACAGCCGACGAAACGAACAGGCAATCTTAGCCGCAGAACGAAGCGAGGAACGTGCTGTACTCTCCCATATCTCACAGCTCGAAAGCGAAAAAGCCCAAGCAATTCAAGACTTCAGCACAACTGGGACGCAATCAATTTCAGCAAGTGATTTATGGTTTCAACGTCAATTCATCGATGCAATCGACGGCGACATTGTAAAGGGACAAAATTCCCTTGCTGACGTAAGAATGCGAATATCAGGAACCGAAGCCCGGCTCGTTGAACGCCATCGAGACGTGCGAATTATGGAGACTTATATTGACCATCTCAAGGAAGCAGATTTTCAGGAGCAATTAGGAATAGAACAGAATGAACTTGACGACGTGGCTACAATGCAATTTTCACGAAAAGGAGCGTATTAATATTAATGGGACCAAACCTTTCAAGCGTATTAAGAGTTTTAAGCAGAATTGACGAAATTAATCACCAGCTCATGCCGAATATTTACAATCAGGCTGAACCAGTCAAAAGCAAGTTTGTAGAAGTCCTTCAAGATGTAAATAAAGCGGGCAAATCTGTGAACTTCAGGACAGCAAGCAATATTTCCGGCAAAACCAGCTACACAGAATTGAAAGATGTAATTGACGACTGCGCCGAAAAATATAATGTTGACAATGAATTAATCCGCGCAATGATACAAGTTGAATCCGGTTGGGACACTCGTGCCGTCTCTAACAAAGGCGCTCAAGGTTTAATGCAGTTGATGCCCCGAACAGCCGCAATGTTAGGCGTAACAAATCCATTTGATCCAGTTCAGAATATTGAAGGCGGCGTAAGATACATTTCTGATTTGACCGATAAATACAGAGGGGACATTGAGAAAGCTCTTGCGGCTTACAACGCTGGCCCGACACGTGTTGACAGCGGCAATATCCCGGAAGTCTCAAAACGTTACGTTAAAAATATCATGGCAATCTACAGACGCTTAAGGGAGGTCGGATAAAACTATGGCAGAAGAAAGACCAGCAGCACCGGCACCGTCTGAGCCCGTCGTTCGCAAGAAGAAAAAGAAAAAGAAAATGGGAAAATTAACTTTCCTGTTCTGGCTCTTACTCCTTGCGCTCGGAACAGCTACAGGAATGCACTTAAGCGGAATTTGGGACGGACGGCCTTTATTTTGGACGTTAATCCCGAAAGTTCCTTACTTCGGTCCGCAGTTAGCTGAATTTTTCCAGGTTCCGGAGTTTTATGCTCTCAGCGTCGGAGAAAGAAGAGCCGTTGAACTTGAACAATGGCAAAGAAGGCTTGACGCTCAAGAACGCGCGATTGCCAGCAGTGATATTGACAGGTTAGCCGTTTATGAGAGTCGGGAATTGGCCTTGATGGACTTATCACGCGACGTTGCAAGACGACAAAGAAGATTGCGCGCTCAAGAAACCGAACAGGCTTCAGGAACGAATGACGGACCGACCGAGACCGAACAGGAATTAATGAACCAGGTAGCCCGAACTTATCAGGATATGTCAGCTCGTAACGCCGCCGCAGTCGTTGAACAGTTACGCGACAGTTTAGCTGTGGAATTGTTGATGAGACTTCCGAATGACGCAAGAGCTTCGATAATGGGAAAAATTAAGCCGACTAAAGCCGCGAGAATTACGGAGTTAATGGCCCGTCCTCAAGCACAAAGATAACAGGAGGCGTTTTACATGTCAGCAGAAATCTTAACGTTCATTCAGGCTCAATCAGGAAATCAGGCGCAAAATTTACAGCAGACATCTTCACAGCAGGAAAATTCACAGCCCGGATTGTTCGACAGCATAATAGCGGGCTTAACGGTTCAGGACGAAGAAAATATCGCGGTGCTTCCTGAAATTGAAACTCAGCCGCAGACTTTCACGTTCTCAAAAAATAATTCGTTCTCGCAGTCCGTAATTGATATGCTTGCTGAGATTACGCCAGAAGTTTTAAATATTGACGACGAAAACGGAATTCTTGATGTGAAATTCAATCTGCCGGAAAATCTCGACGAGATCAAAAATTTCATAGCCGAAGCAAAACAAAAAGTTGATGCCGCAATCGATGACGTAAAAGCGTTTGTGTCAGAGAAACTTGAAACTGTTAGTGAAGATTTTGACGCTGAGGAGATTATTGCACAGCTTTTGAATGATGATGACTTCAACGAAAAATTGAATGCTCTTCCGGAAGAGACTAAGCAGGAAGTTTTATGCGTTCTTAATGAGGCCGTGAATGCTTTGAAAAATTTCGGAAGCTCTGACGTGAAAGCAAAAGTTGTAAATTTGCTAGATAATATCACGGAGAAAATTCAAGCTCCAAAAATTTACGACGCGAAACTTGATAAATTTGACGATAATAAAGATGATAAACAGGATGATGAAGAAAATTCCGACGTTGAAGCGAACAATTCAGGATTGGCCGGAGTTGTTGTTTTTGCCGCTGATGATAAGAATATTAACGTTGAAGCCAAGCCCGAAACTCATAATATTCCCGTGAAAAATAACGTTCAAGCCCGAAACGTTCAGCGTGAAAATCCTGAAGTTACGATTAAAGCCGCGAATGAAAACGAGACAGCCAAGCCCGAAACAAATTTTTCTGAGGTCTTAGACACGACGGAAGCTGAACACGAAAATTCTAATCAGAATAATTTTGCGGGAAATCAACAGGACGATAATAACTCGGATAATTTTACACAGCCGCGCGAAAATTTCACAGCTCAGAGAAATTCACGAACTCGAAACGACAGCCGCAAAGTCGACGCACGGAATGACAATAATAATTCTTCATCGTCAACGCAAAGAACTCAATCACATTCAAACTTTCAATCATATTTTGAAGGTGTCTTAATTAATCGAAGGACAGCATCAAGAACTTCACCGATGCCGTTAAATCTCAGAACATCGGCCAATTTCACACAGTCAGCGACGCTCAGGGATGGACTTATTAACGTCGTGAGATTTATTCGTGCGGACGGAGTTCATAAAGCAAACGTTGTGATTGACCCGCCGGCACTGGGAAGAATTTCCGTTGAGTTGACCTCTGGGACTTCGGGAGTTGAGGCTTCAATTAAAGTTGCGAGTGAGCAAATCCGACAATTAGTTCAAGACCAACTAGATCAATTACGCATGAATTTATCTCAGCAAGGAGTACAAGTAGCTGAATTTACAGTAGACGTTCAACAGGATAACTCAGGAAGTCAACAGCAAAACTCACAGCAGGGAAATCAACAGGGAAGATTTTTTGTTGAAGCTGACGAGGAACCCGAAGAGTTCAGAGTTGACCTTGAAGAAGGCTTGTTGTACTGGGTAGCATAAAACAGGGGAGGCGAAATCAATGGCAGTAACAGACGTAAACAATTATTCAAATCTCGCGAATATCACGACTTCTGCGGCGAGTTCATCATCTTCATCATCAGCCGTAACATCAGCGACAAGCGACGCACTCGGTAAAGATGCATTCTTGAAATTATTAATCGCTGAGCTTTCAAATCAGGACCCGTTAAATCCTATGGAAGACCGCGAATTTATCTCACAGATGGCGACATTCTCAAGTCTGGAACAAATGCAGAACATGAACAAAACTCTTGAGGGTATGGCCGAAGCAAATAAATTCTCAGCAGTTCAGTATATCGGAAAAGCTGTAGCCTTCACGAAAGGAACGGGCGAGGACGCACAACAGACCGTAGCAATCGTTAATCACGTATGGTTTGAGCCGAACGGTAAAGCAATTCTCGACACAACCGAAGGCGAAGTTGCTCTTGAGGATGTTGAAGGAGTTTCGACAATAAGCTAAAATTCAGAGAAAAATTTTGCTCTCACGGACGAGACATTAAAGGCAGGAGCAAGGAGAACGCCCGCCGAAATGAAATATAATTAAGCGATGATTTATTCGCAGAAAGGAATATACAAGACATGCTTAGATCATTATTTACAGCAGTAACGGGTGTTCGCGCTCACCAGACGATGCTCGACGTTACGGGCAATAACATTTCAAACGCAAACACAACAGGTTTCAAGAAAGATAACACAATTTTTGCGGATTTAATGTACCAGGCCAATAAATACGCTTCAGGTGCAGGAGATACGCGCGGAGGCATCAACCCGGCACAGGTCGGTTTAGGTGTCAGCGTCTCGGCAATTGAAACAATTCACACTCAAGGTTCAGGCCAATACACGGGAAATCCTTCGGACATGATGATTCAGGACAAGGGATTTTTTGTGTATATGGACGGAAATCAGCAGCTTTACAGCCGTTCGGGAGCATTAGTTCTTGACAACAACAGCGATATGGTAATGTCAGGACAGGGCTATAAACTTCAGGGCTACAAAATGGAAGAAACCCCCCTTGATGGTTATCAGCAGGCCGCAGAATTATCAACCGTAAATATTCCATTGGGACAAAAAATTGATGCAAAAGCTACAACACGCGTTGATTATCAGTGCAACTTAGACAGCCGGAGCAAAGCGTATCTGCCTTATGGTTTCGCGGATTTGCCGTTTAACGTTGTCGCCGGCTGGAATGGAAATTCAACGGGAACTGCCCGTATTCCGATGGGCGGAGCTGAATACGATTTGAGCTTCACTACGGACTTCAGCGCAACTTATAATAATTACAACAACGTCGCTAACGGCGGCTCAGGCGTGAACTATCTGAACATTGCGATTGCTAACGGCGGCGATACGACAACATTAACTTTCGACATGGTAGGCATTAACAACGAGAGCGGCCTTCCCAATCTTGCACTGCCGAAAATTCAGGCGGTTACGGATGCCACAGGAGCAATTACGGGCTACAGCGTTACTGAGACAGAGGGCGGAAACGATCATCTTGTAGGCTGGCTCGACAACAACAATATGTTAATCACCAGCACAGAAGTTGCGAGCATGACGGGAGTTACTCAAGAGACTATTGATAAATATTATATGCCCGTTTATCAGTTTCCAGGTCAAACACCTCCGCAGTATTTTGCGGCTCAATATGACGACACCGACGGGACAATGAAAATTCGTTCACTTTCACTCAGAGACGCAAACGGCAACGAAGTATCAGCGACGACTGACGGACTTTATGCGGACTTAGTGGAATACGGCGGCGATGTTGTCAGCTCAATTGTCCCGACCCCGACAGTTTTCACGTACAACGTCAAAGATAATATGAATTATACGAACTTCAGGGTTTCAGGAGCGCCGACGATTGATTACATTGATGCTGCGGGAACGGCACAACAGGGAGCGCACACAGTAGCATATGATTTTATCGTTGAGTTTGATGAAAGTATTGATGTTGAGGAACGCATGAACTCTGAACTTTCCAAAACAGGCACGAAATTAACACTTTGGTATTACGGCTTAAGCAACGGTGATGTCTCGACTTTGGGAATTGCCAACGCCACGCCGAAAATGCATAAAATGGAAGCAAACGTTTACTTCAAGCCTGACGGTTCATTTGACACAATCGAATGGGTTTCAACGAATGATGACGCTCCGCAGGGTTATAGAGTAACTGACGGTGAACTTCCAGACGGAACAACAGCAGGCCCGAACTTCCAGATTGCCATAGGAACAGCGACAAGCACGAGCAGCAAGACAGACACTTTAAGATTTATGCAGGCTCAAAACTTGGACAATCCCGGCCCCGTCGACAATGAAGGCGTATGGTCAACTCAGGGAACGACTTATCAGGGCGGATTTCACGCTACAAAAATGACGATTTACGACGACAACGGAAAAAATCACACTCTTGAAGTCGCGTTCAAGAAAATCACGGAGAACCGCTGGCGTTGGGAAGCGTTTTTAGTTGAGCAGGACGAATCAGGCCAGGATCAATATGTTAATATAATTCCAGATCCGAGAACGGGCGAGATTGAGTTTGACGGTTCAGGCAGAATTAGCAACGTTGTTGACGGTTCGGGTGAGAGCAGACGCGGCGACGGCAATGATAGATTTCCGAACGCTGAAGTCGAGATCACAATTCCATTCAGCTTGAACGGTCAGCCTAACAGCGTAGTAACCCTTAACTTCGGCGGTGGTGTCGGCTCCGGCGGAAGTGCTTTAGACGGTGTAACTCAGTTTGCATCAGAGACGACGACGAAGCCCATTTATCAGGACGGCTACACAATGGGAGTTCTCAAGAATTACTCGGTTGCAATAGACGGAATGATTACCGGCTCATATGATAACGGAATAAATATCCCGCTTTATCGTGTTGCGCTGGCGACTTTCGCGAATGAACAGGGACTTGAAAAAGTTGGCAATACAATGTTCAAGTCAACGGTGAACTCAGGGAACGCGAACATTGACGGAGCTACGACGAACGGCAAAGGATCGATTATGTCGCAGTACGTCGAGATGTCGAACGTCGATTTGACGGAGGAGTTTACGCATCTTATCATTGCGCAAAGAGGCTTCCAGGCTAATACGAGAGTTGTAACGGTCAGCGACCAGATACTTGAAGAGGTCGTGAACCTGAAGAGATAATAAATAGATGATGACTTCCCCTTGTTCATGGCGAGCAGGGGGAATTTTTTATGTGAAAGTTTTTGCGTGGGCGTTTTTGATGTAAATGTGAGAGTTATTATGCATGGAAGATTTAACGTAAAAGTCAAATTTTCTTCGTGAAAGTTAATCGATGATACTATGATTTTGTCTGCTTTTCTGGAATAATAGATAAAAATTTTTGCTCTATCTCAGGAGGAATTTTTCATGAAACGTTTCACTTTCGGCATTCTGATATTGATATTGACGCTCACGGCTTCTTCAGCGTTTGGAAAAACTATCGACACAAAATATTTCACGTTGAATGTCCCAAAAGGCTGGCACGGCGAAAAACTCAACAATACTTCGGTTCAGGTTACACGCGATGACGAGACGGCTTCAGTCCTCATCAAAGTTGGGAAAATCGGCAAGAAAACGATTGATGAGATTGCGAAGTCGACGGCAAAAAAATATTCAGCCGAAGAGTTAGAGCAGGACGAGGACGGAGCTTATTCCTTCACTTTTGAGGAGGACGGCAAAACCAAAATCGGAATGCTTGACCTCATCAATGATGAAGTATGCATGCTCCTGATACAATACGTCGAGAACGAAGAGGCTCTTGACTCGCTTGATGATGTTCTAGAGGGCTTCGAGATGAAGGAAGAGGAATAAATGAGAAAAATTCTTGCGTTCTTAATCTTGGCGTTGTCATTCTCAGTAATTCCTGAGTTTCCCGTTTATGCTGAAGTTAAGGATTTTGACTTCCTCGCGGTTGACGTTCCCAAAGGCTGGACAGCCGAACAGCAAGGGCCTTCAATGGTCGTCATCAAGTCCCAAAAATCGCAGTCGTCTTTGAGCTTAGCCCTGAGTTCAAAAGGAAACGCTTCGATTAAGGAAATAGCCGAGAGACTTTACACGCAATTAAACGGCTTTGACATGGAACAGGACGACGAAGGGGATTACTCGTTCTATTATGTTGACAAGGCAGGACTTGAAAATTTCGTTTACGTTGTTGACGGCGACGACGAGCAATATATACTCTCATCAAGTTACGCGGCTAATGATAAGGACTTCGACATTATTAACAAGATGATGGACTCTGCTGAATTTGCGCTTGCTGACGATGAAGATGATTATGACGAGGATTAAAACTTTTTAGCTGACGTATGAAAATATGAATAAGATAAAACTTTTTTCACTGGGAATAATCTTAGCTTTCGTTTTCGTTGGCTCAGCCTTCGGGGAAATTTCGCGTGAAACTGTCTCGGAAGCATGGGAGAGAATTTCTGAGGCCGGAAGTTTTGACGTTATCCCGATTGAATACGAGGAGGACGGCGCGCCTAATGCTTGGGTAGATTTTGAGGACGAGGGGAATTACAGCGTTCACGTTACTAACTCACTGCTTGAGATGCTCGACACCGAAGATGAAATTGCGGGAATATTGGCTCACGAACTCGGACATATTCAGCTTGGACATTATAACCGTGAGGCTCTCGCTGAAATTGGCCAGAGTTTATTGGAGCTTCACAACGAGAATATAAGCGACCTCGCAAAAGCACTCGGAAAAATCGATATTGACCTTACACGAAGCCTCTTCAGCCGCGAACAGGAGACTGAAGCCGACGATTACGGCGTAAAACTTCTTGTGAAAGCCGGCTATAATTCTCGCGGACTTTACGACGCAATGAGACATTTTGCCGACGACAAAGCTAAAACAGGAGGATTTGACACTCATCCAAGTTCAACAGAGAGACTTGCACACTTAGCCGAAATCTCGAAAGCTGACGAGGAAAATAAACAGTTCGCAAAAGGTTATAATCCTTCGCCTATGGATATTTCGTATCTCGCTAAAAATCCGCCGAAAAATGTAACTAAGCGCGCGCTGTCATCAACAATCCCGGCTGAATATGACATGCGCAACACAGGGAGATTAACGCCCGTGAAAAATCAGGGGAATTACGGAACTTGCTGGGCTCATGCGGCTATTGCAGCTTGCGAGTCGAATTATCTTATTCGAGCGAAAAAAGGGAATTTCTCCGGCACTCTCGGTAATTCACAAAATCTTGACTTATCCGAAATGTTCTTAGCGTGGTTCGCGTATGCTAATCCCGACAAAACTAAGTCGTTCAACACCGGCGGAAGTAAAATCCTTGACGTGGGCGGCAACGAGTTCAAAGCTACGGCGATATTGTCAAGGCTGGGAATAATCGAAGAGGACGAAATGCCCTATGCTAAGAGTGTTGCGAGAAACTCAAAGCCTGAGAATTTCCCCGTAGTTTTGCGCATAAAGGAAGCGACTTTTGCGGCCTCGTCTCTCTCATCAGCCGAGCAAAGCAAAGTCATCAAGCAATTAATCATGGATAAAGGGGCCGTGTTAATCTCGTATTACGAGGAGAGCAAGTATCACAACCGCAAGACTAACGCGTATTACCGGGCCGGGAGCAGCACGACTAATCACATGGTCGCAATTGTCGGCTGGAACGATAATTACTCGCGCGAGAAGTTCGGCATCAACAAACCTAAACGCAATGGAGCCTGGCTAGTCCGCAACTCTTGGGGGCCTGAGTGGGGAGGCGGCGGCTATTTCTGGATTTCCTACGAACAGCATTACACGAGCGGAACTTCCTTCACAGTCGAGCCAGTCAACGAGAAAGTAAATCACTATGGCTATGACGACTTCGGCTGGACTTCAGCAATCCATATTGACGGCAAACGAACTTCATACGCCGCGAACGTCTTTCAGGTCAGGACTTCCGGCGAAATTTTGAACGAGGTTGCTTTTTACACGACCGACAACGGAACGAAATACACCGTCAGCGTTTATGATTACGGAACTTCCAAGCCCAACGCTAACAATCTTACATCAGGACGCAAGCCCGTAACGACTAAGAGCGGAACAATGGACATTGCCGGTTATCACACGTTGAAGGTTGATGATGTCCCGTTGAAAGAAGGAAATTACTTCGCGGTCGTTCTCAAAGTGAACACGCCTTATTACGCTTACCCGCTCGCGATTGAAGGACATGTTGACGGCTATAACGACGGCTTCACGGTAAAACCTGGCGAGAGCTATTTTTCCAGCGACGGCACGAACTGGCAGGACGGAACGAAAACTTTCGGAGGGGTTAATGCATGCATAAAAGCCTTCACAGTAAATCACTCGGAACTTGACGAAGACGAGGACGAAGAAGAAGAGAGAGACGAGGAAGAGGAGGAAGACGACGACGAGGAGGACGGCGATGATTGGGATGATGATTATGATGAAGAATTTGACGATGACGACTGGGAGGAAGAGGATTACGAAGATGAAGAAAATGATGACGCAGACGATGAAGACGAGGATGATTGGGACGACTAAGATTAGTTTTTTGTGATATAATCTCATAAAATTTACGTAGAAAGGACTTGACAAATCGCAAAATGTTTTCCATAATTGACCAGACCAGACCAGACCAGACCAGATTATTCTTGTGCGCAAAATTCCAGTAAACGAAAAATATTAATTACGACGCTTTACAGTGAAAGTGGTTACGGATGTGTTCTCCAGCGATGTGCTTTAAATTTTATTCTGGAGGCAGAGGGCTTTGAAGTTCATCATTTAATTTGTAATACTCTCGCTTCTTACAGGCTTAAAGATCTAGTAAGATACATATTAGGTCTTGTCGGAGTTAAAAGATACAGTACTGAACTGCTAGGGCATGAGCTTTCACGCCGAAAAGCAATCAGAAATTTTCAGAATAAGTATACCGGCAAAAAAATTTTTATACCCGTCAAAAGCATAATGAACTCGGACAAAACAGCATGGAGCGATTATGATTTTGCTGTTACTGGCAGCGATCAAGTTTGGTGTGAAGCTGCTGTTGCTCCTGAAGTGAAATTGAGCTTTTACTATTTGGAATTTATTGAACGAGAGAAAAGAATAGCTTATGCGCCAAGTTTCGGCTTCACAGAATTTAATCCTGAGCTTTACGAAGTCCACAAAAAGGGCCTGCTTGGTTTCAACAGGTTATCCTGCCGCGAAAAAAGAGGTTGCGAATTAATCAAGGAAGCAACGGGGATTGAAGCCGAACACGTATTAGACCCCACGCTTTTGTTGAACTCTGAGCAATGGCGCAAATGTTCCCGAAAACCTGAATGTAATTTGCCGGAACATTATGCATTGAGTTACATGCTGGGAGTTGTGCCGCCGGAACAAAAACAGCTGATTAAACAATTTGCCGGAAATCTTCCAGTTTTTGACGTATTCGATGAAAAATGTATACCCTGTAACATTGCCGGTCCTGCGGAATTTATATATTTGGTAGACCACGCAGATTTTGTACTCACTAATTCCTTTCACGGGACGGCATTAGCTCTCAACTTCAAGAAAAACTTTTTAGTATTCGATAGACGCTATGCTCCTTTTAACAGGATGGAAAGTTTGCTCTCAAGACTGAATATTTTTGAGCGGATTTATAAACCTGGAATGTTATTTAATCTTGGCGAAATTAATTATGATGAAGTATATTCCATACTCAGCGCGTGGCGTGAAAGCTCAATGAAATATCTGCGTGAGTGCCTCAAAATTTCCGAATAAATATTAATCCCGCAAAAAATATCCCCCTTCTGAAGTTTCGAGGAGGGGGCAAGTTTTATTCATCTATTTACAAGGACTGTAACCGCATGAGAAGCAATATTCACAGCCCGAAATCATCTCTAATGGTGCGCCGCATTCCGGACATAACATAGATTTATCGTTCAGCCTCGCACGCAGGACTTGACGGTTGATTAACTTGTTCAGCAATAACGCAATCGCATCAGGAAGCGAACGCGCTACATGGTCATCATCGCAGTTCAGCATCCAATATTCTTTGCCTGAAAGCCCCTGCAATGTGTCAATGAAATCTTCAAGCCGACACCCTGAACGAAGCCCGATTGAGATTACACGTGATAACGCCTCAGTCATCGCCTTTAACTCTGAACCGCTCTTGCCGACGTTGATAAAAATCTCGAATGGCTCTTTGCCGTCAAAGTTCAGCGTGATGTAAATACTTCCCCATGGGGTTGTGTCCTTAATCGTCTTGCCGAATACTACAAGGCCCGGACGCTCCTTAACTCGCGGCGATTTTTCCTCAGGTTCAGGCTCTTTCTCTTCCTTCTTAACCTCGATAGGCTGATATGAACGTGAACCGTCCCGGTAAATCGTAATCCCCTTACAACCCATATCGTAGCAATCCTGATAAACTCGTCTCACGTCCTCAACCGTAGCTGAGTTCGGCAAATTCACAGTCTTGCTAATTCCGCTGTCGACAACATGAGCGAAAATTCCCGTAACGTTCACATGCTGCTGCGTCGTGATGTCGTAGGCCGTAACGTATTCAGGTGCTGAAAGTCTGCCGCCCGATGCCCGGTATTCGCTTCGCTGTTCAGGAGTTAAGAGCTTGTGCCAAAATTCCCGATCTTCAAAGCCGCTTCCGTCAGTCTTCATTATTCGCCGGTTCCATGACCACGCAAAATTAGGCTCAATTCCCGAACTCGTATCAAGTATCATCGAGATTGAACCCGTCGGCGCAATTGATAATCTCCGGCTGTTGCGTAAATTTCCAGCAAAAAGATTAGCGAGAATAAATTTTGCGTCCTCAAACTCAAACTCTTCAAGAGTATTTATCAGCGTAACGGGAATAATTTTCTCTGAACGCATAGTTCTCAACATAGATTTGAACTCTTCGGGGCTTTCTGGAACTCTCACGTCGTCAAATAACTTGCTGACTAGTTCATGTTCAGGGAAAGGCGATTTTCCCGCATCACTCACTATCTGAACAGTCGCACTCAAAGCTGAACGCGCAAACACTCCGGCCAATTCCTGACAGAATGAGTTAAATTTTTCCGAACCGTAAGTTATTCCCTGCATTATCGAAGCATCAGCAAGGCCCATAATTCCCAAGCCGACAGGACGAATTGCCTTCGTTCGTTCTCCGATTTTGTCCAACGGGTAAGAGCAGGCATCAATCACTAAATCCAGATAATACATAGACCTGAAAACTTGTGCTTGAAACTTTTCATAATCAAAATTTTTCGCGTCATTCACGAATTTTTCTATGTTGATTGAGCCTAAATTACAGCTTGTGAAGTTCGGCAGCGGCTGTTCTCCGCATGGGTTAGTCGCCTCAATGTCCCATTCATCGCCGCCGAGTTTTAACAAGTTATCCTGACGCGCTCGGTCAATGAAAAATATTCCCGGATCTCCGCGCTTCCATGCAGATTCGCAGATATGATTTAACAAGTCCCGCGCCTTAACCGTTCGTGTCGTGTTCCCGTCAACGCGAGAATGCAAATCGAAGTCCTCGTTATGAGAATACGCCTGCATTAATTTATCTGATATGGCTACGGAAATGTTGAAGTATGAAAGTTTCCCGTCCTCAGTCTTGCAATCTATGAAGTCGTAAATATCCGGATGGTCGTCAAATAACATTCCCATTAAGGCCGCTCGTCTCTTGCCTCCCTGAACTACGACCGCTCCCATCGTGTTCCAAGTCTCCATAAATGAAACCGGCCCCGACGCTTTCCCGCCAGTTCCTCCGGCAATCTCTGAGCTGTGTTCGCGCAAATGTCCGAAGTTTCCGCCCACGCCTCCGCCGAATTTGCTAATTATGCTTGCATTCTTGACGCTCTCGAATATTCCCTCGATGCTGTCCGGGACGCTTATAACGAAACACGCAAACAACTGCTGATTTTTCGTGCGCGAATCGTATAACTTTTTATAATCGTCAAATGTCATTGCGCCAACATCTTTGTAGATTATCTCGGCAAACTCAGGAATTACAGTTAATCCGGCGGCTGAGCTGAACAAACACGGCGAATTGAATAAAAATCTCCTGTTCAGAATGTCCGAAGCAATATTTTTTTCGAGCGTTCTTATCCAGTCAATATTATCCGAGTAATTCACTTCCGCGCTCGCAACCGTACGAGACACACGGCGTGCAAACTCCTCAAAATTATTTTCCTGACGATTGGCCTTAAGCTCAGCATCATAACGCTGGACAAAATAACGCTGGTTTAACAGCCACATTGCATTTTCGGATAATCTAGATTGGCCGGAACTTTCTAGACTTTGCGGGTTTATCGAACCGTCAAAATATTCTTTGATGTTCATTATATGCTTATTCTTCCCCTTTCGCGTGTAAAAATTACCCCCAGACCCCCCATAAGGAAGCCTGGAGGCGCTGTGTTTATATTAACTTTATCGTGAAATTTTATTTGCTGAAATCCCGATAAATTTTACGAGCTTTGATAATAACTCTGAAAAATTAATAATCTCATGAACGAAACTTTTATTACTTGCTGAAGTCGCGATATATTTTCACGAGCTTTGACATTAAACCTTCTTCGGCGTTAATCTCAGCAATCGCAAAGTCCGTGTAAAAAGTCTCCGAGTTCTCCGCCCATAACGATACGGACGGCACGGATAATTTCGCGTTCAGGACTTCACGAAGAGCGTCTATATATTTTCCGTAGCCCATAATTTTTGCCACAGGAGCCGCCATTGCAAACACGCCGTTTTCGTCGTCGTTGAGCCAGGCTTGAAGTCCAGCAAAGTCGAACCAGAACGCCGAGATTGCGGATTTATTCAGCAAATCACCAAGCGCAGATGTAACTTCAGGCTTATCCGCCAAACTTGCCAGCTCAGCAAAAGCTATGTCCAGCGTCTCAGCACGATTTTCTACGAGGCACGACACGGGGCTTAAAGATGAGTCAACCTGTAAAATTCCCTCTTGAACGTTCTGGAAATGGGGAGATTTCACGAGCCTGTTATAAATTTTCGCTGCTGCTCCTTTTTTGCCGGTCTGAGAGAAATATAACGCCGGGACTTTGAAGCCCTCAATTTCGACGTTGCCGTTAATGACAAGAGACAAAGGCCCGTTCATTAGTCCTGAAACTTCATCTTCAGTTATTCCAAAACGATTTTTCAGCTGGCGCAGTGTACTTTTTACAAGAGTCTTGAGTTCATCCTGCTCCTTAAGCGCTGAGAAATCAAAATATGAACCGAACGCTAATAAAGGACTTTTATTTCCTCCGGCATTGTTGAGGTCAATATTCCCGCCCTTAACTGGTTTTAACTTGTTAGCAGATATTTTACTTGCATATTTTTTCTTGAGCGAGTTCAAGAGGTTTACGCCAGTCGAGATTGAGAATTTATCCTTTAACCTCTCAAACGCGAATTCCACCTCTAAGGGCTTGCCGAAATATTCACTCAGCTTCAAATCGTCAAGATCTTTGTCAGGGTCAAGTTTCGTCAAAGTGTCGGGGTCAACGTGAAGAAACGCAAAATCCTTCTTATCGAAACGCCGCTTTATATTCCCGAACATTCGCGATTTAGCATCGTTCAAAGCCCCGATTGCCGCCTTAACCTCGTTTAATGACGTTCCGAGCAAAATTAAATCGTCTTGAGCTTTAAGAAATACCTCATTGTCAATCTTGAGAATGTTATCGTCGGCCTTCTCAACTTTTATCATCGTCTCAGCCAGTGAAGCCAACGGGCTTTTTGTCCCAAGAAGCAATTTCGCAATATCAACAGCAGAAGCCTCACCGTTCGCAATTTTCTTCACAATTGAGCTTACTGAACTATCAACGGTAAAAGCCATCTGTACGAACGGAAGACCTAATTTTATCTCAGATTTATTTATGCCTACAGTTAGAGCCGCTGATTTTAACGGCGTATTTTCGACGATCGCGCTGATTATCTCAAGGCCGCCGATAATCTCGTTTGATTCTTTGGAGCCTAAGATTAACGGCATGAAAACATTGATATTCTCGCGGGACAATAACCATTTCAGGAATTTGGCCGTGTCATCAAGTTTTATAACAAAATAAACGGAATCATCCGAACGTTGACTTAATGCGTCTTCAGGAGTTGCAGAGAGCAAGGCATCAAGACCCTCATTAACTTTTGAAGAGATTAAATCGCCAAGACTTAAAGCATGTGCCGAACTCGCAAAAGTCATCAAGACAAGCAGGGTTAAAGCAAAAAATTTCTTCAGCTTCAAGTTCAATTACCTCCTTTATGCGATAAAAATACCCCCTAGAATATACTAAGGGGCATAACAATATTAACCTTTGTAGGCCGCGTAAATTTCAAGGAATGATGCGGGTTTAAGTGAAGCTCCGCCGACTAATGCGCCGTCAATATCCTTCATTGATAATAATTCTTTCGCGTTTGACCCTTTGACGCTTCCGCCGTAAAGAATTACGACTTTATCATCACCGATTAATTTTCTGCTCCAGCCGCAGACTTCTTCAGCCTGATCCGGTGTTGCTGTTTTGCCTGTTCCGATTGCCCAGACGGGTTCATAAGCGTAAATAATTTTGCCGACTTCAGCGGGAGTTAAGCCGTTAAGCGCACTCTTAAGCTGACGTTCCATGACGTTGAAAGTATTTCCGCTCTCGCGCTCTTCAAGTGTTTCACCGTAGCACAGGACGGGAATAATTCCGGCATCAAGGACGGCTTTTGTCTTCTTCGCGATTACTTCATCGCTCTCAAGGAAGATATGACGACGCTCACTGTGGCCGAGAATTATATGTGTAACTTTGTACTCCTGAAGCATCGGGATTGAAATCTCGCCGGTGAATGCTCCCTTTGGCTCGTAATAAACGTTCTGGGCACCGTAAACAATTCCGCACTTCTGGGCTCCCTGTGAGAGAGGCCATAATGACGTAAACGGGGCGAAAATTCCTACTTCGAGATTTGCATCATTCTTGTACGGTGCATAAGCTCCCTCGAAATCAGCAAAAAACTTCTCAGTCTCGCTGTAGGTGTTGTTCATCTTCCAGTTGCCATAAAGATAAATCTTCTTGCTCATTCTAAATTTTTCTCCTTAAATTCTGAACGGTTCCATTCCCGGAAGTTTCTTGCCCTCGCAATATTCAAGGCTTGCACCGCCGCCGGTTGATACGTGGGAAACTTTATCAGCAACCTTGAACTGACGAACTGCGCTCGCTGTGTCTCCTCCGCCGATGACCGTAACAGTTCCCTGCTTCTGCGTTAAATCAGCGACGGCCTCAGCAAGTTTCTTCGTTCCTTCAGCAAATTTCGGGTCCTCGAAAACTCCCATAGGGCCGTTCCATAACACGGACTTTGCGCCGTCAAGAGCAGCAACGAAATTTTTAACCGTCTCAGGGCCAATATCCAAGCCCATTTTGTCAGCAGGCATTGCATCGCTTGAGACTATCTCGGTGTCGGTCGCGTCCATTCCGGAAGCTACGACGCTGTCAACAGGAAGTAAAATTTTTACACCCATCTCAGCGGCTTTCTTGAGGGTATCGCTGGCAAAATCAAGTCTTTCTGTGTCGCATAATGATTTGCCGATTTCTTTACCCTGAGCCTTAAGGAAGGTGTAAGCCATTCCTCCGCCGATTAAAATTGTCGTGGCCTTGTCTAAGAGATTTCCGACGATTGCGATTTTGTCAGAGACTTTCGCTCCGCCGAGAATTAACACGTAGGGCTTGGCCGGGTTCTCGCTGACTGCTCCGAGCATGTCGCCTTCACGCATTAATAAATCTCCTGCAAACGCGGCCTTAACGAACGGGATTACTCCGCAGGTTGAACAGTCTGCACGATGGGAAGCGCTGAAAGCATCCATAACGAAAACGTCAAACGGAGCTGCCATCTTCTTTGAAAATTCCTCGTCGTTCTTCTGCTCTTCGGGATGATAACGCGAGTTCTCAAGTACAACAATCTCGCCTTCTTTGAGAGCATCAACGGCCTTTGCAACTTTCTCGCCTACGCAGTCATCAACAAAGACGACTTTCAAGTTATAGGCTTTCTCGATATCCGGGACAATCTGAGAAAGGGAAAAAGCGGGATCAACTTTGCCTTTTGGACGACCGAAGTGAGAGACTAAAGCGACTTTTGCTCCAGCGTCTAATAATTTTTTCAGCGTGCTTGTGTGTGCAAGGATTCGGGCATTATCCGTAACTTTGCCGTTCTTGAAGGGGACGTTAAAATCAACGCGCATTAATACTTTTTTGCCGGCTACATCGGAAGGCTTAAACGTTTTCAGCTTCATGTGAAAATTCCTCCATCTCTAAAATTTTCTGTTTCTGTTAAATTTGGATATGTGAATATTTTACTACAGCAATTTTTACATTCCGCCGCTTTTTCTCGTTTAATTCAGACAGCAGCAATCTTAACGCTAATTTTTATCTATGATTTTCTGAATTTTGCTCCATCTATATTTTACTGATGACTTCTGAACGGGAGGTGTTAAGTTCTTTCCGAGTTCTTCGAGCGTGTAATCAGGATATTCAAGCCTTAATTTCACGAGTTCGCGCAATTTTTCCGGCAGAGTTTCAAACAGTCCTGACGCTAAAATTTTCTCGGACATGATAATTTGCTCACGTGCCGCAATAATAGAACGTGTTATATTTGCTGTGTCATAATTTCTTTCGAGATTGGCCTTGTTTCGTGCTGACTTGATTAATGCTCGATTTTCAAACTCTAAGGCTCCTGAAGTTATCCCGATATTATAAAGAAATGTCGTAACGTCGTCGTGATTTCTCAGGGTAAATTCGTTTCTGTGTTCGCTCCATGATAAATTTGTGCGGGCGAGAATATTTCGTGTTACGTCGGAAAAATTTTTGTCTGAAATTATTAATGTCAAGTAATAGCCGGTTTTCGGGAAATATAAACCTCCTGTGCTTCCCCATAATCCTTTAAGCCATGTCCAAGTTGAACGTGAATTTTTCGGAAGTTTCAAGATTTCGTGAGGACATAAAAATTTTACTGAAGGCTTGTGATTGGGACGTGTGAGCATAGAAATTCCCAGCGTGAAAGTTTTTGCGTAGGACGTAAACGGCCAGAGCTTTGTTGTCAGCCTTCGGGCGGTTCGGAGCCGGTTAGTCTTGAAATTTTTCATGCCCATGAGTAAACCTGAAGCCTCATAATCAGGATTATTCACAGGGGAAAT
>JAFTCP010000139.1 GCA_017454625.1 Synergistaceae bacterium
CTAAAGGTGCTGAAAAAGTCGAAGAAGCCTGCTATTGGTAAGTCATATATAATTACGGCGTAAAAAATTTTTCTTCAGGAGGAGTTTTCTAGAATGAGAAAGTTTATTTATGCCGTATTCATTCTCATGTTATGTTCTTCATCATTTGCCGCTCCCGCAAAAGTTGGAGTTCTCTCACCAGCCGGACGCGACGAAAACGACGTTATAAAATGGACCGAGAACGTTTATGATGCCGAGAGCCGCGCGCGAATGTTCAGAAATTCGAGCAAAATTGTAATCTTCGACGAGATGAACGCTATGATTATGGCTTTGAGAGCCGGACATATTGACCGTTTCACCGCCGGAGCTTACACAGCAGAGTATATTGCGGCGAGAAATCCGGATTTCGTATTTGCTCTGAGTACGCGTAATGTCATAATGGGACTGTCAATTGCCCTGAACGAGAAAGATAAATCCAAACTTTATGACATCAACAAAGCAATTTTATCAATGAAAAATGACGGGACATTAGAGAGATTGACGCGCGAAAATATCACTGAGCTTGGCGAAAATGATCCGATTGCTACAGAACTTCCGAAAATTGACGGAGCCGAGACGATGAAAATTGCTATAACTGGAGACGCTCCGCCTATGGATTGCATTTTAGCCGACGGAAGGCCCGCAGGTTTCAATACGGCTTTTCTCGCGGAACTCTCACGACGAACAGGGAAAAATATTCAGCTCGTCCAAGTTTCAGCAGGAGCAAGACAGGCCGCAATCTCTTCTAGAAAAGTTGACGCGGTATTTTGGACACGAAGCATTTACAACTTAAAGCGTGAAATTCTCCCGTATCCTCTCGACAAAATGGCCGGTGTCGTAATCTCCGAACCTTATTTGCTCGAAGGCCGGGCGACAGTCTCAATCAGGAAGGAGCAATAATCATGAAACGAGGTTTGCGGGATTATTCCGGCTATGCTTTGAATATTGTATGTCTCATCGGTTCGTTTTTGCTTGGTAATTGTACTTGGGAGAAAATGACCTCAGCTTTAGCCTCATACTTCAAAATTTTACGCAGAGAACAAACAGGAAAAATAAGTTTATCGCAGATTTACAACGGCAAGAAAATTTTGACGCTCGACGAGGCTAACGAATATATTGCCGCAAAAATTCTTGAGGGTAAACCGTTCATGGCTGGACGTTTCGGAACTTCTGAGATTAATATTATGTGGCGTGCACGAGATGACGGAAAAGGTTTTATTGTCCCAAGTCAGAGGGCACGCGACGTTTTATATACAATTGCCGGATTTTTCCCCAACGACAAGAAATTAATGCTTAAATTCGCTGAACTCATGAAAGAGTCGACATATCAAGCTGACTTAATGGGCATCTGGTATATCACGATGGAAGAATACGAGCTCAAGCATTACGGCAATAACCCTGACTTCTGCCATATACAGAGCCTCCAGCCTTTCTTCTCAGCTAATCCCTGGACACAAGCTCTAGCGGGTAAAAAAGTTCTGATAATTCACCCGTTCGCTGATACAATTCTGAGCCAATATAAGCGTCGTGAAAAATTATTCCCAAATAAAAATATTCTGCCTGAGTTTGAGCTAATCATGCAAAAAGCCGTCCAGACTGTAGGCGACCAAGAGGACGAAAGATTTCATGACTGGTTCGAGGCTTTAGAGTTCATGTACAACGAGGCAATGAGCAAGGATTTTGACGTGGCAATTTTAGGCTGTGGAGCTTACGGGTTCCCATTGGCCGCGAAACTCAAGAAGGCCGGTAAAATTGTAATTCATCTTGGAGGAGCTACTCAGTATCTATTCGGGATTAAGAGCAGATATTTAGAGAGAATTAACGACGACAAATATAATCAGCTCATGAACAATGAATACTGGGTACGTGCTTCAGAGCTGGAGAGGCCAAAAGGATTTGAGAAAGTTGAAGGCGGCTCTTACTGGTAGAAAACCGAGCGTGTATTATAATTATTGCCATTCTAAATTTTCAGGAGGTTTTATTATAATCATGAAGAAATTTCTTGCATGCTTACTTCTTTTATCATTATTCGCTTCTTGTGCTTTTGCTGATGAACCGGCCAAGTTAAAGAGTATTGACCAGCTCAAGACTGAGAGATTAGCGGCTCAGCGCGGGACGGTCGGCCAATTCTTAGCTGAAGATTTACTCGGCGACAACAAAGCCAGATTATTGACGACTTACGAGAAATACGTTGACGCAATCGCTTCACTTCGTCAGGGGAAAATCCGCGCGGTCGTAATGGACGAGATGCCTGCAAAAAGATTTGTAAGCGAGGTTGAGGGTCTTGCGATTATGGACGAGGCATTATCCGAAGAAAATTACGCAATCGGTTTCAGGAAGGGAAATACAGAACTCGTCGAGGCCGTGAATAAAGCTCTTGCTGAGATGAAAGCTGACGGGACACTCGATAAAATCTTCGATAAATATTTAACGGGAGATTACACGGAGATTGACCCTGCGACTATCGATTTCAATAAAGGAGCAAAGGGCGGAAAATTATTTGTCGGAACTGAAGCGGGATTTGCGCCTTATGAGCTGAAAGTCGGAACGAGCTACATTGGAATTGACGTTGAGATGTGCGCGGCAATCGCTAAGAAACTTGACCGTGAACTCGTAATCGAGAACATGAACTTTGACGCTCTCCCGATGGCCGTATCAACTAACAAAGTCGACATGATTTGTGCGGGAATAACCGTAACCGACGAGCGCAAGGAAAATATGGACTTCTCCGATAATTACGTCGTTGGAGCAAAGCAAGTTGCAGTAGTTCGTGCGGATGATTATGAGAGATAAATTTTCACGTCATGACGGAGCAGGGCGGGGCGATGTAATTTTATGGATATTCGGCCTTGCTTTGTTATATTTGCTCTGGAACTCCGGATTTTTCACGGCGGCGGCATGGCAGGACTTCAACAGGAGGTTTTATCAGAATTTCGTCAAGGATAAACGCTACATGATGCTTGTTGACGGCTTGAAGTCGACAATCTTTATGACTTCCGGCGCTACATTAATCGGTGTTGCCGTCGGCTTAATTTTGAGCGTAATTCGTGTTGCGTATAAAGGCGGCGTACCTATTCCGTTATTGAACAAGTTTGCGGAGTTTTATATCACTGTCTTACGTGGAACTCCTGCGATGGTGCAATTGTTAATCTGGAACTTCACAATTTTTGCATCAGCCCGCGACTTGAACACTCAATACATAGCGATTTTAGCGTTCGGCTTGAACTCAGGAGCTTACGTTGCGGAAATTTTCAGAGGCGGAATTGAATCCATAGATCCCGGCCAAATGGAAGCGGCACGATCGCTCGGACTTTCTTACGGCCAATCAATGCGTTACGTAATTTTGCCTCAGGCTCTCCGTAATGTCGTTCCGATGCTGTTTAACGAGTTCATAGCATTGTTGAAGGAAACTTCGATTGCCGGCTACATTGGAATTGACGACTTGACGCGCGCGGGCCAGAACATCCAGGCATTAACGCTTGAACACTCACAGCCGCTTGTTATGGTCGCAATAATTTATCTCGTTATCGTGTTATTCCTGACGCGTTTAGTCCGTAAACTTGAGGAATGGCTCAGCAGAGGCAGGAGGTAATTATCATGAAAAATTTTGCGATACCAACTCTTTCTGCCCATGAATGCAATCAAGATAGGATGTTTACTTCAGCGTCTTTAGCCTATAAATACGCTCAGGACGGGAGGGCTTAATCATGGCAATAATCGAAGTTAAAGATTTACACAAAACTTTTATTCGTCAGGACGGTACAAAGCTCGAAGTTTTGCGCGGAATTTCTACGGAGATTAACAAGGGCGAGAAAATTTCTGTGATTGGCCCGTCAGGTTCGGGAAAGAGTACGTTTCTTCGCTGTCTAAATCGTATCGAGGAGCCGACTTCGGGCGTGATAAATTTCAAGGGTGAGGATATAACTTCTCCGAAGTGTGATATAAATCTTGTTCGCCGCAAAATGTGTATGGTGTTTCAACATTTTTATCTTTACCCGCATTTGACGGTTAGGAAGAATTTGACGCTTTCACCAGTATTATTAAAGCTCATGACTCCGGACGAGGCTGACGCTAAAGCAAGGGAATTACTTGCTCGTGTTGGGCTTGCTGACAAAATTGACGAATGGCCGGATAGATTATCAGGAGGACAGAAACAGCGTGTAGCGATTGCACGTGCATTAGCAATGAACCCGGACGTGTTATTGTTCGACGAACCTACGAGCGCTTTAGACCCGGAGATGATCGGCGAAGTTCTTGATGTTATGAAGGAGCTTGCGGATTCCGGAATGACGATGTACCTTGTTACTCACGAGATGGGATTTGCGCATAAAATTTCGGACAGGGTATTATTCATCGACAAGGGAGTAATCAGCGAAGAAGGAACTCCGGACGAAGTTTTTGACGATCCTAAACAGCCGAGAACGAAGGAGTTTCTATCAAAAGTTTTGAGACGATAATAAAGTTAATCCCCTCAGCTCGCCACTGGGGGGAAATTTTTTTACTTTACGATTACAGCAGTTCCGCACTCATCAGGAAGACAGACATAACCGACGCTGTTTTTGTCGCTAAACTCTCGGACGGCCTGACGAACTCCGTTATAGAGCTTATTGTTGAAGTCGTGAACCATGATTACACCGCCATGTGAAAGTCTCGGATAAAAATATTCAAGTCCTGCTAAAATCGGCTGATATAAATCTGCATCAAGGCTAACGAAACAAAACTTATCATCAATTCCTTCTGCTGTTTCAGGAAACCAGCCTTTGCGAATTATACATTTATCCGGATGTTCCATTTTACGCAGAACTAATTCTTCTGAGGTCCGCGAAAAATCTTCGGTCGCAGTTGAGAATTTCCCGGCCCTGTCAGCTTCAGCATCGCGTTCATCAAATCCCTCGAATGTGTCGAATAAATATAACTTTCTCTCAGGCAAATAATGATTTATCATCATCGCAAATTTTCCTCTGTAAACTCCGACTTCCGCCGCAGAACCTTCAACGCCGTAATTCTTTATTTCCCGTGTCATAAGCTCAAGCACAGCTAATCTCGGTTCATATGAATTAAGCCCTAAATGCTGAGTGTGAACAATCAAGACATCACGCTTCATTCTTCGCGCAATTAATCTGTGAAAGAAAAATGAGCCGTCAAAAATTTTATGCTTCCAGTTTTCGCGCCAATCGTAAGGGGTAATCATGAAAGAGTTTCCTCCAGACATAAAAATTTACCCCGCCGATAATTTCTCGACAGGGTTATTGATTTCTGATTTATTCGTGAATGATTATTGAGTGAGGTTACAACGAGACAAGAATAGCCGACAAATCGACAAATCGACAAATCGACAAATCGACAAATC
>JAFTCP010000140.1 GCA_017454625.1 Synergistaceae bacterium
ATTTAGTCTTTGACGATGATGTTTTCTTCTTAGCTGCTGCAGTTTTCGATGTCTTAGTTTTCTTTGTTGTCTGCGTTTCCTTATCCTGCGTTTCGTTCTTCGCAGATTTCTTTGACGGCGAAATTTCAATTACCCCCATAATATAAAATATAGCTGTTTATTATGTAAGTTTTTAGTGAACATGTTTTATTTTTTACACTTTAGACCGCATCCGGCACAACCCGTTCTGCAATCAACTGTGAGTTTTTGATTATAGGCATTATGTCTCTCTCGAAGCAGGAAGTTTTTATCAACTCCGACGTTAATAAAATCCCATGATAATTTTTCGGTCTCGTCGCGTTCTCGTGTAAATTCCTCTGGTTCAAGCCCGCATTGTTCGAAAGCATCAAGCCAGCGCTGAAGATTAAAATACTCCGTCCAGCTGTCAAATCTTGCTCCCATTTCCCAAGCCCGTAAAATTACGTTACAAGTCCTTTTGTCGCCTCGTGATAATACGCCCTCTAAAAAAGTTTGTTCGGGTTCATGATATGCAATTGATAATGCTCTGTCATGGACGAGAGACTTTATTCGTCTTCCTTTGTCCTGAAGCTCAGTGATTGAGTTTTGACGTTCCCATTGAAACGGTGTATGAGCCTTCGGAACGAAACCTGAGACACTTACGCTGACACTTGCACGTTTACGGCCAATTGCCCGGCCGAGCTTCAAGACTTGATATGATAAATTCGCAATTGCGTCTAAATCTTGTTCCGTCTCGGTTGGAAGCCCCATCATGAAATATAATTTGACGTGTTCCCAGCCGCGCGAGAAAATTTCTTTGACACACTTAATTATCATCTCTTCGTTAATGCCCTTGTTGATAACGTCGCGCAATCGCTGAGTTCCGGCCTCAGGAGCAAAAGTTATTCCGCCGTGCTTTGAGCGTAAACCCTCTAATTTCTCGGCCAATCCCACAGAAAAACCGTCCATTCTCAAACTTGGAAGGCTCAGTTTCACGTGTCTATCATTGAGCGTATCAGCGAGTTCATCAATTAACGTCTCAATTCCCGAATAATCACACGACGCAAGCGACATCAAGCCGGCTTCTTCCCATCCGGTTGAATTTATTATGTCCATGATTGACTGTGAGGCTTCCTCAACGCTTCGTTCACGAACAGGACGATTTACCATTCCTGCCTGACAAAATCTGCATCCTCGCCCGCATCCCCTGAATAATTCTACAGCCGCACGGTCATGAACAATGTTAATGCTGGGAATTATCATTGAGTGTAAAGTGTGAAATTTTTGCGTGATTTGTCGCGTGATAACTTCACCTTCATGATGACACAAAGGCACGTAAAATCCCGGCAGCTTCGCAATCTCCCGTAATAACTCCTCGCGATTATTCACGTTTGAGCCCGATTTTTGCGATGATGAGCCTTCATGACCTTTCACGTCAAAGCCCGGAAGCGATAACTCCCTGTGATTATTTACGTTTAGCTGCGATTTGTCGCGTTCATTACTTAGAGCAGAAATTTCCTGTGATAATTTCTCATGACTTTTTCCATAAAACCCTGAAATTTTAGAGTGTCCAAGCATATTTTCAAGCACCGGCAGTAACTCAGGCAATAACGCTTCAGCTTCACCAATGCAGAACACATCAATAAATTCACTCATGACTTCAGGCGTGTAAGCTCCGTAGCCTCCTGCGATAACTAACGGGGAATTTTTGTTGCGTTCGGAACTCCTTAATCTCAGTCCGGCCAAGTCTAACATCGTTAAAATGTTCGTATAGCTGGTCTCATGAGGCAATGTAAATGCGAGAACGTCAAAGTCCTTCACGGGCTTTCTGTGTTCAACCGAGATTAACGGCATGTTTTCCCTGCGCATTAACTCCTCCATGTCAGGCCACACGCAATAAACTCTGTCAGCAAGGTAAAATTTGCTCTGCTCGTGAATAAAGCTCTCTATAATCTGGAAGCCGTAATAACTCATTCCGGTTTCGTAGACATCCGGGAAAGCTAAGCATATTCGTAATTTTGCTTCATCCCACGAAACTTTTTCATGAGGCCGCCACTCACTCCCGCAATAACGTGAAGGCCGCGACACTTGAGACATTAACCGCCATTCAGGACGTGAAAATTCTTCAAATTCCATATCTCATAAGCTCCAGTTCATAAGCCCAAAGTGAAGTCATAATATTTAATTCTCCTGTGTCTAGCAATAATACTTCAGACATCCTAAGAATTATCTGGGGATTATATTCCATGTGTAAAATCTCCGTGTTAGTGAAGGCATAATCACGGTGCTCATTTCTCGACACTCAAGACGCAAAAATTCACTTTTCATGTCATATTCCATGCTTCGAGCTCGCCCCCTCAACGTAAACACTCGCCACAAGTCCAAGCGCCATGAATATCGCCAGCAATGAACTCCCTCCGTAACTCAAGAAAGGCAATGGCAATCCTGTAACCGGAACAATCCCGATGCTCATTCCCATACTCTCGAACATCTGAAACCAGAGCCATGAAGCTACTCCTGCCGTGAGAATTTTGCTTCGTCTGTCGCGGCTGTTAATCCCCGTCATGATTATTCTGAATAACAAGACCGAGAAAAGAGAGATTAATATTATGTTGCCCAAAAATCCGAACTCCTCAGAAAATACGCTGAAGATAAAATCCGTATGAGGCTCCGGCAAAAATTTCAACTTACTCTGAGTTCCAAGCATAAATCCCTTACCCGCAAATCCTCCTGAACCTACAGCAATTCTCGACTGGATTACGTTATAGCCTGCTCCTAATGGGTCTCGCATTGGGTCAAGAAATACTAATATTCTGTTCTTCTGGTAATCCTTCAGGGCAAACATTATCAACAACGGAACGGCTGAAGCTCCAATCCCGGCAAGCCCGAATAAATATTTTAACGGAGTTCCGGCGGCTAAAAGCATTCCGAACGAGATTACGAGGAAGACTAAAGCACTTCCCGCATCAGGCTGAAGCAATACGAGAAAAACCGGCAATGCGATTACTCCCAAGCACATCATGAAAGTCTTGAAGTCCAACGGAGGATAACGGCTCAGAAATTTTGACATCATCAGGATTATTGCGACTTTCGCGAACTCCGACGGCTGAAATCTTATTCCCCCAAATCCCAACCAGCTTTGAGCACCATTAACTTTTGGAGCGAATATCGCCGTAAGTAACAGGAACAACAGCATTAACCCGAATAACGGATAAGCTCCTTCGAGTAATTTATGATGGCCGATAATCATGATTAATAACATTGCAAGAATACTCACGATTAACCAGACTGATTGACGAATAGCAAAGTCAAAACCTCGTCCTGAAGCTCCGGCGGCCGCACTGTAGATGCAAAAAACTCCCCAGACTGAGAGCAAAATTGCCGCTAAGAACATAACTCTGTCAGTCAGGGAAAAATCTTCTTTGAGAGATGTCCAGAGATTACGCAAAATTAATTTACATCGACTTTCCCGCGCTTAATCTTGATTACCGGGATATTTGCTACGAGAGCTACTGCCCTTTGGTCATCTTTGTCGAGCGAAATATCAATTTTCTTCTCGTCAATTTCCATGTATTTAGTGAGAACGTCAATAATTTCATCACGTAAAT
Source organism: Synergistaceae bacterium (assembly GCA_017454625.1). Lineage (GTDB taxonomy): Bacteria > Synergistota > Synergistia > Synergistales > Aminobacteriaceae > JAFUXM01. The sequence goes on from JAFTCP010000140.1 coordinate 3,606, forward strand.
CTTCCAATAATTGAGGTGTTATGTCTGTTCTGTCGTGCATTAAAACTATTCTTAGACGGTCTTTAGCAACTTGGCCGGAACTGTCTTTATCTCCTCCGAAAAATTTCTTGAAGAAGTCCATTTTCATACGCTCCTTCCTTTACTTCTTTTTGCCCGTGAAAAACTTCTTGAGCTTGCTGAAAAATCCACGCGTCGCATAACTCTCTAAGTCCATCAAAGGCACGTCATGACCCAATAATCTCTCGGCAATGTTCAAATATGCATGGGCCGCAGGACTGTCAAGCGTCATTGTCATTGGCTCACCGTTATTCGTTGACCTTATAACGCTTTCATCTTCCGGGACGACACCGATTAAGTCAATTGATAACACGTCGAGAATGTCATCTTTCGCGAGCATATCTCCGTCCTGAACCATGTTAGGGCGTAACCTGTTAATGATTAATCTTATCGGCGATTTTCCCATACTTTCGAGCATTCCGATAATTCTATCAGCATCACGAACAGCCGGAATTTCCGGAGTTGTTACAACGAGTGCTTCATCAGCTCCAGCCGCCGCATTCTTAAATCCGCCTTCGATACCAGCCGGGCAGTCAAGCAGGACAAAATCAAACTCAGGCTTTAACTCCTCAACAAGCCCTATCATCTGTTCGGGATTAACGGCATCTTTCGTTCTTGTCTGAGCGGCAGGAAGAAGATACAGGCCCGGAACTCTTTTATCTTTCACGAGAGCTTGAGCCATTTTGCAGGTTTTTTCGATTACGTCAATAAAGTTATAAACAACGCGATTTTCAAGGCCCATAATCACGTCAAGATTACGAAGCCCAACATCAGCATCAACAGCCACGACTTTTTTACCGAATTTAGCGAGAGCGGCGGCAATATTTGCGGTTGAAGTTGTCTTGCCGACCCCCCCTTTGCCTGAAGTCGTTACGATTACACGTGCTGCCATTTACGAATTAGACCCTCCTAATATATATTATTCTTAGAGCTTATTTTTAACACTTAAATTATGAATTGGCCCTCTTGTTTTGCATAAATAAAGTGTATTTCTCGCCAGTTAAGCCATTCATGAACATACAACGAATTTGCTTCTCATGTGCTGTGATTTATTTCATGCCAGTTCAGAAATTTCTACGCTTAATTATGAATTTGCTCCTCCTGTCTTGTTTACTAGAAATTTATTTTCACGGATTACCGGCATATTATTTTCCAGCGTGATTAGGACGCTTTTACGCCAGCAAGCTGTAGAGTTTTCATCAGCGTAACATAATTTATTGCCAATTCTGACCTGAGGAGTTTCAAAACATCCTGCCCACACAAAAACGTCATCTCGTCCGTGAGCTCCGGCATGAACGACACCGATTAATTTTCCGGCTATTATTATGCTTCCTCCTGCTACGATTTCGGCTCCCGGATTAAGATGTCCCCAGATTAGAACGTCGCCTTCTGTTTCAATTCGCTGACCTGAACGCAAAGAATTATATACGATTTTGAGGCTTGAAATTTTTTCCCTTTCTTTTTGAGCTTCCAGAATTTGTGAAATAACTTCAGCGTCAGGCTCAACGGAGATTAATCCTGCCGCACGAAAGAGTTTCAAGCTGTCATCGTTAGTGCTCAGCCAAGCGAGAATTTTTATGCCCTTTTCCCATACAATACTGTTAAGCATGTGAAGAATAAGCCGTCTCGAACAAGCACGTCCGGCGAAGTCTAAGACTATTCCCTGCTCCTCAGGCAATTTATAATTTCCCGTCGGAATGCGAACGAATGACTTTAATAACTCGTCTTCAGTCAGGCTCTCAGGAATAATAAACTTTATCCCGTAATTTGTTCTTTCGGGCTTAATCTGAGAATTAGGCTTGTGAATTTTCCGCAATAAGTTAGATATTTTCATGAGTATTAATTTTTATGTGAATGTGAAAAAAATGCAAGTGTTAATTTTTTCCCGCCGCGATATTTAAGCCATAACAATATAATATTTTCATGATTTACTCCCCTTCAGCCAAAAGTTTTTACATTCTCTTTGATGCGACAATAACTGAGCCGCAACGACGTAAATTTATATCATCAAACACAAAAAATCTTGCGCTAATCTTCATGAGACAACAAATGAGCGAGTAACTGAGCCACCAAAGGAGCCGCAACGCTTGAACCGTGTCTTCCGGCTTCGACGACAGCAACAGCCACATACTTGGGATTACCGACAGGAGCATAACCGGCAAAAAGTGCATGGTCCGCGCCGTGTGAGTTCTGAGCGGTTCCGGTTTTGCCAGCAATAGGAATTCCGAAGCGTCCTGCTCGTGAGCCTGTGCCGCGAGATACGACGTATTCAAGTCCTTTTTGAACGATTGCGAGCTTAGCGGGATTTACACCGATATTCTCAGGAGTTTTATAGCCCTTTTTGTTGAGATGAGGCGTTACCATTTTTCCGCCGTTAGCTATAGCCGCGTAAACTCGTGCAATTTGTATCGGGGTCATGAGCATATATCCTTGACCGATTGAGTAATTTACTGTGTCTCCGCCAGCCCATTGAGCATTGAAGCGTCTCATTTTCCAGTCAGGCCCGGCAATATTCCCTCCGCTTTCTCCGGGTAAATCAATTCCGGTTGGTTCGCCCAAATGAAATTTTCTACCCCATTTGATTAACTTATCAATTCCAGACTTCAACCCAGCCAAATAAAAAAATACATCGCATGAATGCTGAAGCGCTCCGGTTACGTTTAAGCCGCCGTGTCCTGAGTGTTTCCAGCATTTGAAAGTGTGTGAGCCGAATTTTAATCCTCCTCGACATGTGAACATTGAGCGTTCGTTAATCACGTTTTCTTCGAGGCATGCAATCGACATGAAAGCCTTAAAAGTTGACGCTGGCGGATAAACTCCTGCGATTGCTCTATCAAGCATAGGACGGTCGGGATTATTCACAATTTCGTTCCATTCTCGCGCTGAAACTCCCCACGTCAAAGGGTTGTTGTCGTAAACGGGGCTTGATGCTAAAGCTAAGACTTCTCCGGTGTTCACATCCATAGCCAACAAAGCACCCTTGTAATCGCTCAACAACTCAACGGCCAATTTCTGAGCCGCCATGTCAAGCGTCAAATGCAAGTCCTCACCTTTAACAGCCGGATTAGCGTCAAGAGTTCTGATTTTTCGTCCTCTTGCGTCAACTTCGAGAGCTTCTTGACCAGGTGAACCGCGCAAAATTTCCTCATAAGAACGTTCAACTCCGGATTTTCCGATTAAGTCGCCGCCAGTGTAGCCCATCTCCGAACGAGCTTTTAATTCCGCTTCCGATATTTCGCTGACATAGCCGAGAACATTTGCCGCAGTCGTCCCGGCCGGATAAGTCCTTCGCCACACGCTTAACGGGAAAAGTTCACGAGGAAACTCATAATCAGCAACGAGTTCAACCATTTGTGTCATCGTCAAGTTCTGAACGATTTTCATTACACGATACGGCGCTAATCTCTGCTGCTTTATAGTCTTCTCCAAGTCCGGAACTGTTATCGGGATGCCATGACGCATTAAAATTTTGCTTAAGTGTTCAAGTTTGGCCGGAGTGTTCAAGTCCAACGGATAACCCATGATGCTGAAAGTCGTATCATTAACAGCAAGGGGCACGCCATGACGGTCAAAAATTTCGCCTCTGGGTGCAGAAAAACGTATTATCCTTAAACGATTTGAATGCGCTAACCGTATGTATTTATCACCTTGATTAATCTGGAAAAAATATAACCCGCTGATTAAGATTAACACTGAAAGAGTTATGCCGTAGAGAAAAAATTTCAATCTGCTGTCTAAAATTTCCATGTCAAACTATCCTTTTTGCCGTAATTTTTCATAATCAAAAAACCTCACATCAGCCGCAAAAATTTAAACTTTTCATAATCAACACTCACTTTTTCCCCATAAAAAATTAGCATATAAAACTCTCATATCAAACCTCACATGTAAAAATTTTCATCAACTTTGAACTTTAACATAACGTATCATCAATTCCCCTCACGCTCAGCACTTCACACCTTCATATCACGTACTTTTTGAGAATATATTGCCATCGTTACGAAAATTGCCGGAAGTGAATAAGCCTGTTGATACAGAAAATAACTCCAGCCGATATTGCCGCCGAGAATTAACACAGGAAGCATCGGAGGAATTAACTGTGTGATTTCCAAGAGAATAAACACGAGCCAGCCTGTCCCGGAAATTCGGCCTTGAGGAGGAATTAATCCCCAGACCTGAATTATTACGAGGACGACAGCGACATAACCAAGCGTGAAAAATCCCGGAATTCCTACCCAGCGTAAATCCCATAAAGCCCCGCCAGCGAACGCGCTCCAAATTGCCCAGAGACTGTCATCATTTCCCTCGTCAATCAATAATTTATATGCAACTCCAAGCATGAAGAAACCGGGAATTTGCATTCCTCCTCCGATAAAAACAGTCAATAAGTCCTGAACCAGCCATAAAATTACTAATAACATCAATAACTCACCGTGTAAAATCTTGACATATCCGCTCCCGGCTCAACTCTATACATCTTGTAACCATCAGAGCCGGCAGGAAACTCACCAGCAATCCGGCCAATCGGAAGACCAGGCGGCAATTGTTCACCGACCATAGCCGTACAAACTTTCATTCCCAAATGAACGCTCCGGCCAGCAGGAATATATTTCAGCAGAACTACCCCGTTACCTTCTCCGGTGATAACGCCTAAATCCCGCGTCTCCTCGATTACTGCAGGTATCATGAACGAAGGAGACGTGATTAATTCCGCCCAAGATGACATCAATGATACCGTGCTGATGCGTCCGATTAAATATCCCTCACTGAAAACGGGTAATCCCTGAGTGATTTTGTCCTGTTCTCCCCTGTCAATTCGTATCTCGCTCCACCATGACATAGGCGCTCTCAGTGTTACTCGTGCAGTTTTCACGTCATCGCTGGAAATCGTGTAATTCTTCTCGCTCGTGATTTTCGCAAGTTCAAGACGTAAAGCGGCGTTCTCATTCCTTAATTTCGCAATTTCTGTGTTGAGATAATTATTGTCGTTTGAACGAGACCGCCAGCCTAAATAAATTTCCCGCAAAACTACAGCAGGATATTCCGGGACGAATAAAATTGCTCCCCAAATGTCAATAATATTCTTCATGATGCCAAGTCCTGAACTCACGCCGAGTAAAAATAATCCCAAGATTAAGGCTGTAAGTCCGTGTGCCCATTCTCTTGTTGTATTGCGGGTATTATTGTTGTCCATTTAACGAGTTCCGCGCTCAACCGACGTTAAAATTTTGCTCATGGAATCGATATTGTCTAAAATTTTTCCAACTCCTAACGCAACTGAATACAACGGTTTATCCGCGACGATTACGGGAGTATTAATTGCCCGCGATAATCTCTCACTCAGTCCGCGCATCAAAGCAACTCCGCCGGTTAAGATTATTCCTCTGTCAACTACATCTTTTGCGAGTTCAGGAGGCATTTTTTCGAGAGCAACTTTCACCATGTCTTCAATGCTCACGAGTATAGGCTCCAGAGCTTCCCGGACTTCAACGGAAGAAACCGTATCACTCTTCGGCAGTCCATCCGATAAATCCCGGCCCTTAACGTTCATTTCGAGTTCATTTTCCAACGGCAGAGCAGAACCGATTGTATTTTTCACCTCTTCAGCCGTAGCTTCACCGATTAACAAAGCATAACGCGAACGAACCATATTCACAATTGCTCCGTCCATCATTTTCCCGGCAGTTCTTAGTGAACTCGTTACGACAATTCCGCCGAGTGAAATTACGCTGACTTCGCTTGTCCCGCCGCCAATGTCAATAATCATGCATCCGTGAGGCTTATCAATCGGAAGTCCGACACCGAGCGCTGCAGTTATAGGCTCCTCAACAACGAAGGCTTCTCCTGCTCCTGCACCGAGTGTTGCGTCGATTACGGCTTTGCGTTCAACTTCGGTAACTTCGGCGGGGATTGAGATTACAACGCGGGGATGAACTTTGAAGGCATTACCCGAATTTATTCGCCTCAAACAGTAGCGTATTAATTCCTGTGTCATGTCGAAGTTCGCGATTACTCCGCCTTCCAGAGGCCAGATTGCTTCAATTCCATGCGGGACTTTCCCGGACATAGCTTTTGCTTCTTGACCGACGGCGATAACCTCAAAGCCTGCTCCTCGCGGTAATTTTCTCATGGCAACGGCTGAAGGCTCACTGAACACGATACCTCTATCCTTGACGTAGACGACGACATTTGATGAGCCTAAATCGATGCCAACGTCCATTCCCAGCATTCCAGATAAATACTTGAACATTTTCATAATTTTTTATCTCGGCCAATAAGGATTTAACTCGCGCTCTTCGCCTATGCTTGTATCCGGCCCGTGTCCCGGCAAAACGTGTAAGCTGTCCTGTAACGTGTCCAATCGCCTTAACGATACTTCGAGTTTCAAGCTGTCTCCGCCTTCAAGGTCAGTTCGTCCGACGCTCTGAGCAAATAACGTGTCGCCGGAAATTAACAGTGAATGATTATCTTTGTCGGTGATTAAGTAACACACGCTGCCTTCAGTATGTCCGGGAGTTTCGAGGACTTTTATTGTGTAGCCGGGAAAATCGATAATTCTTCCCTCGTCAACTTCCTTGAAATTCTCAAGCCCCGAACAGCTTACTCCTAACAACTCCTGAAGCTCGAATGACGGATGACGAAGCATGAAAGCGTCCTTTGAGCCGATGAAAATATTATCGCCGACGAGATTAACAAGCTCATGAATGCCCGCGATATGGTCAATATGCCCGTGAGTTAATAAAATCATCTTGAGCTTCAAATCGTTATCAGCTAAAAATTTCCTGACATGCTTAGTATTCCCGCCGGGATCCACGAAAAAAGCATCTTTAGTCTCGTCATCCCAGAACAAATATCCGTTTGTCCATAATGCCCCTAATGAAAAGCGTTTATAGTTCATGCAATTTTTCCTTTCTTAGTGTTACAGCTACAACCAGAATAATAATAGCCGTGCACCTAATGAAAAAGATTATATTTTCTCCTTACGCGTCAATAATAAAAGTCAAAGGTCCGTCATTAATAATCTCTACGGTCATATCAGCTCCGAACTCGCCGGTTTGAATATTCTTCAGGCCCATAGTTTTGACTTTCGACACGAAATAATCATACAACTTTTCGGCTTCTTCTGGTTTAGCGGCATTCGTGAAGCCCGGCCGTCTTCCTTTTTCGCACGAGGCATAGAGCGAGAATTGCGAGACTAACAAAACTTCACCGTCAATGTCCTTGAGCGATAAATTAATTTTCCCTTCGTCGTCCGCAAAAATTCGTAAGCCCGTCATTTTCTCAGCGAGCCAGTCAGCTTTAGCTTCCGTGTCTCCGTGAGTTACGCCGATTAATACGCACATTCCCTGTCCGATTTCGCGGCGTTCTTTTCCCTCAATCGTAACTGAAGCGCGCTTTACACGTTGAATTAATATTCTCATTGTTTACCCTCTTGTTACTGTGATAATTCCTCTGACTTCGTTTAATTTTGCCATAACAGAATATAAATGTTCAAGATTTTTCACCCTGACGGCAAGTTTTATTCGCATTAAGCTGTTCCCGACCATTGTCGCTTTAATCCCGGCGATGCTGCTTCCTTCGAGACCTACAGAATGGCTTATGTCAGTTATTAAATCCTCGCGGTCTATTCCTTCAGTTTTGAGCTTGGCAATGTAAATCTTCGGCTTTCGGTTGGGGCTGTAATCCTGCTCAGGGATTGACCATGAGACATTTACGGTTCGTGTATTTTTCCCTTTGAGGGCTTTCAAGCTCGGACAATTCGCGCAATGAACGGTTATTCCCCTTCGAGATGAAGAATAGCCGACGATCTCATCGCCAGGAACAGGATCACAGCAAGAAGCCAATGTAACGCTCACGCCTCCTTCACCTTCGACGAGAATATCAGATTTATTATCCTTCTTCTTCTGAACAGGAGGCTCATGCTCGAACTCGACGGGGACAGTCTGAGGCTCTGAAGAATGATGATGCTGAAGATATGCGAGTGATAATTTCTGTGCGGCTTCACCGGGACCGATTGAGCCGGAACCGACACGGATTAATTCTTCCTCGATGTTGTTAAAATCCTCACGTTTGACATCGCTTAACCCTCGACGCTTTAATTCACGCTCTATCAACTTCCAGCCGCGTTCGAGTTTTTCCTCGCGTTCGTTCTTCTCGGCCTGTTTGAAGTAACTTCGGATTTTCGCTCTCGTCTTCGCTGAACTGACAATCTTCAGCCAATCTTTAGACGGTGAACCGTTCGGGGACGTGAGAATTTTTACCATATCGCCGCTGTGTAATTGCGTGTTAAGCGGGACAATCCTGCCGTTAATCATTGCTCCGACACAGTGATTGCCGACCTCAGTATGAACGTAATACGCGAAATCTAAAGTTGTTGCTCCGTTTGGAAGAATTAAGGGCTTGCCGTCCGGTGTGAAAACATAAAGCTCGTTCGTCAACAAAATATCCGTCTTGAGAATGTCGATGAATTTTTCAGTATCTCCGTTTTGTCCTGCTTCGAGGGCCTGACTTACCCAGATTAAGCGCGCGTCCATTCCCTTAATCGCTTTTCGTGAACCTCCGCCGGATTTGTAAACCCAGTGAGCGGCAATTCCATATTCGGCGTAATTGTTCATCTCGTAAGTCCTGATTTGAACTTCCAAAGGAACACCGAACGCCATAACTGTTGTATGAAGTGATTGATACATGTTGCTCTTTGGCTGGGCTATGTAGTCGTCGAATTGGCCGGGAATTGGAACCCATATTGAGTGAACGATGCCTAAAACCGAGTAACAGGTTGTAACGTCAGAAACCAGAACACGAACGGCGAGAATGTCATAAAGTTCATCAAACGAAATCTTTTTACGCTGCATCTTCTCGTAAATGCTGTAATAATGCTTGGAGCGTCCTTTAATTCGACAAGGGATATTATCACTCTGCAACCTGTCCTCAAGAATTTTTCGGGCTTTCGCAATTACTTCTTCCATCTTGGGCATACGTTTTTTCACGCGGGCTTCGACTTCGGCGTAAACATCGGGCTGAAGATACATGAACGATAAATCCTCAAGCTCACGTTTCATGTGATAAATTCCGAGCCTGTGAGCAAGAGGAGCGTAAATTTCCATTGTCTCGCGCGCAATTCGTTCCTGTTTTTCCGGCCTCATAACTCCGAGAGTTCTCATGTTGTGCAACCTGTCAGCAAGTTTTATTAAAACAACGCGTATATCCTGAGCCATAACGATAAACATTCGCCGTAAATTCTCGCTCGTCAAATCCTCACGGGACATGAACTCTTTCACGTCTTCACCGGCTAATTTCGTAACGCCCTTAACGAGAGTTTCAACGTCAGCACCGAATTTTTCGCGGACATCCTCACCAGTAACAGAAGTATCTTCTATCGTGTCATGAAGCAAAGCCGCAATCAACGTAGACATGTCTAAATGCATTCCAGCGAGAATTAATGCCGCACTGAGAGTGTGAATAATATACGGGTCTCCTGACTTCCTGAACTGGTCCTTGTGAGCATGAGCCGCAAAAACAAATGCTTCTCCGAGCTGGTTTAATTGTTCAGGATTTAATGACAGCATGGATTTTGCCCACAACTCCTGCCAGAGAGAGCGGACACATTCCTGCTGTGAAGCCGGAGGAATTTTCAGGAAAAATTCATCACGTAAAGCATACATATCATGTAAATAATTCGATGAGTTATCAATTGATGGAACACTGTTAATAATCGATGAAAAACTGTCTCTGCTAGTATCAAGAGTTTCAAGGGCACCTGCCATCACTAAACACCTTCTTTCATTTTCCAATAGTTTGAATATGAATGACAAACCCAAACTTTAACTTTGCCAGTATAGATTTTGCCGGCAATATAATTAACGCCTTTTTGTTTGTGAAATTATATCTTTATTGTCAAGTGTGTAAATTACATAACAGCATAACCAAAATTAATTTTCATTCTCGAATATCGCTGAAAACGTCAACAATATCGCTCACGTGTCAAGTTTACATAACAGCGTAATCAAGTATAAATTGCAACTGCTCTTCATTTTTCCAGTAATCTAATCTGGGATGATATATCCAGCCTTTAATGTCGCTGAAAATGTCAACAATATCGCTTGCCGGAGTGTTAAACGCTAAGAGCCGGGCATTATTGACGCGAATGTAGCTGTGTCCGCCGTCTTTTCCCATTGAGTTAATTTCTGAGCCCGCAAAATTTTTGTCGACGTAAAACTTTGGAGCAGGATTATTATTCCCGAACGGGCCGAGTTCAGAGACTGCGCGCCAATCTGATATGCTTATATCCGACGGAGCAATCTCAATCACAGGGATAATATTTTCCGGTTTAATCACGATGTCTTGAAGCATTCTTTCGAGTTCATCGCGGACTTCCGGCCAATTCTGGGAACTTACGGAGAAACCTGCCGCAAACTTATGGCCTCCCCAAGCGTCGAGTTTATCAGAAATTTCGTGTAAAATTCCTACGGCATCGCCTCCCTCAGGAACTCTCAATGTCCCGCGAATAACTTTTGAGCCAACTGGAGCAGCTAAGACAATCGGCCTGTTATATTGAGCGCAAACACGGCTTGCAACTCCGCTTAATACACCGATTGGCCAATCTTCATGATATAAAACTTTCTGAGTAAATTCTCCTGATAAAATCCCGTTGTCAATTTCTTTAGCTATATTATCAGTCCAGGCTTGGCGTTTCCGGTTAATTCTTACGAGTTCATTTACGCAGTTATAGACTAAATCGTTGCTTCCTGCTCCGAGTAAAGCACGAACTCCGGCATCTGCTGTTGCAATTCTTCCCGGCGCGTTCAAACATGGGATTACTCGCATCGATAAATGCTCTTCGGTCAATTGCGGCCTGTTAATCCTGAGACAGTCGAATAATGCGCTTAAGCCTCGTCGCGGGTTATTACGCATTAAGTTCATTCCATAACGAACGAGCGAACGATTGAGATTATGAAGGGGCATACAGTCAGCAATCGTGGCGAGAGCGGCTAAATCAACCTCATACTGCAAAAATTTTCTCGGAACAATATTTTCTTTCCAAGCCCAGCACCATAATACAGCAGTCGCGCAAATTTTCTGAACTTCGCCGGCTTCCATGTTAATACAGGGATTTACGATTGTCGGGATTGTTACGGCTGAAGAAACGGAATGATGATCGAAGACGAAAATATTTATTCCCTTCTGTCGTAAGACCTCTAACATCTCGCTGTCATTCGTTCCGCAGTCAACGACGACTAAAGTATTGCATCCCCAGCCTGGAACTTTTTCAAGAACTCCGGCGTTTAATCCGTAGCCGTGAACGTCCCTTCTTGGAATGAAATATCGGACTTGAGCGGCTTTATTCCTGAAGATTTCCATTGCAAGCACAGTTGAAGAAATTCCATCGGTATCATAATCGCCATAGACTAAGACATTTCCAAACGAACTTTTTGCTTCCCAGAGGGCTTTAGCTTCTTTTCCCCCTGTCCCTAAGTCAAGGCTGTCAATTTGTTTTGTGAAGTCAGGATGAATCCATTCACGAAGAGCCGAAATATCCTCATCACCTTTAATCATCTTGAGAACTCTTGCAGCTAATTCCGGGCATTGAAGCTCACTTGCAAGGGAAGTTGTGCTGTTTTCTGGTGCAAAAATTTTCAGGTCAGAGAATGAACATTTCTGTATCATGATGATTTTCTCCTGAGTAAAAAATATTCCTGAAGGATTGCTAGACATTCTGATTGCATCACTCCGCTTTGAACTTTGCAAGTGTGATTTAATCTTGAGTCCTGCAAAATGTTATAGAGAGTTCCTGCCGCTCCTGACTTGTAATTTTTCGCGCCGTAAACAACTCGTGAAATTCTCGCATTAACGCAAGCTCCTGCACACATCGGACATGGTTCAAGAGTAACGTAGAGAGTGCATCCGGATAAATTCCAGTGATTAAGTTTTCGCGCGCATGAACGAATTGCGATAATCTCGGCGTGTTCGGTCGGGTCAGAAATTTTTGCGTCGCTTCCGTAAGATAAAATCTCATTATTGCGAACGATTAATGCTCCGACTGGGACATCACCGCGAGAAAAAGCGTTGCGAGCTTCATTTAAAGCCTCATTCATGAAAAAGTTATCATGTATACACGCATCACCACGCAAAATTTCGTTCTGGGCTTGAAAATTATCTCGGTCGATTAACGATACATCACCACTAGAAAAAACATTTCCGGCTTGTTGCATGAAGAAATTATCACTCATGATATTTTCGTGAGGACGATTATACGCCTCTGACTTAATAGTAAATTGACGTTCATAAAGTTATCAGCTCCGTAAATTTTGTAAAATCTGGATAAAAATTTGCAAGTTATTATACACGCCTGACGATAGCACTGAATTTTCAGATAAAAGATAATTATTTAGAGCGAAAAATATAACATGTTCTATTTTGTTGTTAAATTTTCATATACTCGTCATTGAAAGAGATTATTGACGGCCGACTTTCGCTCCCACCCACCCGCCCGCTCAAGTCGGCCGTATATTCCGAAAATTTTTATTCCCTTCACGTGTTATTATTAAGCGCAAAATTTTTTGAAAGGAGAAATTTTTTCATGGCCTATTATTACACCGAACCTTCGCATACGTTC
>JAFTCP010000013.1 GCA_017454625.1 Synergistaceae bacterium
ACTCCTAAGCATGATATTAGCGTAATCGTGAGAATGAATTTCTTGGCTCTCGTGTTATCATGAAAACGTTCAATGAGAAGCGCGGCCATGTATGATATTATCGTCGTGAAGAGGATTAACACAACATACTTAACATTCCAGCTCATATAGAACCAGTAACTTGATATGAGAATTATTAACCATCTGAAACGATGAGGCAATGCCCAATAAAGCGCAAAAACAACGGGCAAAAATACTCCGAACTGCCAGGAATTAAATAACATTTCCGGCACCTCGATAAATTTTTTGTGGTAAAATAAAAGTTTGAAGAGTTAAGAAATTAAGGCAAAAACTTAGGCTATAGCGTTGAGCGTTGAGCGTTGAGCGTTGAGCGTTGAGCGCATTGTACAGAAAATTTCAGCCAATGTCAATTTTTATTTTCCCCTTTCTTGAAGTTTTAACGTAAATTTTATCACAATATTTCTTTCTCTTCCCGTACCCTGCATAAACGTCAATTTTCCTGCGTGAAAGTCATTATGAGCATGATGATTTTATCTTCACAAAGTGCAATAATTACCAGCATAAAATCTCGCAAAGAAAGGATTGACAGCATAAAAATGGTCGTGTATACTTTCACATCACATCACATCACCTCATATCACACTATTTTTGTCTCTAATCATATCCTTTCACAACACAGGCTAATCATCAGCACGAGGGAGTATTTTATACTCTTTGGCGCTGGTGATTATTTTTTGGCCGGAACAGGACGGTGAACAGGAAATCATGAAGAGTAAATATATTCCCCCCGAAGTTGAGATTATCGAATTTGAAGGCGGCAATGTCGGCACGATTAACTCAAGCATGATAGAAACGCCGCGAGTATAAAGAGGAGGAAAGAATGAAGCAAGAATATATTCCCGTGAAAATTGAGGTCATCCGTTTTGCGTCGGAAGATGTAATCACAGACAGCAGGAAGAATGATACTGTGATGCCAATCATATGGAATTGACAAATGAAGTTGCGTTTTATGCACAAGAAAAAGTATGTCCCGCTTGAAGTTGAAGTAATTAGTTTTGCGTCGGAAGATGTAATCACAAGCAGCGCTACAGTGATGCCGGAGGTTTAATTTTATTATATTGCCCTCGAAATTGAGGTTATTCATTTTTCGTCAGAAGATATAATCACGAGAAGCAAAGATACGGTATTGCCGCCTGTTTGGAATTAATAAAGGAGGTTTCTTTTTATGCAGAAGAAAAAGTATATCCCGCTTGAAGTTGAAGTAATCCGCTTTTCATCAGAAGATGTAATCACGAAAAGCGGCGGCACACTCACGCCGGAATATCCGATTGGATAATATGTTGTAAAATTATCAGCATGATACGTTCTTACAAGATTGCGGGAAAAATCATAGAGATTAACTCACTTTATCCCGACATTCATGATTATTGCAGGGATTACGTCTTTGACGGCATCCCTGATTTTCACGTTTCGACTTCTCAAGATGACATTTCGCGCGAACAGTCAGAGCTTGAAAATTTCCCGGAAAGTTATCTTGAGGAGCTTGCTGTTTATCGCAAAATTGCCGAGAAAATGCCCGAATATAATACGTTCCTGTTTCATGGTTCGGCTCTTGCTGTCGATGAAAACGCTTTCATGTTCACAGCTCCAAGCGGGACGGGAAAATCTACGCATTCAGCTTTGTGGCGAGAATTTCTCGGTGAACGCGTCGTGATGGTCAATGACGATAAGCCCTTAATCAACATCACAGGAACTCAAGCCGTCGTTTACGGAACTCCCTTTAACGGCAAGCACAGGCTGGGGAATAATATTGCTGTCCCGTTGAAGTCAATATGTCTTCTTGAACGTTCGGAGGAAAATTATATTGATGAGATTTCCGTAGCTGAAGCATACACGAGATTATTAGCTCAGACTTACAGGCCCTCAAATCCGGCCAATCTCGCAAAAACTCTTGAACTCCTTGATACAATGATTAAGCACGTGAAACTTTACCGGCTCCGTTGCAATATGAGTATCGAAGCCGCAAAATTATGTTACGAAAGGATTGCGCAGAAATAAATAATGAAACTCAGCAAAGATTTCATCACCCATAACACCGGCAATGACTTAATTATCGTCCCGTCGGGTAAAGCAAAATTTTCCGGAGTAATCAAGGGAAATTCAACGCTCGCTTTCATCGTCGAACTCCTGAAGAACGACACAACCGAAGCCGAAATTGTTAATGCAATACGCGAGAAATTCGACGCTCCCGCTGAGGTAATCGAACGCGACGTTAAACACGCTCTTGATGAGCTTAGAAAGACAGGCGCGCTTGAAGAGTAATCGTGTTTACTGTCAATGATAACGCGATTATCAACATGCCGTTAATTAACTCAGAAAAACAGACGCGATTGAAATTTGAAGATTATCTTGCTGAAACTGGAACACTGACTTACTCAAACGTCGGAAGAAGCATGATGCCCCTTTTACGCGAGGGAAGAGATTTATTCACGGTCGAGCGCAAGACAAGTTCACGCTGTAAAGTCGGTGATGTCGTATTATACCGAAGGCCGCCGGATAAATACGTCCTGCACAGGATAATTCAGGTCCGCGAAAATGATTACGTCATTCTCGGTGATAACTGCGTCGCTAAAGAATACGGGATTACCGACGACGACATTTTAGGCATTATGACAAGTTTTGTTCGCAACGGGCAAGAACGAAGCGTAAAAAGTTTCTCGTTCAGGCTCTACACGTTTATAATTCTTCACACAATTTCGCTCAGAATTTTTCTCAAGAGGTTAATATGCAAGTTCAAGAACAGGTAATTTATCTCGCCGGCTGTGCAGTCAATAAGGAAACTCCGGACGTAAACAAAATTTCGGACATTGAGGGGATTTACAAGTTTGCGAAGTCTCATATGATCGCGTCAATAATCGCTTCAGCTTTGGACTACGCCGGAATTAAGCACGAATTATTCACTCAGGCGCGGGGTCAGGCTCTCAAAAAATTGGCCCTGCTGGGGATTAACAGCGAGAAAGTTTTTACGAGGCTTGAAGACGCTGGAATTTGGTACATGCCGCTGAAAGGTTCGGTGCTGAAAAGTTTTTACCCGGCCTTCGGAATGCGCGAGATGTCGGATGTTGATGTGTTAATTAATCCTTCGAGGGCTGATGATGTCAGGGAAATTATGCTTCAGCTTGATTTTACCGTTGAAGAGTTCGGCACAGGTCATCACGACGTATATTTTAAGCGGCCAGTAAGTAACTTCGAGATGCATAGAAAGTTATTCTCAAGCATGGAAGGTGAAAAACTCTGCAAATATTACGCCGGAATAAGAGAAAAATTACTACCTGACGACGGGAAAAATTACGCATACCATTTCAGCCCCGAAGACCTGTATTTATACATGACGGCTCACGAGTTCAAGCATTATTCAGGAGGAGGAACGGGCTTACGCTCATTGCTTGATGTTTACGTGTTCATGAAAAAGTTTGCTGACAAGCTCGACTTTGATTATGTCGCACGGGAACTTGAGAAACTCGGAATTTCCGACTTTGAGGCCAATAACCGAACATTAGCGCTAAATCTCTTCGGAAGTCATGAACTCGCTGACGCTAATAAAAATATGCTGAATTATATTCTCTCATCAGGAACTTACGGCAATATCATAAACTCCGTCAATAACGAACTCGCTAAAGTCAACGGAAGCCGCGCAAAATACATCTGGCGTAAAATTTTCCCTCCGATTAACAAGATACACGCGCTTTATCCCTTAACAGTCAAGCACAAAGCCTTAATCCCTCTCGTTATCGTTCATAGGTTATTCAAGGCCATAACAACGAGCCGCAAAAAAGTCATCAACGAGATTAAAATTCTTATGAACACGAAATGAGGTTTGTATTTGAAGCCGTCGAATATTCCAAATGCCGCGCAAAATATTTCGTGAGTTTTAAGTCATACTGAGCTTAAATATTGCAATAATCCCACAGGTAAAATCTCCAATGCGGTATAATGCAGAAAATTCTTCATGTTGGAGGTTTTATCATGAAACGTTTATTTGCAGTCTTAACATTATTATTCTTGTTCGCTTCCCCAGCTTTTGCTTTGAGTGATGCCGAGTATCTCAAGATGAAGCGGAATTACCCAAAATTCGCACGTTCCGACCGCAATTTAACACGAGTATGGAACGAACTCAAAAAGGATTTATCGACGAAAGATTTCAGGGAACTCCAGAAAAACCAGCGCGAATGGATAGCTAAGGGACGTGATGATGCCGCAAATGAATATATTGACAGGGGATATTCCCGCGTTGAAGCCTACATAGCCGCAACGAATGACCGAGCTGACGCATTGCCCCAGATTGCCGCCGACATCAAACAGGGGCTTTATGATGAACCCGAACGTCCTAAAAAATCACGCACAACTCCCAAAGTGAAAGAGCCTGAACCTGAGCCGGACCCTGAGCCTGAATACAACGATGATGAAAATGATGATGACGACGACGATAATCGCGGCGAAATCGAAGAGGAACGCTTTGACGGTGAACCTATCGCCGGAAATTATTCACGCCGGGACAAAAAAGCCTTCATGACCGTAATCATCACCGACGACGACACAATGGAAGCCGAAGCCGTAATCAGCACGCAA
>JAFTCP010000141.1 GCA_017454625.1 Synergistaceae bacterium
GATTACTCGAAATATAACGCGAATATGTTTAGTGAAAGCGTGAAAGCTGAACAACGAGAAAAAATTTTCCCGGAAGATTTGCGCAAAGCCTATGAATTAGGTAAAAGGTTAGCCGAAAAAGCAAAGTAAAAAGTTTCCCCCTCGTAGAAAACTCTCAAGGGGGATTTTCTTTACGCTTAATACTCTTCAGCCTGAACGTCAGGACTCCGCAACAAAATTACAGTCTCGCCTGCTCCTACAAGATTATATTGTTCACGTGCCAAATGGGCCGCTCCCTCTTCAGTCTTGTAAAACGCAACTTTCTCCTTGTAATCCTGCACACTTTGACGCTTCTGCTTCAAGAGTTCTTCACTTTTACCGATCGCAGCTCGAATTTGCGCAATCCTCTCAAGCTCAAACCTGTAATACCCCACAGCTATAGCAAGCCCAAGAACTGCCAGAACGATTAATGCAATCCGTTTCAGCGACGGCATAATTCACATTCTTTCCGGCGCGTTTACACCTAGAAGCTCAAGGCATGAGGCAATTACGATTTTCGCGGCCCTGATTAAGTTTATTCGTCCGGATGAAACTTTCTCGTCAGGCTCATCAAGTATCCTGTTCGTGTTATAAAACGAGTGAAAAATTCCCGCCAAGTTCAAGACGTAACCAGTCAAAACCTGAGGAGCTAATTCTCGTGAAGCCTGTGCGATTTCCTGAGGATAGAACGATAATGCATCGGCCAATTCGCGAGCGTCTTTGTTGTCAAAAATTTCTGCCGGAGTTTCATTAACAGCGTCTAAATTTCCTCCGCGTTTCTCGAACTCCCGCAAAATTCCCGCAATCCGAGCATGAGCATATTGAACGTAAAACACGGGATTTTCACTGCCCTGTTTCTTCGCTAAGTCCAAGTCAAAATCTAATTGGCTGTCGCTTCGTCTCGTCAAGAAAAAGAAACGTGTTGCGTCAACTCCGGCTTCATCAAGAACTTCTCGCAATGTTATGAACTCTCCGGCTCTGGTTGACATCGTTACGATTTTTCCGCCTCGTAAAAGATTAACGAGCTGAATTAATAAGACTTCAAAGTCATCCGGATTTTTCCCCATAGCTTTAACAGCCGCTTTCATCCTCGCGATATATCCGTGATGGTCAGCTCCCCAAACGTCTATAACACGCTCAAAGCCTCGTGTGATGAATTTATTTCGGTGATAAGCGATGTCCGAAGCAAAATATGTAGGAATGCCGTTCGCGCGGATTAAAACTCTGTCTTTGTCGTCGCCGATTGTGTCCTCAGTCTTGAACCATAAAGCTCCGTCCTGTTCATAAGCGTAGCCCCTAGCTTTTAAGTCTTCCATTGCTGATTTGACAAGCCCGTTTTCATGTAAATATCCTTCCGGGAAAAATTTATCAAATTCAACTCTGAACGTCTCTAAATCTTCCCTAATGCTCGACATAATTTTTTCGGCGGCGTATTTCTTGAAATAGTCTAAGCTCTCTTCAGCAGGAACGTCCAAAAACTTTTTCCCTTCAAGCTCTATAATCTCGCGTGCTAAATCATAAATATATTCGCCCTTGTAGCCTCCTTCGGGAAACTCAGAACTTTTGCCGAGTAACTCAAAATATCTCGCCTGTGTCGATTTTCCCAAGTTCGTAATCTGCAAGCCCGAATCATTCACGTAATATTCCCTCTGAACGTTCCAGCCCGTAAACGCTAATATCCTCGCAACACTGTCGCCAACCGCCGCGCCTCGTCCATGTCCAATGTGAAGGGGCCCGGTCGGATTAGCGCTGACGAACTCGACCTGAATATTCCGTGATTGGCCGAGATTGACTGAGCCGTAATTTTTTCCCTGTCTCAGAATATCATTGACGACTTCACCGTAAAATTTTCCCGACAAAAATACGTTGAGAAATCCAGGCCCGGCAATTTCACTCTTAATTATTACGTCGGATTTGAGATTATCCGTAATTTTCTGGGCAACTTCGCGAGGATTGGACTTTAACCGTTTCGCTAACTTCATCGCTGAATTGGCCGCGCGGTCCCCGTGTCCTTCATGCTTGGGCTTCTCGAAAACGTCGTCTGCCTCATCAACTCCGAGTGATTTTATCGCGTTCCTTAAAGCCTCGTTTAATTTTACGACTGCAATATTTTCTCCGTTCATGTTAATTCTTCCTTAATCTTAATTCAATATATGTGCCATCTGACGAAGCAATGACTTATTCTATGTGCTGAGATTTCGGGCCTCAGCTATGCTTTAATGAAAATCTCCGCCAATATTCCCTTCGCTAACACTCTTTATGTTCCAGGCTTCAGCTTCCTTATGCTTTGCTGAAAAACTCCGCCAATCAACGAAACAAGGACATATTCCCTTCGTCGACACTCTTTATCTTATCGGTATATGCTTTGACGAAAATCTACGCCACTCATCAAGTTTTTGACGAAGCAACGACATATTCCCCGCGCTCACGCTCTGCATGTTTAGCTCAAACCTGGCATCTGCGATTAATCTATTCCGTCTGTTGTTGTAGTTCTCGCTGTAATTTATTTTGTCAGGATTTTTATTCACTTTCCCTTGAAGCAATGACTGTGATACTCCTTTTGGAAATCCTATCGTGATATTCTGGTCGACAACGAACGGAAATCTTATCTCAACAGGAGGTTCATAGCCGCCGAGTTTTCGCATCGCAACAGGCTCAAAAAACGGAATTATCGCGAGCATTCCGGAGCCGCTTCCTCCAACACCGGGCTTATTATCAAGGGTAAACGAAATCTCAGGAACCCCCTTAACTCTTGCAAGTTTCACGTTCTTGTAGTTCGTCAATCCCGGAAATAATGAGAGCAATGCTCCTCTCGCTGTGCCTTCAGTCGGATTAGAGCCAAGCATTAAAGCCCCCCAGCCGCCTCGAAGAATTACCTTCACAGTTCCGCTCAACATCCCCTGTTCATTCAGCTTTAAGTCCATTACTGCGCTCAGCCTGTTAGAGTTCGCACCAGACGCAGGAATACGGCGGGACACAACGTTTTCATCCTTCGTGAATGAGAATATTTTTGTCCCGTCAAGTAAATTCTGGTTAAGCATATCGTAAAATTTTACCTTTTTTCCTTCCTGAATTTCCAAAACAGGCGAGTAAAACATGCCAGAACATAAAGGAGTTTTGTCGTCAGGATCAAACGGGAAATGCCAGCATAGATTTACGTCAAGTTTTTGGGAACTCAGCCAGGATTTAGCAAGCAAAACTTTTTCTAGACGCGTCAATGCTCCAGAATTAGGAACTTTTCGCGGACTTCCTTCTGCTAAAATTATCTCAGGTTGACTTGATAAATATTCTATCAATCGTATAGCCCCGTCATTCTTGGATCGCTTGAAACCCGTCATAGCTTCCGAAGGCGCGGGAATATTATTAGCTTCGAGAGTTTTCATGATTAAATTTGCTCCCTCGCTCCCCAAATGAGGCCCAAACGCGGCTCCTGATCTCTCATTTCTGGCAAGCTCGCCTTCTGATTGGTATGGATCAAGATTAATTTTCCGCCATGTGTAAATTATCTCAGTGTTCAAGTCGTCAATTTCGGGGTTTGTCCTGTCGGGAAAAGTTTTATAGGCTAACTTTTGCGGCGAATTGACCTCAAGGATCGCTTCCCAAACTCTTAAATCCTCCTGAAACCAGCACAAACCTTCAACGTTGAGCACATCAGTAACGTGTTCACGCCATGACAAAGCGATTATGAACGTGTCAGGAAGTCCGAGAAATTTTACGTTTATAATTCCCTCGTTGATATTCTCTTCGGGAGTTACACTGCTGATTTTCGCCAAAGTTGAGAAATCATAAACGTTAGCTTCAAGAATTTCTGTTGTGCCTTTTGCCGGAATTGGAATATTCCAGTTTAACCATTTCCCGCCTAAACCTTGACGACCAAGAATTACGTATAATCTCGTCGCTTCAATTCCTCCGTTGTCAGAACGTGAGAAAATTACATGCTTGAGCCAAATTATCCCCGCCGCTTCTGGATAAGTCTCAAAGTTGGGGTTCATGCTCTTCATGCGGGATAAATTATATTCGAGATTTTCAGCCTTAATTATTGAGCCTGAGCGATTACTTTTCACGTCAAGTTTTCCTGACATGTTGAGGCCGCCGGTTCTGCGCATATCGAGACCGCCTTTAATCAAATCTCCTGCAAATGCTGAACTTGTAAACGCAAGAACTATGATTGCAAGCAAAAATTTTCTCATCAAGTTACAGCCCTCCTTATCATGGCATAAAGTATCATAAGCCTCTTCCATGACAATATTTATATTTCTTACCCGAGCCGCACGGACATGGATCATTTCGGCCAATTTTAGCGGCTTTCTTCACAGGTTCTCTCGGAGCATCTTGTGGCGCGTTCGTCTGAAAATCTTTCTTCTCCATCGTCATTTTGCGTTCTTTTCTCGTATCCTCGCTGAGAACTCGAACCCTGAATGCCTGCTCAATAAACGTCTCTTTAACGCGCGTCATTGTCTCAGTGAAAAGGTTGTAGCTCTCAAATTGATACTCAACGAGCGGATCTTTCTGGCCGATTGCACGTAAACCAATTCCCCGCCTCAGTTCATCCATTCCCGTGAGATGTTCACGCCATGCAGTGTCGAGAATATTCAACAAAATATAACGTGTTATATTTCCGGCAATATTTCCTTCACCGCTTGCGTTAAGCTCAGAAATTTTTGCGTCGAAACGTGCTTTAATCCCGCTGACAATCTCGTCTTTCATTCCTTCCATGTCAAGACGATTATCAACGCTCGCAATTTTTCCCTCAGCTCCTGCACCGAATAAAGCCCTCAATCTCGCGGCGGCTCTTTCAGGTTCAAGCTCTGAGTTGTCGGACGGAAAATATTTATCAAGAGTGTCGTCAATAACTCCGCTAATAATTTCCCAGCCGTAAGCGGGCATCTCGTCATCAGGCGTTGACAAAATCGCTTCACGCTCGGAATAAACGGCTTCCCTCTGCTGGTTCATTACGTTGTCATAGGCTAAAAGCTGTTTACGAATGTCAAAATGTAACTCCTCAACTTTTTTCTGCGAGTTCTCAATAATTTTCGTGAGCATCGAGCTTTCGAGAGCTTCACCGTCTTTCATGCCGAGTTTGCTTACGAGAGGTTGAATTTTCTCTGAGCCGAACAATCTTAACAAGTTATCCTCAAGCGACAAGTAAAATCTCGAAGTTCCCGGATCTCCTTGACGGCCTGAACGTCCACGCAACTGGTTATCAATTCGTCTTGCTTCGTGGCGTTCTGTTCCGATTATCGCCAGTCCTCCAAGCTCAACAACTTTTTCATGCTCAGCCTTGCACGAAACCGAGTAATCTTTAAGCAGTTTTTCATATTCCGCGCTGTCCTCACCGGCTTTGTCCTTAGCGAGAAACTCAGGATTGCCGCCAAGCATAATATCCGTACCGCGTCCGGCCATGTTCGTAGCAACTGTTACGGCTCCTTGTCGTCCGGCTTGGGCAACAATGTAGGCTTCTTTCTCGTGATATTTCGCGTTCAAAACGTTATGAGGAATTTTGCGAGCCTTCAATAATTTGCTGACACGTTCAGAGTTTTCGATTGAAGTTGTTCCGACTAAAACGGGCTGACCATTTTTGTGGCGTTCTTCGACTTCATCGGCTACTGCGCTGAATTTCTCGTGTTCGGTCGCGTAAATCACATCGGGATTGTCAACTCTTATCATCGTTTTGTTCGTCGGTATCGTTACAACTTGGAGGCCGTAAATTTCCTTGAACTCTTCGGCTTCGGTCGCGGCTGTTCCTGTCATTCCGGCTAACTTGTGATACATTCGGAAGTAATTTTGCAGTGTAATCGTCGCTAATGTCATGCTTTCACGGCCAATTTTCACGCGTTCTTTAGCTTCGATTGCCTGATGCAACCCGTCAGAGTATCTCCGGCCAATCATTAAGCGTCCTGTGAACTCGTCGACGATAATTATTTCGCCGTCTTTGATGACATAATCAATATCGCGCTTAAACATTCTGTGAGCTTTGAGGGCCTGAATAATTCTGTGAGCTAAATCCGAATGTGCCGCGTCAGAGAATAAACCGGGCATCTTCAAGTAATCTTCGCACTTCTGGATACCTGCTTCGGTGATTGAGATACTTTTTTCCTTCTCGTCGCTCTCGTAATCAACTCCGTCTTTCATGATGCGCGCGGCTCCGTCAGCTTTCGTGTAAAGTTCGGTATCATCATCAGAAGCTCCGGAGATTATGAGGGGAGTTCTGGCCTCGTCAATTAATATGCTGTCAACCTCGTCAACAATGCAAAAGTTATGTCCTCGTTGAACACGTTCATCAAGTCTCATTGCCATATTGTCGCGCAAATAATCAAAGCCGAATTCTGAGTTTGTCCCGTAAGTTATGTCGGCTTCGTAAGCTGCTCGGCGTTCATCCGGAGGCATGTATGGATAAATTACTCCGACATTGAGGCCGAGAAAATTATAAATTGGACTCATCCATTCAGCGTCGCGCTTAGCGAGATAATCATTGACAGTAACGAGATGAACTCCCTGACCTTTCATAGCATTCAACACGACAGCGAGAGTAGCGACGAGAGTTTTTCCTTCGCCTGTTTTCATCTCAGAAATTCGCCCGTCATGAAGCGCCATTCCTCCGATTAACTGCACGTCGTAATGCCTAAGCCCGATTGTTCGTTCTGAGACTTCACGGACTATAGCGAAGACTTCCGGGAGTAAATCATCAAGCTCCTCTGAACTTTGGCGTAATTCATTGAAGCGTGATTTTATTTCGTCGTCGGTCATCGCGTGAATATTTTCTGTGTATGAATTAACAATATCAACAAGCCCCGAATATTTCTTTAAAGCTCGTTCGTTCGGATCTAATCCTAAAATTTTCTTAATTCCGCTTAATATCATATGTAAAAAATTTTCCCTCCTGAAAATAATTGCGTGAAAGATTATCACACATTTTAGCATTCAACATGTAAAAAATGACCCTGCCGATTAATGACAGAGCCATAAATTTAATATTATCGTGAGAAATTTTTTACAGAGCTGCTTTGTTCTCCAAAATCACACTTCCGGCCTGGCATTCTGGACAGAAGCAATATTTTCCTCCTTCAGCTTTAACCTTCTGGCCGATTTTCACCATTTCAGCGGCTCTTTCCTCACCGAAAACTTTTTTGCCCATGTCAGAACTCGCGAAACCGAGTGTCTCATCAATGCTGTTTACGTTGGCTTCAAGAGCTTTTACGAGTGCTTCAGCGATTGCTTTGTCCTGAGATTTTGCGTAGGCTTGAGCGGCAGCTTTTACGTCAGCGCATACGGACGGGGCGGCGATAAGTTCATCAACTTTTGCAAGGATTTCTTGTTTCGTCATGATTAAATTACCTCCTGAAAATTTCTTTATCCTGACATAATTTACAATGAATAACGTTTGGAAGCCGAGATTTCCGCGTCAAAAGTCCGACAGATATTGCATTATGTCTCATTATTCATCGGTATTATGTCTAAACTGGGTAAATTTTACATTAACGCTCAACTCATATCAACGGTAATAATTAACGTTATAATTCAAAACTTATCCATATAGAAGTTAATACAACAAGAAATTTAAGCGTATTGTTCCAGGCCGACACCACGCGAGATTTTACACAGAATATTTCACAATGTAAGTATATATGCCCCCAAAATCAAGTCTTCGCATCTAGTTTGGCATCACGCGAGATTTTACACGGAACACAATTTATCGTCTATCGTCAAGGACTCAACAGTTTTTATCATGGCTGCAAAATCAAAGTTTCTCATCTTAGCCGACACTCTCGAAGCAAAATTCATCGCTAACAACTTAATATTTCACATTTTTATCATGGTATAAATCATCACGGACGACATAACACACGTTTTCATGGGGCTTTATCGACTGCGCAAAATTCATTATGCAAAACTTAAGAGAACTCGTAAAAATTTTATGCCACAAATTATAATGTCAGTGTGATAGTAATAATGAAAATATTTCTTAGGGGAAGGATATTTTTTATTATGGCAGAAAAAATTGGAGTTATCGGAGTTGGTCATCTTGGCCAGCACCACGCGCGAATTTACACGGAGCTTCTTGATGCGAGGCTTGTAGGAGTTGCGGACAGCGACATTGACAGAGCAAAATTCATCGGCGAACACTTAGGAGTCCCAGCGTACGGCTCACTTGAAGAATTAATCCGCCGAAAATCACCTGATGCAATCTCAATCGTCGTTCCAACAAGCAGACATTACGAAATTGCGAAGACGGCCTTAAACGCAGGAATTCACGTTCTTGTTGAGAAGCCCGTAACAGTTAAGCCGGAAGAAGCCGAAGAGTTATTAGAACTCGCCGACAAAAAAAATCTCGTGCTTCAGGTCGGACATGTTGAGCGTTTCAACAGCGCAGTACGTTACGTTTCAGGCATTCAGTGCAACCCGATTTACCTCGACAGCCGGAGAACCTGCCCGTTCACCGGAAGAATTAATGATGTCGGAGTTGTGCTTGACTTAATGATACACGACATAGATATTATAATGTCCCTCGTAAATTCTCCCATCAAGAAAATTGCGGCAACTGGAGCATGTGTTTTTACGAATTTTGAGGACATCGCCGACGCACAAATCACGTTTGAAAACGGCGTATTAGCTCATGTTCTCGTGTCAAGATGCGCTGAGAAGAAATGCCGTCAGCTTGAAATCGTCGAAAGAGAACGCCAAATCACGATTAATTACGAGCTTCAATCCGTACAAATTTCCAGAGTTGTGAATAATCCTGACGGTCAAGTCGAAATTCGAGAAACGCCGGTATTCCCGAAGAGTGAACCGTTGAAACTTGAGCTTGCTGATTTCGTCAGTTGCGTAAAGGAACATAAGCCCCCAGTAGTCGGAGGCATGGACGGGAAACGTGCGCTTGAAGTTGCTGTAGAAATTTTGAGGCAAATTCACGACGGAGGAACTGAGAGCGTTAGAGCGGCTTGCTGAGTTTTGCGATAAATTCACGACCGAAGAGCTGAGAACGTAAGATTTGCGTGCTTAAGCATAAAGTTTTGAGACGATCGCGATAAATTCACGCGTATACTTCGGGAGATATGCGCCTTTTCTATATGCTGCTACGAAATCCGAAGTTACTCGCGGACTTCCGAAGCTGAACGTTTCAATTTTGGGAGTTGGTGAATGCCAGCGTAAATGTGCCTCAAAAATGAATGATATTCCCCAGCCTTGTTCTGTAAGTGAGATCACGGCGGGCATATTGTTAGTTGTGATTGAATTTTTGAGCGAAATATTATTTTGCCTAAGATAATAGCGTGAGATTTGGCCTGTTCTCTGTTCGGGTGAGAGCAGAATTAATTTCTCGTCTTTTACGGCTTGAATATCGAGCCATTTATTTTTGTCGGCAAGTTTTGAGGCAGGATGATCTTTGCACGTGCATATTAATAATTCTTCTGTCGCAAGAGTTTCATATTCAATGTTGGGATTTAGCTTGTGAGGTTTGCTGTAGAAAGCTAAGTCAATATCGCCGTCGAGTAATCTTTTGTCGATCATCTCGCTTGTTCCTTCAAAGATATTAACTTTTACGTTTGGATATTTTTGATTGAACACCGGCAAAGTCTTAGGGAGCATGAAAGTACAGCGCATATTCGGAAGCCCAATGTTTAGAATGCCCGCATCACGTTTGATTATGTCAGCGAGTTCGGCATCGAGGCTTGATTTTATCTCTAGAATTTGACGCGCATAATCAATATATCTTTTCCCTGCATAAGTTGGGACAACATATTTTTTCCCTAACCTGTCGAAAAGTTTCAAGCCTATTTCATTCTCAAGACTGCTTATGTATTGGCTCAATGCTGACTGGCTGATGTGTAATTCTTCTGCTGCTTTAGTGAATTTCTGAAGTCTCGCTATTGTTACGACGTATTGTAATTCTTTGAAGTCCATTGTTACCCTCCAAATATTAGCTGAACTAATTTTATCATTAAGTTTTTAGTATTTCACATTATATCAAGTTTACTTTATTATTTCCCCATCAAGCACAACACAAATCCACATACAAAAATTTTATACACACGGAGGATTAATT
This sequence comes from Synergistaceae bacterium, assembly GCA_017454625.1. Lineage (GTDB taxonomy): Bacteria > Synergistota > Synergistia > Synergistales > Aminobacteriaceae > JAFUXM01. The sequence goes on from JAFTCP010000141.1 coordinate 10,061, forward strand.
CAATGGCAGACAGCGTAAAGAAACTGCCCGTAACTATTATGCGCGGCGGCACAAGCAAGGGCGTATATATTCTCGAAGATGATATGCCTGCAAATCATGACGACTGGGAAGCGTTACTGCTCAGATTAATGGGAAGTCCCGACGCTAAACAGATTGACGGACTCGGAGGCTCATATTCAGTTACAAGCAAGGTCGCAATCATCAAGAAATCAAGCAATCCTGACGCTGATGTTGATTACACGTTCGCGCAGGTTTCAGTTGATAAGCCCCTTGTGAGTTACAAAGGGAACTGCGGGAATATCTCATCTGGTGTAGGCCCGTTTGCGATTGAGAAAGGACTTGTTGAGGCGAAAGACGGAGTTACCAGCGTAAGAATTTTCAACACTAACACGAAGAAAATTATTGAAGCTGACGTGCAAACTCCGGGCGGAGAAGTCGCATATTCTGGGGATTTCGCGATTGCTGGAGTTCCGGGTACAGCATCACCGGTAAAGTTAAAGTTCGTAAAACCTTCGGGAACATTAGGCAAGGGATTATTGCCGACTGGAAACGTTGTAGATGTTCTTGACGTTCCTGATTTCGGAAAAGTCGAAGTCTCAATCGTCGATGCCGCTAACCCTTTAGTCTTCGTTAAAGCAAAAGATATTGGCCTGACGGGAAAAGAATTACCTGATGAACTCAACGCTAAACCCGAAATGCTTGATCTGCTCGAGAAAATTCGCGGACTTGCGGCTGTAAAACTCGGCTTAATCGAGGACTACAAACGTTCAGCGTGGGACACTCCGGGAATTCCTAAGATGACTTTTGTCGCTGAACCCGAAGCATACACAACTTCAGACGGTAAAGAGATCGCGAAGGAGAATATCGATTTGCTCTCACGAATGATGTCGATGCAAAAGCCTCATCCTTCATATGCAATGACCGGAGCAATGTGCACAGCAGCGGCGGCGGTAACTCCCGGCTCAATCGTTAATCAAGTTTTAGCTCCGAACGCTGACACACAATTTATCAGGATTGGACATCCGGCAGGAATTCTTGAGTGCGGAGCTGATTTCAGGCTTGAGGACGGAAAGACAATCCCGGAAGTTGATGACACATTCGGTTTCAGGACGGCCAATTTCTTAATGGAAGGCACAGCGAGAATTAGGCTTTAATTTTTATCAGAGGGGAGAATAAATATCATGCAGGAATATCTACCTATTATTTCATTATTAGTTCTTGTTGTCGTCGTAGCAATCGGCTTCATCAAGAAAATTAATCTCGGCTTCTTCTCATTGGGCGCGGCTTTCGTGCTCGGAACAATCGGAGGAATGAAGGCTTCACAGATTACGGCAGGTTTCAGCTCGTCAATGTTCGTTACGCTCGTCGGAGTTACGTTCATGTTCGGAATGGCTTCACAGAACGGAACACTTGAACTATTCTCAAAGAAAGTTGTTGCGCTCGTCGGAAAACACACAGTGTTAATCCCAATTTTGATGTTCGTGCTCTCAGCTTTCATATCAGCCATAGGCCCGGGACATATTGCCGCCGGAATATTAATGACAACTTTCGCAATGTACCTAGCATTTGAAATGAACATTAACCCTATGGCAACATCATTATACGCCAAACTCGGAGCAAACGCGGGTTGTGCGTCAACTTTATCATTAACAGGAATTTTGGCGGCTCAGCTCTCAAACCCGATGGGATATTCAGGCTTCGGACTTCATTTGTTCCTGTCGACGTTATTATCAGGCTTCGTGTTTACGTTAGTCGTGTATATTCTCTACAAGGGCTATGCTGTCAAGGCCGATAACCCTATGAAGTGGTCAGAAATTCCGAAGTTCAATCGGGATCAGCGCATCACAATCATAGTAATCATAATCGTCGTAATCTGCTGCATCGGCTTCAAACTTGACACGGGATTATTCGCTTTCCTGGCCGCGAGCGTGTTAATTCTTCTCGGTTGTGCTGATGAAAAGAAGGCCATTAAGGGCATCCCTTGGGGAACATTAGTATTCATCTGCGGTGTTGGTGCGCTCGTCAACGTCATTAACAAACTCGGCGGAATTAAATTAGTATCGGATTATCTCTCAAGTTTGATGACCGCGAACTCAGCCGTTGCGATTATGTCAGCAAGCTCCGGCATTCTCTCATGGGTAAGCTCGACGACCGGAGTAGTCATGCCAGCTTTGCTTCCGATCGCTAACAACGTCGCTCAGACTTTCGGAGTAAGCTACGTTGAATTAATGTCGGCGATAATTGCTACATCGTTTGCGGCGGCAATCAGCCCTCTTTCAACCGGCGGAGCAATCATAATGTCATCGTACAGCGCCAGCAAGGAAACGACGACCGAAGAGATGAATAATATGTTCAAGACGTTATTCTTGCTGAGTGTTGCGAACGTAGGTATCAACGTATTAATGTCGTGGTTAGGCGTATTCAATCTCGGTCATCTATTCTATTAATTAATCCTCACATATAAAGTTTTCCCTCTTGTTCTTTCATGAGCAGGAGGGAATTTTTTTTTTTTGCTAAAATGTTTATGCTATATTTTTTACTTCACTATCTACAAAATTCATAGCGAAATTGATTTAAGCCGAATGGGGGAAATAAGACAGGACATGTATAATCGCACCTCACATCATAACAATGTCTTATTGCATCCTAAGAATTTTTTTAACAGCCTGCGCGAGAATAAACCTCCATAATGAAATTCTGAGGACAGAGCGCGAATTAGCTTTAATAATTTTAACACAAGGAGGAATTAACAATGAAGAAAAGATTTTCATGGATATTTGTGCTGTTAGCTGTGATGCTTCTTTGCGGAACTTCATGGGCGAAACTTGCGGACGACATGATGATAACCGGAAATTTTCCCAAAGGTTACACGGTCAACAACTGGTATTCAGCAAGTGTAGCAGCTTCGGGCGGCGTTACGAATTACACTTACAACATAACAAGCGGTTCACTTCCTCCGGGCTTCTACATTAGACATGACGGCGGACGTTTCTACGTTGAAGGCATTCCGAACAAAGCAGGAACTTATACATTCAAGCTGCGAGTTACGGATCAGCGCAATACGTACACCGAACGAGAATTTACACTTAACATTAAGAGCGAACATTATTCGGCTTCGGACATGTCATTAACGGGAAAATTTCCTGAGGCTTATACAGTTAACAATTGGTATTCAGCTAGTGTGCAGGCAAATGGCGGAGTTACGAATTACACGTTCAATATTACGAGCGGCAATTTGCCTACTTGGTTTTATATCCGCCAAGACGGAAAGAATTTCTACCTTGAAGGAATTCCGGCGCATCCTGGAACTTACACGTTCACGCTTCGGGTTACTGACAGACGCAATTCATACACGGAACGTTCTTTCACGATGACGATTAACGGCTCTGAGAACGAATATCCAGACCCTATAGCTATTACTACATTATCGCTTCCATATGCAGGGACGGGCAGTAAATACGATGAAACCATTCAAGCAACAGGCACAGTAACATCATGGAAAATCACACAATGCAGTTCATGCGAAAAAATATACTTTCGAAGTTACGGCATCAAATACATCTGGAGCTTCTGCGTTAAAGAGTTTCGATTTACGTGTGTATGAACCAGTCAAGATAATCACTGATACCCTCCTTCACGCGAAAGTTGGAGAAGAGTATTCCGCGACTATCGAGGCTTCAGGAACTTTTGCCGGAGATGGCACCACTGGTATGCTATTTCTTTTGAAACCTGCAATAAATGTGCCTTCGTGGCTAAGATATAGTTATTCAGGCAATATCTTAACGTTGAGTGGTACGCCTACAGAAGAAAGTAGTTATTCTTTCACTGTTGACTGCGGAAACATTTATTGCGACGATGAAAAAGTTTTTAAACTCGTCGTTGACCCCAAAACTGAACCTGTTACTCCTCCGGCAAGAAGCGGTACACTCACGAACGGTATAGTTGGCAAGTCTTACTCCAAGACGCTTAAAGCCTCCGGCGGAATAGCTCCTTACACATGGAAAAAAGCAGCGGAACTTTACCTACTGGCTTAAAAATTGGTAAGAACACAGGCAAAATCTCAGGTAAACCTACAAAAGCAGGGACTTACACGTTTAATATTAAAGTTATGGACGCAAACGGAGTAATAGCCACCAAATCTTACACAGTAACGATAACTTCTCCCAAGATAAGCGGTACGTTAAGCAATGGTGTGATTAAGAAATCCTACTCCAAGACACTCAAAGCTTCCGGCGGAGCTTGTATACGATGATTTCAAAGTATGCGTCAGAGCAAAAGCTGGAGAGTATGAACTCGAAACTCAAGAGCTTTACATTTCTGCAGAATAATTTTTGCAAGAATAAATTTTTTCCCTCTGGCTTAAAAGGTTAGGGGGAATTTTTTTTACTATATAATTGATTTTATCCACAATAGTAGATCACAATATGGCAGTTTATGTGGAATTTACGTAGCAAGCGCTTCTTTTTGCTATAATTAAACTCAAGAACGAGTATGCAATCGAAAATCTCACTGTAAGCGGAACGTTTGGCCCTGTTACTCTTGACGGTCGTTATCAAAAGTATCGGGCGGCAATAATAATATGGAGAGCTACACTACTATAAAAATAATGAAGCCATTAATGTTGAAATTCATGAGGACGGAACATTTATCATTGACGGGCGGATGCGGGCGAGAACTTCAAAGTTTACGTGAAAGCGTTGACCTCATCCAAAGAAGAATTAACGACGAACGAGATTTATATAATTTATCAACAAATTTTTCATTCCCTCTGTCATAATATCAGGCGGAGGGTTATTTTTTTATGATAGGAGAAATTTTTACATGAGAGAAATATTCGCAAAAATCTTCGGCCAATCCTCACAGCCTGAAGCCTTCTTCTCGCCCGGACGAGTAAACTTAATCGGTGAACACACCGACCACGAAGGCGGCTACGTCTTCCCCTGCGCAATTGACTTCGGAATTACAGCTTTAGCCCGCAAAACTTCCGACAGAATTATACGCCTGCACTCGCTGAACTTCGAC
>JAFTCP010000142.1 GCA_017454625.1 Synergistaceae bacterium
GATTGCAAGGATGGAAACGTTTAACATAATAAGCGGAATTGCCTCAATTTTAGGTTTAGTTGTTTCGGTATGGACGTTGTCAAAAGTTTACAATATAACGGATAACAGCAAGACTGAAAACAAACTTGACAATGTAAACATCGGGCAGAACTACACGGGCAGAGACAGCAAATAGTTTATGGTTCATGGAAATAAATAACAACCTGAAAGATACGAAAATTAATGGTAACTTTATCGGCGGAAGTCAATATATTAACTACATAATAAATCAGAGAGGAATTACCAACCTTTTCAATGTAAAAATTTTTCTCCATTATGCCGGGTATAAAATTTCAAAGCTGTTGTGCGGCGAGAATGTTAATAATGATTTCTTCACAAACAATACAAAATTAATATTATTGCTCTTTGATGATATTGTCATTTCATTCTCTGACGTTATCCAATCTCGTTTTGTTTATGATAATCCGTTTTTTCACGAAATGTTACGATATCAGGACGAAGGAAATTATAGTCTCTCTATAATCGGACCAGGCAATAATAACGAGCTCGAAGCAGTTTTGGCAGAACGTGAAGAATTTTACTCAAAGCCAGGATTTTACGATATTATACAGGTTTCAAAGTCGGGAGATTTCCTCGCAAAAGTAAAAAACTCGATAATATCAAAACTTTTCAGCACGGGAGCATTTCTCAAATACAAATGGCAGCAAGATATTCTTCCGATATATAACAATACAATCAAAATCTGCGATATTACGAACATCAACATAAAAAATTTAGTCCTGCAGAATACCGAATATTTTCATTCAGATAAAGTAAATGAGTTCTTGAATTTCCCCGAAAAGCTGAATAATTTTCCATTCATATGGGACAGCGTTATGCATTTGAAGCTGGTAAACTATAAATTTAACGGTCGTTCAGTCATGAATATTGAGAATTATATCGCTTCAGAATGGATAAAATGTTACATAGAAAATCTCAGCGTCGTAATCCCTAATGCTCTGATAAATATTAATGATTGTTCCTTCAGTTTGTCCAACGTGGCGGATTTAAAATATATCATTCGTTTTCTGAGGCGGCATAAGTTATTAAATTATATTTTGCGGCTCAACTTTGAGGATTTAATAAAAGTCCGGGATTTATGCTCGCAATATATCAGAGACCTCATCAATAATCTTTACTCAAATGGTTATATTATTAATTATCCCAAGCCTGATGTGTTAAGCAAAACTATTGAGACAATTTGCAGCTCTAACAAAAGTGATTCCGAGAAAATTCAAGATATAGTGTATTGTCTGTGTGATTATGTCAGATTACCCTAGCGAAGAATTTAACACAGCAAAAAAACTCTTGAGAAAATTCTGCGAAACTCATCGGCAAAATAAGAGCATAGATATTTTTTCTTCATACACGGAATTATTCAAGTCCGGCACATTTAACAACGCAGAAACAGCCGAGTTGCTTTTCACAATAGAAGATGATACATATAATTATTTGTTTGACAGGGATATAAATATATTTTGCGAGGACATGAAGTATGACACATTGTTAAACATTTTCAGCGGTTCAGGAAGACTTGTAAAACAGCTTGCGCATCTCGGAATCTCCAGAAAGTTCAAGACGATATATAACATTGACAGTTCCAGAGAAATGATAGAGTTTGAGAAAAAATTTTTGCACGAAGATAATACCAAATTTGTCTGTCAGAATTTTTTTGATATAGAAACAAGTGTTTATCAATATAATGCTGCTGTTTGTCATTGCGGCTTAAGATATGTTGATAAATACGAGTATGATAAATTCCTGAAAAAATTATTAGTCATGAAGCGGGACAATTTTGCAAAAAGCATCATAACAGAAATTAACGATGAGATTATCGGGGAAATAATAAGAATTTTAGATATTGAGAAAATAAAATTTACGCACATCCGCAGGCTTTATCACATGCAAAGAAACACGACCCTTTATTTATCGTTGAAATATTACGAGGACGATAAAACTTTCAGGGAACTTGTGAGTAATATATCTACCCAAAGCAAAAAGCACACGGGAGATATACTGAAAGAAATATCGGGCTTCAAAACATCGGATATGCATATAATTATATTTTGAGGACAAAAATTCTACCCGGAAGTGAAATATTCAGAAGTTATTTTAGTCCGTAATGTCCACATCAGGAAGAATTTGTATCGTATATTCTGGATATAATTTCTGCAATTCATGAATTAAAATGCTGAGTGCTTCTTTCTGTGCCACATTAAAGCTCAGAACAACATCAAACCTTATGTTCTTGCCCTCAAGATAAAATCCGTGCATTTGAAGCGCCCATTCGTGAGCTAGGACTATTTTCTGAATTTCCTCGCGCATTTTAGCAGCAAGTTCGTCCCTAGTGTTATACGAATAAACGCTGATTCCGGCTAAAATAATTCCCGTTTCTTTATACACGCGCATTTGAAGTTTCCTTGTCAACACATCAACTTTATCCACCGTCATAACATCTGGAAGTTCAACATGAACAGCTCCGTAGCTCTTATTTGGCCCATAATCGAATAATACTAAATCATAAGCCCCCATTACGCCGGATTCTTCGCTCAAAATAGCTTTGATTTTTCTGCTGATTTCTGCGTCCGTTCTATGTCCTATGAGATCGTTCAAAGTTTCACGCATCATTTCGATACTTGCCTTAATAATGACAACGGCAATAACAACACCGACGTATGCCTCTAAAGATATTCCGGAGATTAAGAATATTATTGCGGAGACGAGCACGGAAGCGGATAGAATTGCGTCAAATGATGCATCTGAGCCGGACGCGATTAATGCCCCGGAATTTACTTTTTCTCCTTGAGTTTTGACATACTTGCCTAATACCAATTTTACAGCAATAGCCACAGCGATAATAAAAAGGTCGACGGCATTATAATTTGCAGTTTCAGGATTAATTATTTTCTTCACGGATTCTACAAGGGACGTTATACCGGCGTAAAAGACGATCGCCGCAACAAGCATTGAGCTGATATATTCAACTCTGCCGTGTCCTAGAGGATGAGCTTTATCTGCCCGGCGGGAACCTAATTTTGCTCCGATAATTGTGATTATTGAGGACATAGCATCAGATAAATTATTAACCGCATCAAGTACGACGGCTATAGAATTTGACAATAATCCGACGGCCGCTTTAAAACCTGCAAGAAGTACGTTCGTTATGATACCGATTATGCTTGTCCTTATTATAATTTTGCCCCTTGAATCTTGAAGTTGGCTCATTTATTTTTTCCTCCAATACCTTATCATTAATTACGTCGTTGTCCTGCTAAAAAAATCATGCTCATCTTCAAAATCTTTTTATCAAGTTCATTCGATGCTACGAAATCTTCAGCAATATTTGAAGCTAATATAACCATTCTTATCTTTAAATCTATAAATGTTAGTAATTGAATGGTTTTCGAATTATATTTTAATAGCGCTCAATCCCTATCAGGAAGGTTCGTAACCGTATGAGGGAACCACACTGAGGGATATCGAGTTTCAATCCCTATTAGGAAGGTTCATAATAATGCTTCAAGTTTGATGCGCATAATGCGTTTAATTTTCAATCCCTCACAGGAAATCTTTTCATGATAAAAATTTAGCACATATTTTCAGCTCAAACAAATTAATTATTCCGTCAATAAATCCTTCAATATCGCGTGTCTTAATCCTCTTAGGCTGAGAGTGCATGAACCCGCGTTTAGTGCTTCAAGAATACACGAAACCGTACATGCTGTGCTTGTAATTACGTCCGCGCGCTTCGGAGGAAGTCCCGGAATTTTTTTACGTTCCTCAAGAGTAAGCGGGGCAAAAAGTTTTATCTGATCCTGTAAGTCTTGACGCGTCAATATCATACCGTTTAGGCTTTCATGCTCTGCGTTATCATCTCCCCTTTTCACCGAAGCCATAGCCGTAACTCCTCCGCCGAGACCAATAATTAAAGGTTCAGACTGATAGATAGGTTTTATGTCGTTTTCAGCAAGTATCCGGCGGATGAAATTTACAGCGTTATTAATTGAGTGTTGCGAAATAGGGCCAATGCTCAAGAATTTTTCTGTTACCGTAATTGCTCCAATCGGAAGGCTCTGCGAACGTATATTTTTAAGGCCGCGTCCGAATACAAATTCCGTGCTTCCGCCTCCTGTGTCGAACATAACAATATCTTTGTCATTGAGCATTTCACCGCTGAAGCTCTCAACAGCTCCTCTCCACGAATAATTAGCCTCCTCAGTTCCCGAAAGTATACGTATGCGAAGGCCAGTATTCTCATAAACGGAATTTTGAAATTCATCGGCATTTAACGCTTGACGCATGGCCATAGTTCCGACGAGACAAGGAAAATCCGCACCGTTATCGCGGGCAGTTTGCACCATTTGAGATATTACATCAGAGGCTTGTTTAATTTTTTCTTCGGAGATATGGCCGTTAATGAAACCTTTTCTTATTTGGACGATTTCAGAGTTATCCAATAAAATTTTGAGATTTCCGTTTTCATCGAGCTGTCCGACGGTTAATTTTATAGAGTTGCTTCCGATGTCAATAACAGCTTTAACATTTAGATTATTATTCAAATAAACACTTCCTTATTTATTCTTTTGTAACAATATGTCTTGTGCATATGCATGAACTTCCTTCAGTGAAGGCCATGTTTACAGCTTGACGCAAAATAAATTCCAGCTCCCTGAAGTTTCCGGGAAAATTGTAAGTGTTAAGGGATTGAACAGCATCAAGGCTTATTCTTTCGACACGGCGAGATTCTCCCCTTCGCGGATTTACGTCATCGTTCTGAAGTGTCAGACTGACCAATAAAGGCAAATCATCTTTTCTATCGCGTAACGGTGGAATTTTTATTATATGGTCGAAACGATGAACTATGTCTTGACGAAATAATGAAGATTCTTTATCAATGTCCTTATTCGTGGCAGCTATCAAATAACACGGAGCGATTATGTCATCAAGCATCCCTCGCGGTCTTACTCGGCAGTCGTCCATGTAAGTTAGAAGCCGAGTTTGACACGCAGCATCCATATCACCAATTTCATCAAGAAAAACTACTTCTCCGGCATGAGCGATTAAAATTCCAGGATCATCGCGATTTAACCCCGTATAGGATCCATTTAACGCGCCGAACAATGTCGTATCAATAAAATTTTGTGTGTAAGCCGATATATTGAGCCGAGTGCATTGCTTGCCGGGTGTTAAAACTTGAGCGGCCATTTTAGCGAGTAAAGATTTTCCGCATCCTGTCTCACCTAATATCAACATCGAGGGCACATGTCCTTTTTTGCTGGGAGCTTTGGTGAAATAGCTGTTAAGTTCGCTTTGATATTCACTGAGCAGCGTATGTTTTGCGGCTTTTTTTTCGTAGAAATCCCCGAACCCGGCCTTTTGCAGATCTAAAAGTGCGTCCTTGTATTTGCGCGCAAGTCTCTGTGTGGCGGGTTCAGAAAGCAGGCTTATAAATCCTGATGAAATATTTTGATTAGCAACCTTAGCTTTCCATTCAATAGGCTTGGAAAAATCTTCCTCGTGAAGTCCCTTGCTCCTTAAAAGCCGGCGCAGAAGTTTTTTCACTAAAGCTGTAAGTGTTCCGAACTCCTCCGGGTCTCTGTTTTCGTGAAGCATTTTAGAAATTCTGAATATTCCCCATATGTCATATCTTGGACTTTGGAGAACTTGATTTACATCGTCGCCCCATTCGTTATGAGATAAAAACATTATCACGGATATTGGACGTTCGGGGGAAATATTAAGCTCATTAAGAATTGTCGGAAATCCTACAGCAAAATCGGCTTGGCACGGGTTGCTAATCTCCTCAAATTTTTCTATAACCGAAAATTCTTCTTTGTTAGATTGTCCCCTTAAGTAATCAAGTATTTCATTGAAAATTTCAATGCATTGTTTTTTCTGGGCATATTCTTTCTTTCCAGAGGCAAAATAAATTTTTATTCTGAAGCTCATTTTTTCTTCTCCTTTTTTCTTTTTTCTGCAGGCTGAATACCATTCTTAATATTCCACCAATCCTGCCACATGTTTAATTTTGTAGGATATTCTCCTCCATGTAGGCCGGTTTCTGTATAACTAAATTCAATATTCTTTAACCCAATACCATAAATGGGTGTTCCGTCAGTCTCATGCAAAATTTCAGGTTCTTTAAAGGACTTACAAACTTTATTTATACCCTCACAAAACGTAAGAAGATTTTCGTGCATGCTATTTTTATCACCGCCCTTGTAAAAGTGTTTCCAGCTGAACGGGTCTTCGACATGATTTTCAGGTTTTGAAAGTTCACGTTCGAGCCACAAGTGTTCTATACCTTCAGGAAGACTTATGCTGCCTCTTGATTTTCCTTGACCCTTTGACGCACGAAGCGAAGTAATCAGCAGAATTTTATTTTTCCCGTAAACGATCCCAACATTGTCTAAATTATCAAGCCAGGCTCCAGGATCTTTTTCTTTTTTCCTGGTCTTCACGTCGTCAGAAGTCTCATTAGCTTTATTAGCCTTTCCATCTTTAACGAAAAATCCGCGTAAAGCTAGAAGCAGCTCATATGATTTTTTACCTTGAAACTCTTTAGACAGAAAATTAATCAGCACTTGAACTCGTTGCCTGAAATACTCCCTTTGTTGAACCTGAAACCCGAAGTCCGATGATGCCCACAATAATTGACTGCCGTATAAAAGCCACAAAGGACGGGCCAATTCTCTGGTAAAAAGTTTTTTTTCGTCGTCGATGTTTCCCTGTGGAGCTTCATCATCTACGCCGACATCCGGAGCATTTTTGAGTTCTTCTGTCTCGGCCTGTGATATATCCGTGCTGCTCTCACTGTACGCCGCCGGTCTTATGACGATTTCGGGCTTTTGAGTTTGGTTTTGGTTTTGACCTGTAGATAGTATTTGATCCGCCATGCTATTTACCTCCTTCCCAAATTAGACGGCTCTTTATGGACTTTTGATCATCACTTTCTCCAATTCCTGCAAAATTACGTGTAAGGAGCTTTTTAATTATTTCGCTCGTCATAGCTGAAAGATAACAGCCCGAACTTTCTTGCGCAATATACCGAAGTCCTGGATGATTATTTTTCCAGCCTTGAGCTAAAGCCGTCTCATAATGTATCAGAGCCTGCGGAAGTTCTTTATTGGCTGTCTGAGCGTATGCATTTCCCCGAAGAATGTCTTCAAACAGCATTTCTAATAATTCCTTTTTGCTCCTGCTGTATTTATCCGGCCTGTTTTGTTTGAGATATTTATGGGGTATGTTTTTTTTGCCGTAAATCAAAAGTTTCCGCATTTCATGAAGTACATCAGAGTTCCCGCTTTCACCGCTGACATCATGAAAGCGTTTCATAGCAAGCTGCGTTCCTCTTTCACCTATGGCCTGAGCAGCTGTTATTCCTGCCGAAAATCCTTCTTCCACCGGGACAGGAGAATCATAGGGTTTATCCGCAATATCTGCACCATAACAAAGTGCGCAAACATGGCCGTTTTCTCTCTCTTTGCAATGAAGAGGTGAACGAATTATGATTTTACCGCCTTTTCTCAGCTCTTCGGCTTTTAAGATAATATCCTTCTCGTTTAAGCATTCTGTTTTGCCGACAGGTACACGCCCCCAAGCTATACGCATTAAGTCGTCTTCAATTTTTCCGAGCGTCGGGAATATAAATCCATCAACGAGAAGCCTGTCATGTTCTGCGGAATAAGTAATTTCAAGTCCCTCATCCGTCCCGCAGTCGTATTTATTAACTGTGAACTCGTAAAGTCCTTCAGCAAGCTGACGCGTGAAATATCCGGCATCCGCAACAGAAAGTTTCTTTTGAGCCATAGAATAACGCGAAGGGTAGCTGTAATCAAACAATTCATCATCGCTGAGACCTTGCCAAAAATTTCCGTTTATAAAAACAGTTTCCGTTTCTCCTTCGTAATCCTCATCGGTATAATCTTTATCCGTCATCTTTTGAATGCTTCCGATTGCCCAGACCATCTGCATAACATCCTGAATGCTTCCTTTAGCTCCTGAGTTAAGCATCACAGAAAGGCCGTAATCGTTATATTTCTCCAAAAGTTTTTTGAGCTGTGATTTAGCGTCTTCCTGCAGCTCTGTTTTTTTGCCTTCTTGTTCGTGCAAGTCAAATATTTCTTCAAGCTCATCACAGAGGGTTTCAAATTCCAAAGGTGTTAAAGTTACAGAACCAGTTGAAGCCTCGCAGATTTCTAACTGTAATTTATGCAACTCTTCTCTTCGCGTATCAGTATCAAGATTTTTCAGGAGTTGAGGAAGATAAACAGAAAATTTTGTACGTTCTGTATTATTTTTTGAGGCCCACCAGCCTAAAGCTAAATCTAATCCGTCAGCAAATGCGGGTTTTCCTGTCCCAACAAGTCCGGGATTATTAAGAATTGAGAACGCGCTTAAATCTTTTGCGAACTCGTAAGGCGGAAGAAAAACAGCCATCGTGTCGCCGTCAAAATCCGCGTTGAAGCCCGGAGTTACGAGAGGAGGAATGCCGATTACAGGCTCGGCCCAGCATCGAATACGAAAAGCCTGAACATTATGACGATGAAGACTCGGCTGACGGATAAGAAAGCACCATAATTCTCCTTCGGAACTCGCAAGATATTTCTCCATATCAGAGGCGATTTCTTCTGCTTCGTCTTTTCTAGTATGAAAATCGTTCAATATTGTGAGGTTTTTCTTGGATAAATCTATTCGGTAATCGTCATAGCCTTTGAGAAGTTCGAATAACATTGCCGCCGGAAGAAACACCGTATCCAAATTAAGCGAAGGTTCGGGGACAATAACGGCTCGGCCTGAATGATTGTAGCGTCTCCCAAGAAGAAAACGTCTTATAATTCCGTTTTTCCCCTTCAGAAGGTTTATAAGCTCATCGCGATATTGAATTAACGACATAGCTCGCTGTATGGGAGTGCTGTCAGGCAATGCAAAAGGTTTTAAGATTTTACGCAGAGATTTATAACGCATGAGTTTCGGATCAACGTGAAGGCTGTAAAATTTTTCGATTTGCCCCGTCTTTGTGTTTTCGCGCTCATCTTCGTTGAAGAAATGTTCATCATTAATAATTTCTTCAAGAGAGTTAATAATTTTCTTAAGGCGAGTTTCCCCTGACTTTTTGTAAGATGCTTCAAGACGTTTTTTAATCCACTCAGCCTCTTTTTTACAGTCCCGGCCCCTTATATTTGCACGCACAGGCTGATCGAAATCCTCGAAATTTTGCAGAAGGTAATATAAATCAGATTTTCCAAGCGCATTTTCATATTCGTCTGATTGAACGGGCAATCTCGATGCAAATGTTAAAGTACCTTCATTATTCTCAAAAACGATTATTCCGAGAGAACGCAAAACTTTCTTGAAAAATTCGCGGCTTTTTTCAAATTCTCCTGTTTGTTTTTCCCGCATTTCGAGAAGGACTTTATCGGCTCCATGACTTAATAAAGCCCAATTTTCCATTTCTCCCATTCGCTGTCCTGTGCGGGCTCCGCATCTCATTGGCTGGCCTGTAGTTTCTTCATACGGTGCATTTTCTCCGCGTGCCTGAAGTTTTTTCCAAGCATGATGATGAAGTCGGCAAAAATATTGCCACCCCGCGAATGCTCTCGTCCCTTCTGGTATACCTTCGCCGGAGATATTAAAAGTTCCCCGATTATCAGCTCCAATTTCCATAAGAAGCTCCGTAAGTTCTTGAAGTATAGGTTCCATTTCGGGATCATCGAGCTGCATATTTTGTATATCAATGCTTCCGTTTTCCTCAAGAATTTTTCTGAGACTTTCGCCGCCCTTTTGAATTAGCAGGGAGTGTGTCATTTCCCAGATTTGTCCGAGATTTTTGCGGCCCATAATTGAGCTGGGAGAAATAATCAATTCAGCACTTCTCACTTCATCCTTAAAATGAATTTGAGGCATTTCTTTATCAGGAAGAACTTTCGTAACAACGCCTTTATTGCCGTTTCTGCCCGTGAGTTTATCTCCAAGCCCCATTTGACGTTTGACCTCGAAATTCCAGCACAAAGTTATTTCGAGAATATAATATTTCGTTTTTTTTCTCTTGTCCCCTTTAGTATCTTTAATAATGCCCTTAATATCTACGCTTTTGAGAATACCCGGAGTATGATGATTATAATTTTCACGCAATGTTAATTCTCGGCCTGGATCATCCTCATCAAAAATCGGGACATTTAGAACGGGAAGAGCATCACCATATACGTATCTTTCACCAATGCCGCTGATATTCGCATTTAATTTATACAAAGTATCCTCATCAATCCCGCAAGCGTCGAGATCATGCTGATATATTACGGCGTTAAAAGTTTTAACGTAATGATAGGGACTTTTTTCAATGCATAGTTTATCCGCAAGCGATTTCGAGATTACGAGGCCGTCTTCATAAGTGTAACCTTTGTACGGCATTATTACGGTGAGAGCATTAACCCCAAGCGGAGGCGTAAAACGTAAATTTTGTTGATCGTATGCACCGATAAGAGCTTTAGTAGTTCTTGCGTTAAGCCCCTCATAATATCCCGGAACTATCGGAGGTTCAGCGCCGGATATACCAGCTTCCGCCTGTTTCATATTTTTCCCGCCCATCATGAGACGCGGGCCGTCTGTGTGATAAGGATAAGGGATTAACCCCACTGCAGCAGAAAGGAGCTTTTCGCCCAGTTTTATTGTCCCGTCATCATTGAAAACAGCATCAGCGGCGAGATTAAGTTTTAGGCCGGTTAAATCTGATTCAGGAGTTTGGAATAAACACAGCCTCCCTTCGTGTGTAGCATGAGGAATTCTTAAGCGTCCGAGTGTGCGAGAACGAAGATCAATTAAAACTTGGCGTTTGGCTTCGAGATTGAGAAGTGGATTAGCGTCTTCGTCTATAATTTCATCGTCAAAACGTGCTCCATTGCGGGCGCTTGAACTGACAAAAACGGCGTTCAAACCTGCTTCAAGACGGATAAAGTTATTAACACTGCATTTCATCTTCCCGTCATTATCAGTATATATATTCATTGCAAAACGTTTCCATTTGAGTTCAACATCATGAAGCCAGGCAGGACATACTTCACCTTTATCAAGATTAGGGCAGAGATGCAGAGGCGCTTTTTTCTGGGGCGTTAAGTTTTTAGCTTTTTCATCATCTTCACTTTGATTAATGTTTTCTCGGGTATTGTTATCATCTTCGCTTAGGTTAATAACTTCTTGAATATCATCGTCCTCTTCGTTTGGATTAACGGCTTCTTGAATATTCTCGTCGTCCTCGCTTGGGTTAATGTTTTCTTGATTTGAAGCCCCCGCAGATGAGCTTTTGTTAAACTCTTCTCTTCTGAAAATCATTCCCGAAGAATATTTATTGCCGGTAAAAATATCTTGAACTATACAGCCTCCGTTTGTCCTGTCAGGAAGAAGCCAATGAAGCATAATATCAGTGCCGGAACCAAATCGTTGAGCAAGTTCACGCAATGCTTCCCCTTGAAGTTTAAGCGTCAAAAGGCTGTATTCTCCCGCTTTTTCATTTTCCAGCTCTGCAGTTATTCCCGTACCATTCAGCCAGTCATTTACAGCTTTTATGATATTCTCTGTAGTAAGTTTCATTGGTCAACTACCTCTGCTCTTAGAATAATTTTGTCTCCTAGAATGTTTCTTACTGATTTATATTCCTGCTCAATATCCCTGCAAACTTCCCCAAGAATTACGCTGAAGTTTCCGTGAACATCGTAAAAATCAGAGTTCGGGAATACCTCAACGATTATTTCTCCATTTCTCCAAACGGGAAGAACAAAACCTACATGCTGATGTTTGCTGAAGTGTAAATATTGTTCACTCTTAAAGGCGGCGCGGTTTGCAAGGGACAGAGCCGTAAATTGCGGTAGTGCCTGCGTTTGGATATTTTCCCATGAGCCGTATTTATTTCTTAAGTCTTGTAATTCACAAAAAATCAACGGATAAATAGAGTTGCAAAGTTCACCTAAATTTTTCTGGTGTGGAATTTCCGTAAGCTCGTTAATTTTATTCTGCAAATCTCCGCTCAAATATTCCATAAAGCCGCGAAGCTGCAAAAGCATTAACATTGTTTCCTCTTCGCCGCGATGTTTCCTGTATTCAAGATAATCATTGCTGATAACGCGATCCGTTTGAACATCACAGCCGTCAATAATTCTCATCACAGCCGCGATATTAAGCAGCTTTTCAACCTCAACAGGACAATTTTCTTTTATCTCCGAATAGCGAACATCTAAGGGCCTGAGAGTTTTTGCAAAATTTTCTTTCCCGAAAAGTAATTCCCCCGCATGTTTAATTTTCTCGCTGGGATTTGCTGTAAATCCTTTTAGTGTCGTATATCCCCTGTGATGTTCGGCAATTAACGGGACACAACGCCTTAAAATTTCAGTCTTGGGATTATCGCCGCCGCCCGTAAATGAGAAATAACGATTATCTCTGCGGAGAAGAACTCCAGTAAGCAGATGATGAACCTCACGAACTGCCGAAGGAAACATTCCCAAAGGTAAAACATCTTCCGCATTTACAGAAACAGGCGGGTATGATAACGCTGTATGTCCTATATCATGAAGATAAATCGAGGCAATCAGCAAAGCTAGCATTTCGGGATATTCTTTGTTGAAGCCAAGTGATTTTAACGGTTCCTCAGCACACCTGAAAAGATTCGCCGCAAATTCCATTAAACGCTTTGAGTGTCTCCGGCTGTGTTCAACTGTTTCGGGGATTTGATCTCCAGCCCATATTTGAGACCAATTATGTATAAGCAAATTTTGCAGGTAATCTGCCCATTTCCTTCCTTCTGCTCCGTAACTCCGTAATCTTTCGAATAAAGCCTCGCCCGTTCCGTAAGGTTTCTCTCGTGCCTTCCTGTAGCTTTCGAGAAAAGTTCCTGCAAGTTCCCTTGAATCCTGCACCCATTGAGGCAAAACTTTTATATCAAAATTTGCGCGGTTCTTTATGGCTTTAAGTATATTTATTTCCTCATCTAAAGCTGTGTAGGCATATCCAAGCGGAATATTCATGACCTCGTAGGCTTTTGGTGAAGTCTCGAACGTGTAAAGACAAGGGATAGAATTAATCTGAGCGTAAAGCATTGCAAACCCTGATACGGCTTTGAAACTTCCGGTTGAGCAGATAATTAATTCTTCGTTGGCGTTAACGGCTTCTTGAACTTGCTTATCCAAGACGCTGAACAATCCCGAAATTGACGCTAAAAACTTTTCTCGCTCGTCAACGCTAATAGGAAGAGGGATAATTGTATCGGAATTTCTGCTGCAAATAATTTCAACGTTGAGAAACAGACGCTTTAATTTATCGAGACATACACACGCAGCATGAGCATTAAGCTCCGAGACTTCCGTTTTTGATGGGAGTAAAATTATGCGCAGGCTGGAAATATTTTTTTCGTTTTCTCCGAGCCAGCGTATTATCGTTTGTGTTTCTGCGGTTGGAAATCTACAGCCCTCAAAGTTTTTCGAGACCTCCTGAATTTCTTTATCCGACATAAACGGAACTTCACGCATCAATTTATATACTTTTTCTCTGTCAGGCGGAATCCCTTTCTCATCGAAGCGAAAAATATTTTGCACGAAATCAAATAACGGCTCGTCAGAAGTAGAATTATAAAGTTCACTTTCGGAATAATGAGCTTTGGACTTCGCGAGTATATCAGAAACTTTATGACCATATAATAAAGATGTTCCCACAGTACAAATAATCCTTACTCGTCTGCCCATGCTGTAATATCCCCCTTAACGTTAAAGTATTTTGGTGAAATTTATGAGAGTGTAATATACTTTGTGGCATTCTGCAAGATTTTTGATGAAGTTACGCCGTTTAATATAATTATATCTTGAACGATGAAATATTGCGCACCTGCTGTATCAGTGCTAAAATCCTTCACGTAAAATTATTCGGTTTGTTGAGAGTTAAAATTTCCTGTAAGGTATTGAAACCATCAGACACGTAAACCTCTCATACCTAGACTGATTATGAACTTTCCTATTAAGGGATTGTGAAATGTACCGGCAAAGTGCTTCGCGAGTCATTAATGCAGTTACGAACCTTCCTACTAGGGATTGAAAACTAAGTATCATATATGCAATGTAGTATATCCGAAGTCATGAACCTTCCTATTAGGGATTAAAACTTGGTGAATGCGTCGAGCAAAGTCGTTTCAGGTATTACGAACCTTCCTTTTAGGGATTAAAACATCCATCTGCGGGGCGTAACGCCTTTTGTGCAGTTCTCATAATGAACCTTCCTTTTAGGGTTACAGCTCCTGAAATCACAACGGGAGCTTTTTTAACATTTCAACAAAATAGATTATTAACGTCATGAACAAAATAAACTTCGCATGTCCTAAGACGATTTTAAATTTCACGTTGTATAATCTAATCTTAGTAATTCGTATTAAATTTTTATCTCAAAGGAGGGTTCTGAATTTTGCAGAGCATCACCGAAAAACTTGGCGCACCTCCTGTTCTGCCTTCCGTGAAAAAGCCGCCTTGTATTGATAATATTAGCCTGACAATCACCGTTGCCACTCCTATGGTCGGCGGAGGAGTTGAAGCCGGTGAAGTTGATGAAAAAAGGCCCGTCCGCATTCCGTCAATTCGTGGTCAGCTCCGTTACTGGTGGCGAATAATGAACATGAACAAGCCGGATTTAGCTGATAAAGAAGCCGAGATCTGGGGCAGTACGGACAAATGCAGCAAAGTTTCAGTTGATATTCCAGAACAGCCGAACATACTTTTGCGTTACTGTGAAAACAATTTTGATTTTAAAGATAAGTTCGGTCCGGAAGCATACGCACTTTTTGCATCACGACAAAACAAACAGAATATCGCCCGCGAGGGTTTCTCATTTACTCTTCATCTTAATTATCCACAAGAATTTAATAATGATGTCAGACTTGCATTATCAGCTTGGCTTTATTTCGGCGGATTAGGCGCGAGAACTCGGAGAGGCTGCGGAAGTCTTTATTGCACACAAAATCTCATGAGCATTGGCCAAGTTCTAAAGTCCGCACCGTATATAACATTATGGCTGAAGAAAGCTAATGATGGTATATCTGCGTGGAGTTATGCTGTGAAAGTATACAGAAGCTACAGGCAGAACAGGAACAAAGGCGAAGGCCCAAGACCAGGACGCTCCAAATGGCCCGAAGCTGACTCATTAAGGAAAATTACGGGTAAATCACCCAGAAAGCACAGCATACCGATAACTTCACCTTTGCCGTCTTTTCCAAGAGCCGCTTTAGGAATGCCGATAATATTTCAATTCTCCCCTCAAGACAGAGATTATGAACCTGATAAAATACAGATTACGCCTAAAAATTCAGGACGAATGTCAAGCCCCGTCATAACTAAGGCAATTTACAAAAATGGCTCGTGGTATTCAGCCGTAATAATACTCCCTCATGATGAGGCTTTTAGAACGGAATTGAAGCTCACGAACACCGACGCTGAAAAATACGAAATACCTCCCTTGAAGAGTGCGGCATATAAAATTATTGAGCCTATGAAGGGGACAAATGATGCAATATCTGGATTTGAGCAATTTATTTCAGGAGATTTCTGGAAGGAGGCCGCCGAATGAATTATCTTCTCCAGATTTCTATCGGGCCGGTTCAGGATTTTATATCGGCAGCAAGGAGAACTCGCGATTTATGGTTCGGCTCTAATATGCTCTCAGAAATTGCCAAAGCCACAGCTAAAAGCGTAAAAGAGTGCGGAGGTGAATTAATATTTCCGGCTCCTTTGAATGAGGAAGAGTTACAGCCAAATTCAGATTTGAGTGTAGCAAATGTAATTCTTGCCGAGTTTAAGGATTATGATTGCGAAAAATTAAAAGCTGTATCGGACAAAGCACTTGAAGCCGCAAAATCGCGTTTGAAAGATTACGCCGATAAAGTTTTCTCGAAAATGAGCCGATGGATCGTAAAAGACCGCTGGGATTCTCAACTTGAGGACATAATCGAGTTTTATAGCGCGTGGGTTCCTGTTGATAATGATTATCATTCAGCGCGAAAAAATGTTGCGAGGCTGCTTGCGGCCCGTAAAAACATCAGGGACTTCAAAGCTAATCCATGCTCCGACAGAGTGCCTAAAAGTTCTCTGGATGGTCTGCGTGAAAGTGTGCTCATAAGAAATCTTACGGATGAAGAATTATCGGGGCTTCCCAGTGGAGTACGATTAAAGCCGGGAGAGGCGCTCGATGCAATAGGATTGATTAAGCGTGTGCCGTCGGGAGGAGATTGGACTTTTCCGTCAATACCGCGTGTTGCTCTCGACACATGGATTAGAGGGAAAGGCAAAAATTTAACCGCTGACCATGATTTTATGCAGATATGCGATGAACTCGCGAAAATCGACGCATTAAGCAGGGTAAAAATTCCCGGAGGCATATATGACGAATTTCCATATGACGGAGTTGTCTTTCTAAGTGAACGGCATCAATCAATGATTGACGACAGCCGAGATAAATTTTTGGCGGGTAATCTCTGCAGCAAAGCGGCTCAATACATCGAATATACTTTCAGCAAAAGCGAACGGCCTAATGAGACATACCTCGCGTTTTTATGCGCTGACGGTGATAGAATGGGTAAAGCTCTTTCTGCGATGAGGACTGCGGAGGAACACAGAAAATTTTCCAGTGAGCTGTCATCTTTTGCACTGAAAGCCCGCGATGTTATAGGCGCAAATCACGGAATATGCGTTTATTCCGGCGGAGATGACGTTATGGCTTTTCTCCCTGTTGATAAGGCTCTGACCTGTGCAAGAAACCTTCACGATTTATTCGGCAAAATCATGGGGAAATATGGAGCTTCTTTATCCGTCGGAATAGCAATAGCTCATGCAATGGAGGATTTAGGGCGGTTATTCCAATACGGGCGTGAAGCTGAGAGCATCGCAAAGAAAGGAATTAATGACACGGCTGAAGCACAAGGAATTGATAGAAACGGGCTCGCTGTATCGGTACGTTCTCGCGGAAATATCCCCTTCAATGTCCGCGAACAATGGAAAAATATCGAAGATACACGGGAGCTTTCGGCGCAATCTCTCGATGTAAGAATAATAAATTTCGCAGGATACTTCTTGAATAAAGAAATTCCCGCAAGATTTCCGTATGAGTTAAGGGAAAACGCAAAATTTTATGATAACTGGGAAAATAATGATATTCTCAAAGAGGCCGTAATCATCGATGTTATTCGTATATTCAGCCGTAAAGAAATAAATTTGAAGGACGAAGAAAAAATTGCAATCACTGAATACATAAAGTCAAAAATATTTAACGCTGACACAATCAGGGAACTTGCCGACGAATTAATATTAGCTCAATGGATAGCCTCAAGCATGAAATACGGATTAAATGAGAAGGACGGTGAAGAATTTGAAGTATCGAATCAGTCCAATTGATCCAATAATCTCAAGGGATGCTAGGCAGTTCGGCGCGGGAAGTCCTATGCATTCTATGAGCTGGCTTTCAAATATTCTTATTGCCGGTGCTGTGAGAGCTGTCTTATGGAAGGCCAATCCAGAACCTGACAGCAGAGAAACTTTATCAGCACTGAAAAAAACGACTGTTCAGGGTATTTTCCCGCTGTTAAACGAAAAAATTTATTTCCCAAGACCATTGGATATAGTCAAGAGTGCGAATAATATATACCAGATAAAGCCTTGTGAAATTCCTGACAACTGCGGAGTAAATATGCCATTAAGAGGACTTCTGCCTGCTGCTCCTGATACTGATGAAGATTTTAAACCTGTTCAACTAAATGCTTTTTGGGAAAGGGATTTAATTATTAAGTGGCTCAAATACGGGAAAAATAATTTTTCTCTCAATGATGCAGATACACTTTCAGCTCCGTTGCATGATGAGAGAGTTCATGCTTGTATTGATCCTAAAACAGGAACGTCAAAAGGTGGAAATTTATTCGCGACTACAGGACTTGATTTTGTACATATGGACGGCGTTAATGACAGCTTAAAACTTGAACAAATAAGTATCGATATTGAGGGCGGCAGTCTTCCCGAAAAATTTATTGCTCCTATAGGCGGTGAACGAAGGCTCGCAGAATTTTCGCTCAATGAAGACGACGCGGCTTTATGGGATTATCCCGCAGAACTTCCCGAATTTATTAACGGCAGGCTCAGACTTGTTCTTGCATCTCCGGCGATATTTGCTAAAGGCTGGCTTCCTGACTGGATAGGCGAAGAGACGCTCACAGGAAAAATTCCACACACAAACGCGACAGTAAAATTAATATCGGCTGTTACTGAAAGATGGCAGCCCGTCTCAGGATGGAGCTATGAAAGAGGTAATACAGGCCCTAAACCGATGCGCCGGGCTGTTCCTGCTGGAAGTGTGTATTTCTTCGAGATAATCACCGGCACTTTAGAGGCAAAAAATTTATGGCTGAAGTCAATATGCACGGATGAACAGAATATTAATGACGGGTTCGGGCTTGTTTTGGCCGGGCAATGGTAAACAACAAGGAGAAATTCATTATGAATAAAATTAATTATTGGATTCACGCAATTACGCCGCTTCATGTCGGAGCAGGACGCGGGCTCGGTTATATTGATATGCCCATAGTACGTGAGAAAGTAACGAATTGGCCGTATATTCCCGGCAGCAGCATTAAGGGAGTTATTGCAGATTATTACGGAGCATCTGACGAAGATATACGCAGCAAGGAAGAGCATAGAGACCTAAAAGCCGCATTCGGGACAACTGGAACTGATGATAATTGTGCGGCTGGAGCTTTAGTTTTCACTGATGCTAATATTCTCTGTCTTCCTGTGAGAAGTTTTTACGGGACTTTTGCGTGGATAACTTCACCTTTCTGTTTGAGACGTGTTAAGCCGGATTTAAACCTTCCAGATTTCTCCGAAAATATTTGCGCGTTCGTTACGGATAATTCAAAGCTCATAGGCAGAAGCAAAAAACTTTACCTTGAGGACCTTGACTTGACTGCACAGAAAAATAATGAGGCAAGTGAAATCGCGAATGATATTGCAAGTTCCTTGTTCAGCGAAAATAAAGAATGGCAGAAAATTTTCACGGAGAGATTTGCTATCATCAGTGATGACTTTTTTACATTCCTATGCGAGGCCGGCACCGAAGTCAACGCTCATATACGAATAAACGAGAAAACAGGTATTGTCGCCGAAGGAGCTTTATGGTACGAAGAAGCATTGCCAGTTGAGAGCATCTTGACGGGACAAATTTGGTGCGATAAAGTTTTCGTTAAAGGGATTACTTCTCAAGACCTTTTCGAGCGTTTTTGCAGCGGCACTATAACTCTTCAGATAGGCGGGAAGGCTTCAACAGGAAAAGGATTTGTGCGCTGTATATTCGGGGCAGGTGATTAATCGATGTCTGACTTCACCACAAAAGAGCAGTTAATGGCACAACAGGCATATATCAGAGTTTCAGAACGCTGTAAAGAAGCTGACTTTAACGAGTATAAAAGTTTCGCGTTGTCTTTCCCGTCATTAATTCATTCCTGCGGTCTCGTTCAAGCGGTCGCTTTCGCGAAGGCAAAAAGTAAAGATAACTTCATCGAAGATTTACAGGCCGTATTTAATGCTATAGATGATGCCGGAGATTTACAGCGGAGAAGCAGAGAGGCAAATGTTATTGAATACATGAGAATATCTCGACATGCTATTTCTGCCGCAAGCTGGATAAAACGTTATTGTCAGGCCAGCGATTAATGACAAAGAAGGGAGGAAAGCGAATTGCAAAGCTGCCGTGAAATTATTGACACACTGAACCTTGAGACGGGCGAAAATGCTTCATTATTAATGGCACGTTACATAAAAGATCTCGACGATAATAACGCGTCAAGACATGATTTATTCAGAGCAATGGCTCATGCTGTTTCAAACGCGCAGGATTTATATTCGCAGGCATTCAATATCAGGCAAAGTGTTTTGTCAAAGACAGCTGTACCGGGATATTTCAGGACGATACAACCTTTAGCCGCTGGACTTGGAAACAGCAGCGTATTAGAGACGGGCCTAACTCTTAACCATATTTACGGAATGCCCGTGCTTCCTGCTTCTTCCATAAAGGGCGTAACGGCTCATTACTGCTCAGAAATTTTCGGCTCAGAAAACCCGGACTATAAAGGCCCCGACATTGATGCCCCTCTTCAGCCTGCCGGAAAAATCTACGAAGCTCTGTTCGGTAAAATTTATCCGGAAGACGCACAAGAAGCCGGATTACTTCGCTTTTATGACGCGTGGATATTGCCGGAATGCGCCGAAAATTCTTTTGTGAAGGATATTATGACCCCTCATTACGGGAGTGATTTTATTGACCCTATACCTGTGAGCTTCCTGACTGTAACCGGCGATTTTCAACTATGGATAGGCTGTAAAAATTTTGAGGCCGACAAAAAATGGATTGATTTCGCGTTTAGCCTCACAGAAGCGGCGTTAAAAGATTACGGACTTGGCGGAAAAATCAGAGCTGGTTACGGCAAAATGAAACGCATACTTTCTCCCGAAGAAGTTCAGGAACGCGCAAAAGAAAAACAGCGTGCCGATAACCTTAAAGCCGGATTTACTTACAGCGAAGGTGATATTGTGAAAGTTATCTGCAAGAAAGTCAAAATGCTCAAGGGCAAGGAGAAGCGCGAGTTTGCTTTTATCGAAGAAACAGGCGATAAAAACGCTGTACGTTTTGAGGTTGTCCCCAAAATAAATGAGGGCGAAATTGTCATTGCAGAAGTCAAAAGGCTCGAACACGGAAATCATGCCTATATGCTTCAGGCTCTATAGCTCATGGACACAAAGGCGGATTTTGATTTTATGATCCGCTTTTCATTGCCCGATTATCGTAAACATGCTAAAATTCCCAATATAATAATATAATATTCGTTGAAGAATGCGAATTTTTCTATTAGGGATTGAAACTTTTTACAACATTACTTGCCAAACAGTAGGTTAATTACGAACCTTCCTATTAGGGATTGAAACAACTCATTGCCAGTTAATAAGGCTAAAATATTAAGAACCTTCCTGTTAGGGATTGAAACTGTGTCGAAATGAGGACAATTCTTTTTTTGTCGGATTACGAACCTTCCTGTTAGGTTTTCTTGTGTATTGCTATAATATTTTTCGCGAAATGAAATTTAATTTTTCATCTGGAGGAATTTTTCAGCAATGCACGTTACGTTATATTTCTCTTCACCGAAGACATCATCAATCCGCCTGCCGTCCGCAAACCTGCATATGTTTCAGGCAATGTTATATTCTCTTCTTCCTCCTCAAGAGGCCGACGTTCTGCACAATCAAGGCTTTAATTCCGACGGGAAAAAAATGAAACTTTTTGCTATGAGCTGGCCGATTGCTTCGTCTCTTCCTCAGTTCGGCGATGAGACTGTCGTATTTCCTCTGCCTATAAAACTCGTAGTAACAACGCCGATAGAAAGTTTGATTTCAGGATTTTCCGGCGGAGCTTTGAGTTCGGGAACTCTGAAGATTGGCAATAATTTCGTCGAATGCGGCCGAGTTGAGACAGAACAGCAGATTGCAAATTCGGAGAGCATGACCATAAAAACTCTTTCTCCCGTAACGTGTTATATCTCGAACGAAAGAGACGGGCGGCCATACACGAGATATCTAAGTCCTTATGATGATATTAATGAATTTCAACGCAGCATTTATTTTAATTTAGTGCGAAAATTCCGGCTTATTTACCCTGACCGTGATATTCCCGGCAATGAGTTTAAAATAATTCCTGTCGGCAACTTGAAACAACGTATATCGATGTATGATAAAAAGAAAAACGGCATATTCCCGATTAAAGGGTGGTGGGGAAAATTCCGGCTTGAAGGCCCGCTTGAACTTCTGCAAATTGCGCTTGACTGTGGATTAGGCGCTAAGAACAGCTCAGGATGGGGATGCGTAACAAAATGTGATTTACAAACTCATATGAAATGTTAAAATACGTTTATAATTTTCCTGGCAGGGATTGAGATTACAGCGCGCCCGACATAGCAACGCACCATGTCATATTATGAACCTTCCTATAAGGGATTGGAAAGATTAGGCATACTGCTGTAGTTGCAAACTGGTAGTTACGAACCTTCCTATTAGGGATTGAAACGTGCCATATGCCCCTAAAATATACCGGTTTACGAACCTTCCTGTTAGGGATTAAAACAACTCGGTGCCAGTTTTTTACGCTAAAATATTAAGAATCTTCCTGTTAGGTTTTTTCGTCCTTCTTTTTCACCTAAATCTTAAATATATTTATCGAAACACGGAATAATAATCTTTCACTGAAATAATTAATTATTATAATAAGAAATTCATACGCTTATTCATCCTAAAATTTTCCAGGAGGTATTTTTCCATGATTAAATTACTCAAGAAGACAGCCGCAGCATTAACAGTTATAACGATTGTTAGTGCAAGTTCAGCGTTCGCAATGCCCTACAGAAGCTCAAGAATAATAAACACAAACAAACTAAGCCGGGAACAGCGAGCATTACAGCCAATAAATAAGCGGATAATATCTCATATCTACGGAGAACAGCAAATGAGAAACAGCGTAAAGACACCACAAAGACAGTCCGGCCAATTCAGGAATAATATTTACGTTAAGCAATTATAATAACTTTTTCACCAAAATAATAAATTAATGTAATGAACGATAGATACATAGACAGCACTACATGCGGAGATGATAATACATCATGAGCATAACCGTGTAAATTTCACTCTAATGTATCATTATAATAATGAGCAAAAACTCATTCGCAATAATAATATTCTTAGGAGGTTTTCTATCATGTCAATCAAGAAAATAGCTGCATCAGTAGTACTCATGTCGACAATCTTATCCGCCGGTTCAGCATTCGCCTTCGGACACGGACCCAGTTTCAGAGATATGCACAGGGGCAGGCCAAGCATACGAATGGAATATCAGAAACACAAAATGATGTCGCGAATCCGGCACAGAGAAGATTTACACAGACACATAATGCGGAAAAATATGAATCGGGGCCGATGGTAATCCGATTAAACATCCTCCCTTTGCTTTAATTGGCGGAGGGAGGTTTTTTGATACGTTTCATAAGCAAGGCGCAAATATTTTCACCGAAAAGCAACATTATTATAATAAAAAATAACAAAGGAGTTATCTAACATGAAGAAATTAGCAGGTGTTTTAATACTCATCGTAACATTAGCCGCTTCATCATCAGCAATGGCATTTCCACCTCACGGGCCGCATCACGGACCAAATCACCGCATGGAACGCAGAATGCCCCCGCATCGGATGCCCCCGCACGTAACACCCCACTTCGATCCCGACAGACCGATGGGCCACCGCTTACCCCCGCGCCCACGTCCACGCCCGCGCCCACAGCCCTATCAAGAGCCGCGCTACGAACAGTACGAGAATAATTACGACAACAACAGCGGAAATCAGGACTACAGCAGCGATGATTCATCATCATACTCGGAAACCAAAACGAGGGCCGGAGATACCTTCAAGCTGGCTTTCGCTAACACAGCCGGAGATGTTTTAGGAAACTTGGCCGGAAACTTAGCAAATGAATTATTCGGAGCTATATTCAGCAAATAACGTTTATAATTATAGTCGGGCTTTTGGATTTATCCCAGGGCCTGACTATTTTAGCTCATTATATTATTCATGGAATTTTAACACGCAGAATTATAGAACCTTCCTTACATAAGGGATTGAAACAACAAAAAATAATAGGCTTCAGAAAACTTTTACAATTTAACGGAGAGAAAAGATGATAATCACAGTTACAACTTGCGGAACGAGTATTTTAACGAGAAGACTTAGGCCACAGGATTATGAATTTCTTGCTGAAAATCTGGAAGAAAAAGAGTTCACCGCATTAATTCGCAAAATATCGCCGCGAGATTACAATAAACTCATGCAGGATAGACAGCCGGCCCAATTGTTAAAAGAACTTTGTGAGCGGGCATATTCCAAGCTGAATGAAAACGCCAATTTAAGCGAGCAAGAATATCCTGAAGACGAGAAGAAGAATTTATTTGCTCTTGCCGAGATTAAACGTAAACTTATAACTTTAGGCGATGAGAATTTCAGCCGGTGGATATCCGCAGAACTCAACGGATTTATAGGCTATTACAAGCGTGAAGGAGTTTTGAACAATGCCAAACAGGATAATCATTATCTAATTCATACTGACACTTATCAGGGAAAAATAACCGCAGACCTTCTTGTTGCTTGGTTCGAGGCTCACGGAATAAAGAATGTTCACGCCGTCAAGATTGATAATCTCAACACTCGAAGCGCGTCCGATTTCCGCAAAGGCATCGACAATCTTATTGTATGGTGCAATGAAACTCTCTCGGAATACAGGCAAATTAACGGCTGGAAAGTTATTTTTAACCTCGTCGGAGGCTTCAAGGCTTTACAAGGCTACATGCAAACGCTCGGAATGTTTTACGCCAGCGAGACCATTTACATATTTGAGAGCAGCAACGAACTTTTGACTATTCCGCAGCTTCCTGTAGATTTTGCGGCTCAGACAAAAGAAACTTTGCTTCATGGCGATAACTTCACAGTTTTTCGCAAATTATGCCGGCTTTACAGTCTCAGCGATGAATCAACTCTTTCCGTTGAAGAATGCAAGGGACTTCCTTTAACTCTCTTAAGCGTTGAGGACAGCAAATGTTCGTTATCAAGCTGGGGATTATTAATATGGGAGAATATATGGCGCGAACAATATAGCAAATGTCTTCTGCCTCCCTTGACGAAACGCATAAAATACAGTGATGAAGTCATAAAACAGGCCGAAGAATATATTACGTCCGATAACAAACGGCTTGTGTGGCTTAATGAACGTCTCGATGACTTATATATCGAAGTCGAAAAAGGCATCAGAATAGACAGCTGTAATCTCAGAGCATTAAAAACGGATCCTTCGGTTTACGAGTTTAATCTCTGGCGAGACCAAGCAGGCTGGAGAGGCTACTGTCATAAAGAAAATAATAACGACAGCGACGGCAAAGCAACATGGATCATAGACCGTATCGGCGAAGGAATAGGCAAAGCTCATCACGGTCGATAGATAAAATTCACCTAAATATTTAATTAATATTATGAAATCACGAAGCAATAAAAGTTAATGTAAAATTTTCACCGAAAAGCATAATTAATTTAGTGAGAAGTATATTTAATTCTGTTATCAAATTTTCAGGAGGTATTGTTTATCATGATGAATTCATTCAAGAAGGCAGTAGCAGCAGCGGCAGTAGTAATGACGATCACAAGCGCAGGTTCAGCATTCGCCATGCCCTACGGAAGAGGTCCAAGAATGAGCCCCGAAGGAATGGGGAGAACACGTTGGGAGCAAGGTGGATACAGAACACCGGAAAGAATAAGAAGACCCGATAACTTCAGAGATCCCAGAATAGGAGGAGGCCGCAGAATGCAAAGAGATTCATTCCCGAGAGGTCCGAGAGGCGGACGCTGGGAAAGAACGCGAAGATGGTAATATAATTTCGCTCCCTCTGAATTAATCGGGGGGAGTATTTTATTGACGTTGTTTAATGTGCTAAATTTTCACCGAAACATATAATTAACTTTACGAACAGAACTTTTTCATACTTTATATTATACTCAGGAGGTATTTTTATTATGATATCAACATTCAAGAAGATAACAGCAGTCGCAACATTAGCAATGACCCTCGCAACAGCAAGCTCCGCATTAGCTTTCGGACACGGATATGGACATAACTTCGACGACATGCACAGGGACAGGGCAGCTATACGAATGGAGCATCACCGCCACAAGGTAATGTCGAGGATCAGGCACAGGAAGCAAGTTCAAAGGCACATAATGCGGGAACATATGAGGCGCAACATGTGGTAGCCTTAAGTGATGTAATTATTATCCCCTGTTGAAACTCGGCAGGGGTATTTTTTTCTTGTCCATATTCTATAAGGTGATATAATCTTTAAAAGTTTAATGATGATGTATTAATTTGAATTTTACTCTAAGGGATTGAAACCTTCAAGTATATGAAGCATGTTGTAGTCGACGGTTACGAACCTTCCTGCTAGGGATTGAAGCTCTTTGCACGTGTTGTTTTTTGCGTTGAATGTGTTACGAACCTTCCTAATTAGGGATTGAAACCTTTCGTCCCATCATGCGTTTGCGTTGCTGAATGACTTACGAACCTTCCTATTAGGGATTGAAATGTGCCAGCTGTGCTTATTTGTTCAGAGAAATTACGAACCTTCCTTTTAGGGATTGAGACAAACCTTTTCTCGTAAAATGAACTTTCCTAATAAGGGACGATGAATTCCGAAATTTTGGAGTTCATCTTTTTTTCTGTCTAAAATTTCACTGATATTATTAATTATTGTAAAAAACATAAAGGAGTTGTGTTGGTTATGAATGTACAGATTAAAGGAAGTAACGGAATAACCTTAGTTCCTATTGAGACGCGTCTGATGTCATACCGAAAAATTTTCATTGAAGGCGAGATAAACTCACAGGCAGCAATTTCATTCTTCAAGGAAATTCTTTTTCTCAACGAAGAGGACTTCAAAGCTCCGATTAAGATATTCATAAACTCACCAGGCGGCGAGATAAACTCAGGAATGCTGATTTACGATCTTATACAGTCAAGCAGAGCGCCGATAAAAATTTTCTGCATAGGTCAAGCCTACAGCATGGCAGCTTTAATATTTGCGTGCGCTCCTCGAGGAAACAGATATATTCTTCCGCACAGTGAATTAATGCTGCATGAACCTGCTCTGGGAAATAAAGTTGCGGGCAACAGCTCATCGATACGTTCCATAGCTGATAGCCTGATGCAAACGAGAAAACAATTAAATCAGCTCTTCGCAAAACATACCGGCAGAAAAGAGAAGGAAATTGAAGCTGCGACGGGCTTCGATCATTACTTCAATCCCGAAGAGGCTATCAAGTTCGGCCTTTGCGATGAAATCACGAGTTTAGACAAAATTTTGGAGGATTGATAAAATGAACGCGGATAAAATTATATTAGGAGAAGGCGCAATTTTCAGTTCAGATTCGAATATTACAGGTCTGAATAATAATGTTATCGTTTGCGGTACAAGCGGCTGCGGCAAAACAGTATCAATAGCGGAACCCCGAATATTGGAAACGTTCAATTCGAGCCTCATCGTAACAGTTACAAAACGCAGGCTGGCTCAAAAATATAAATCATTGTTCGAGGAACGAGGATATATCGTGAAGGATATGAATTTCGCTGATCCTTCCGAAAGCAACGTAACATATGACCCGTTGAAATATATTAAAACTTTTTCGGATATTACATTTTTGGCGGAGTCGGTCGTCAGGTCAAATCCGCGAAAGGAAAAAAATACTACCGCCGATCCATACTGGGACGAAGCAGCAATATCCTTGCTCTCAGCTGAGATAGCCTATGTTTTAGGGACGAAGACAAAGCCCACGTTCTCAGATGTATTAGAATTGCATGACTCAATAGAATATGAAGAATGCAGCGGAAGCATAAAGACCAACTTAGACGGCAAATTCAAGATGTTCGGGATAAAAGGGCATAAACTCTCAAACTTCGCAATGTCGTGCTGGAAGTCCTTCCAGAGGTTACCGCTGAAGACCGCTTCATGTATATTCGGGACGTTAAATACCACAATAGATACTCTCTTCAGCCCGGAATTGAGGGAAATGATTAAGAAAAATGAATCCGTTGATTTTGAGGCGCTCGCTAGCAAGAAGACCGTTTTATTCATAGCAACATCAGCAGTAAATCCCACGTTGAATTGCTTCATAAACATGTTCTACGCGCAGGCTTTCAAGAAATTGTTCGAGTTCGCAGAGGCTCAACCAGACGGGAAACTACCGATCCCGGTACATTTATTAGCTGATGATTTCGCTACAGGCAGCCCGATTTTATTATTCCCGGATTATATCAGTATCTTCCGCGAAAAGATGTTATCCGTTACATTGCTCATTCAATCCGAGTCGCAGCTCGAAAGGATGTACGGCCCGGATGCAACGACCATTATAAATAACGCGGATACATATGTTTACATGGGCGGAATGGATTTATTGACGTGCCGGCATATAAGCGAAAGGGCAAATGTTCCGCTTGAAGATGTCTTAACAATGCCGGTCGGAAAAATGTACATATTCAGGCGAGGCCAAAAGGCAATCTTCACAGAAAGATATAACGTAACGGAAAGTCCACTTTACCAGTGCGTTACGCAGGAATACGAAGACGGCATTTTGCGTAAAAATAAGGAACGGCATTTAATGACGGATAGATAATAATAAACTGGTTATTAACGAGGCAGATGATATTTAAGTCTGCTTCGTTTAATTTATTAATACGCAAACAATCAGCTTAAACAATAAATTATTTCTGATCCCGTTCGTGTTTCTGAATTTCTATCAGTCTCATGTGAGGTGTATATATTCCGCTGAAATCTGTTCCGTAAAAAAACCATGGATGAGGAGCATACACAATTTTATTCTCATTCCTGCTCAAATATTGTGCCCACCAACTAAATGTGCTGTTGCTGATGATAAAGTGTTTGCAGCTATACATCAGGCGTAATTTTTCCCAAACAGGATCATTGCCAAGCTCATAAACACATTCATACGGGAATTTGAAATTACGTTTTATATCATCTACGTCGTCAGAAAATATATAAAATTTGCAATCTGGCTTTTCTTGACGTATCTCAGTCATAGCTTTTATGAAATAGGACTCATCACAGACATTAAATTTTGCTATACATTGAGGAGATAAATAATCTCCGCGCCGTATTGTTACGCATACTGATTCGCTGGCTTCAATGTCATGCAATAATTCCCTGTTATGCGGCAAAACGTCAAATTTAGGCGTAAACTCATCGAGCAATATATCACGGATTTCATCAAAGTATTCATGCGATTGAAAATAGCCTCTGCATGTTATGTTATTAAAAAAAGACGAATAAGGCTTATTATACTGGAAAAATCCAATTTGCTTATATAAACCTGCCATATTAAATAATCTTAACGTAAATTTTTCCAAGCGTGAATTTAAGAACATTCGTTGTAATTTATTAAAGCAGCGAATGAAGAATACAACAAGATTTTGCATCGGCATAAATGACATATATGGTATATCAACATAACTTACATTATTCAGGCGAAAAAATTTTAGCGTATTTCCGAACCCGTTATCTATTTCGTCCTGAGTCTTATTGCGAAACTCGTAATAACTCAAATTTAGCTTGTAATCCGGATAAAATTTATGCTGTAATGCCCGCCCAAACGCATATTGAAACATTTGATTTCCTAATCTTCCGTCTCCAGGCATCGTCATATTGATAACTCCGTTACATGCTCTCACAAAGTCTCTCAAATTCTTTGGCATTAGCATAATCTCGCCCCCTCATATTCTCAATTAATTTTCGCTGCAACTCTTTATCACGAATAACTTCGGCAATTCCCCTTGCACAGCCCTCATTATCCATAGGAACTATAATGCCGTCAACTCCGTCATCAAGCTGGCTATTTGCCGTCTCATAGTTCGTAATCACAACAGGCTTGCATAACGCTTGAGCTTCTCTGACCGCGACGGATTTTCCCTCGTATCGTGAAGGCTGAACATACATATCACATCCGGCTATATACGGATAAGGATTTTCTTTTTCGCCGAGAATAATTACTCTGTCATTCATATTCTCCTCGTTAATCCTCTGACGTATCAATGCTTCAGCTCCTCCGTAACCGATAAGATACCATTTGACATTAAGCCCGCTTTCAATCAACATTCTGCAAATTGCCGGGACATTATCAAAATTTTTGGCTCTCCCGAAGCGTCCGATTGATAATAAATTCACAGCCGAAGTGTCAAATATATTTATAGGCTCCTGAGCTTGTTTACGAATAAGATTTATCGGAAGAATATTCTCGACAACAATAACTTTATCGCTCAATTCGGGGAATAATTCACAAAATGTTCTCGCACAATCATCGCTGACAGCCGCAATATAATCTAACCTGCTGTAGTCTTCAAATAACGTCTTAATATCTGTCTTATGATTGCTGTAATCCGTATGAACCCAGCCGATTTTTACTTTTGCATTAACTTTGTTCGTGATGAAGTCAAACGGACGGAAAAAACTTAATGCTAAATCATAATGTTCATCAAGTTTGGGCGCGAACTTGTCAACAAGGAGTGCATTCATTTTATCGTTATCAACTTTCATGAATAACGACAGAAATTTTGTCTCAAGCCTTCGTATAGCCGAATGATAAGCTCCGTGCTTGATTTTGGTGAGCATAGATTCCCAAGTGTAAGCAAGTTCATTAACTTCGGGTAAAATATTCACGCAGGGATTTATATACTTGAATAACGCTCCGTGATGTCCATATAAGAATAAATCAACGTCGCAAGTCTCATAATTTACAGCATCAAGCATCCCTATAAGGCTTCGTTCTATGCCTCCAATATCAAGCGGCCCCGTGAAAATCACTAATATTTTCTTTTTGGTCATCATATAATCCTCGATAAATTTTTATATTCTTCTGACTTAGTAAAACGCAAGCCATCGATAACACCTCGTGTAAACAACGGCGAATATTTCCCGACTGAAGGCTTTAATATTTTGCGAGCCAATGCATAAACATGACCGAACACTACGAAATATCCGAACGAGATGCACGAAGCCATTTTGCCCCAGAAAGTTTTTTCGCGTAAATAAATAAAACGATGCCAGAATACCGCCCTGTTGAAACCTGACCAGTAATTTTTGTTCTTGATTGCCTGCTCGAATTTTACTGCTGATTTTGCGTCCAAATGTTCCAAGTGGGCATCTGTAACAACACAAACTTTCAAGCCCATACAATGAGCCTTATAAAACATAATTTGATCGTCGGCAGGTGCAAGCGTATCATGCTGTGCCCATAATTCATCTTGAAGTCTTAATGCTTGAAATGCTTCTCTGTTCACATAAAAACAAGCTCCAGCGGCTGATTGTGTCGGCAAAACTTTATCCTTCTTCGGAGTAAATCTGTTATATGACCAACCGGAAGAACGCAATATTGTTACGTAATAATCCTTGTGAAAAATCGTAGGTGAAGCGGCAGCATGTAATATTGGCAAAAGATGCTTAATTCCCCTAGAAACAGGCAGAAGCGATAAAATTTCTCCAGTCGCAAAACTATATCCCAATTCAGTAACAGCTCTATGAAGTTTTTTCACAAAATCTTCGCCGAATGTTATATCATCATCGCAAAATAATATATATTCAGCCTGACAGTATTTTAATGCGGCTATTCTTTGCGTCATCATTCCTTTTGGAGCATAAACGAACTTTTCATAGCCTAATTTTTCGCTCGGAGGTTGTGCTTCCTCAGGTAAGATTACATATACTGCTTTCGGGGGAGGAGATAATTTCTTAATAGCATTCAGAAGCATTTGATATTTCTCGCCTCCATTCCCGACAGTCCTTATCGCTACATCATAATCAATTTCCATGTTTGAATATTCCTCCTAAAAATTTTTCCCGTATATCAGTGCCGAAAAGTCTGTGTAAAATTCTTGAGCAGCGATTTCGGATTATTCTTGTTAACGGCATCCACGATTTAGCGTACCAGTGAATTGAATACGTGTTAGGTGTTATCGTTAATATTCCCGTAGCATCATCGTACGGACAAAAATATTCTGTCGGATAAAGCCGAAAGCCTCCGCAAATCTGCATTTTACCGTTGGGGACAAAGCCGTATTCTGATAATATCTTCGTGAAAATTCCGCAAACGTTAATTTTTATACGCTGGCCGTGTTCATCCAAGAATGAAGCCTTATCGTAATATTCTCTCGTCTTTGTGATGACCTCATGCACTGAATTTCTAGCATACAACACTTGACCGGGATTTATATATTGTTTCGTCTCAAATCCCGCAAATCCTTCGTCTTCAAGAATATCCCCAAACGGTTTAATAACTTCGACATCCGTATCGAGATATAAGCCGCCGAATTTCTCCAACGCCCAAAATCGAACATAATCCGACACAAAAGCATATTTCTCCGCTTCGTATGCCTGTCGAGTGTAGAGATTGTGATTTACGTCAAAATTGCTCTCGTTCCATTCAATAAACTCATTCTCAGTTTCAGGGAAATATTTTCGCCAGCTTTCAATACATCGCTTTATTAATCGGGACTTCTTTTTGCCGCCAAACCAGCAATAATGAATTTTCATTGTTCAATAATCAGCTCCCATATAGAAATATGTCCGTAAAAATCAGTGAACCAGCTTCCGTCGAGAGGCAAATATTTACTGTAATATGTGTAATAATAAACGCAAAACAACGGCACAGATATATACGTTACAGTCGAACGCAAAGCCTTATTCTTGATGCCATAGTTCAAGACGAACGGCAGCGATAAACACGTAAAAGCATCAAAATATGATATTACCCTGCCGACTAAAATCGCCCCGCCTACACGCGCGATAATCGCAATAGCTCCGGATACAATGCACATGTTAATAGCAGCAAGCATGAATTTATTGCCGACCTCACGGAGATTTTCACGGTATACGAACGACAACGCTGGCACGACCAAGTAAACGAGCATTCGAAAAATATTAATTCCCTCGCCAAAATCACTGTATTCATCGCCGATAATCGCTGTAAACCGTGTTACTATTGCTATGACCTCACGGAATGCAACAGCAAAAATCATAACGACAAGCATTAATAACAACGTCAGCTTACTCCATATGGTCCTGATAAAGAAAAATTCACTGACGAAAACTATTACATAAGGATGAAACAGCGTTGCAGCCAGAATTACGAGAAGCGCACGTAACTTTTTCCCGTCAACAGCCAACGGGAACGACCATAAAGCTATAGCCGTAGCAATAGATTGTTTCATTGCCGCCAGAGTGAAGCCGTAAGTTGTCAAGCCAAGATACACAAATATTGTCAGCCTGAAATCGATTGAATATTTCCGGAAAAATAATATATATGACAACGTCGTGAATGCCGTAGTGATAAAGACAAACATATGCTCATTTTCCGACACAAACACTTTCAAAGCCACCTGATAAAGCGTGAATAATGGATTTGCTCCGATAAGCCAGTTCATATTTTCGAGTTCATCAAACGTCGCGGGAATACGATACAGAAAATTTTGCGAGTATAACCAAGTATCATTCATGACCGTACGCAAGCCTCCGAAGCATACGAGAATAATCGCGAGCAGGTAAAATATTAATTGGCCGGAAGTTTCGATGGAACGAAAGCTGACGAGTTCAATATCCTGTGAATTATATACGGCATGAGGAGCTATGTCATTGTATTTCCATGCAAGCCCCGAACAAACTAAAAGCAAAATCATAGCGCTGAGCATTTTTTTCTCCTCAATATTTCCGCTTCGTGTTAATCAGATAATAATAATAAAGCAATCCGACCGGCCAGCATAAAATCGCATACAGAGGCTTTGAACTCCTGATGATGTAATGAGAGTTACCGGCCAATTTTGACTCGGCTATATAATGTATCATCTGTTTGATTATGAATTTTTGTGAGTGTGAAATCTTTATCGTCTCGTTTCGGAAGTGAGCAAAACCTTTCGCACAGGATTTATATTGACTGAATTTATCATAACTCATGCTGTCAGGATTATAATCAACGACACAA
Source organism: Synergistaceae bacterium (assembly GCA_017454625.1). Lineage (GTDB taxonomy): Bacteria > Synergistota > Synergistia > Synergistales > Aminobacteriaceae > JAFUXM01. The sequence goes on from JAFTCP010000142.1 coordinate 33,715, forward strand.
ACAGGAGCATTCATAATCAAGAGCGTATAATTCTGGTCCAGCATTCGATATTTATAGCTTGGGGGATAAAATTTTTCTCCCTCAAATTCCGGAAATGGATACAGCTTGCTTAAGTCTGAACGCATAATAATTTTCTTGTCGCCTCTCACCTTATATCTTCCGAATAATTCTCCCAAAGTACAGGCTTTAATATTTTCAGGTAACGCCGAACCGATTAACTCGCCGTGCTTGGATATATTGAGGGCGATTATTCCGTAATAGCTTGAGGATTTATGAGCCTCCCAAAACGTTATAATTTTTTCGACAGTGTCATCACATAACCAGTCATCAGAATCAACGATAACATTTAACTCCGTCTTGACCCGTTCATAAGCAGAGTTGCGGGCTTTGTGCATTCCTCCGTTGTCCTGATAATAATATTCGATTTCGATTAAATTTTCTGTCTTCCATTTTACGACTAAATCCCTCGTATTATCACTAGAGCCGTCATCGATAATCAGCCACAAGAAATTTTTTGAACTTTGACGACACAAGGAAGCATAAATCTGGTGAAGACAATAGCCGCGATTATAAGTTGTTGTTATTACTGTGAGAGTTTTCATGATTTACCTGAATATATAGCTTCCAGACTCGAAACTTCGTAATCAAGCGTGAGTTTTCTTGTCTCGAATGCGTTATTAATCTCATCATAGCTAGGACGCGTTATAACTTTCCCGACGGCTTCATCCCATGCTTCAAACGGTGAGGATAATGATACTCTTGTTACGAGGCCGAGACCTATATCAACACTTTCGGGCACGTTTTCAGAGATTACGGCAGGAATTCCGGCGGCCTGAGCTTCAAGCACAACTCCTCCTAATCCCTCGTACAATGACGGCAGAAATACAACGTTGAATGCATGAATAATTTTCGGCACATCACCGCGTACTCCCGTGAATAAAACTCTGTCAGCAATCCCAAGTTTTACGGATGAACGTTCAATCTCAGCTCTCAATTCACCATCACCGACAAGAACAAGGAAGGCTTCAGGACGTTTGCCGAGATAATGAGTGAACCAGTTCAACGTAAATTCATGATTTTTCATCGACTCGAAGCGTGCAATCTGTCCGATAACAAACGCATTCTCAGGGATATTAAGTTCTCTGCGTATCACGGCCAATTCAGGAGATGTTAATTGATATTTGCTCGTTTCATTTGCATTCGGAAGGACTTCAAAGCTGCTTTGGCCGAATAAAAATTTTCCTGCGTCCTGAGAAATTGCAAGACGTTTTGTTGCGAAGAGTTTTATTAATATCCGTCCTATCATTACAAAAATTTTCGTGGCGAGATTTTTACGCTTGGTTGACGTGCTTCGTGAATGAGTAATCCTGACAGGAATATTTTCCATCCAAGCCGCAAGCATTACAAGTCCGCAGTGATGTAGAGTGTGAGCGTGAACAGCGTCATATTTCCCGTTCCTCATGCATAATCTTAACTGTCTTACATGTTCAACAAATCCGCATAATCTTGGGGAGTCAACGCGTAAGATATTCCCGCCGAGCTTCTTAATCTCTGCTTCGTAAAATTCCTCTTCCGGCTGTAACTTCACAAAATCAAAGCTGTATTTGCTCCTGTCAATATGGCGGTAAACGTCCATCATCCGGCTTTCTGCTCCTCCTGTATGAAGGGAACCGAAAACTTGTAAAATTTTTATGCTCATGTTGATTATAACCTCTATTGCCGTATCTGAATGAACGTGAAAAATTTCTTGTGTTAATGCTTTCCCGCGATTGATATAATTCTGCGCCTCAAAAAGTACGAGAACGACAACGCCTTATCATATAAAGTCTTTTTACGCATGGACATATTCAAAGCCTCAAAACGTGTGAACTTGTCATGATGTTTCGCTAAAAATTTTTCCAGTCTAGAAAATGCCGCCTCACTCATCGTGTTAGGGTGATAACAAAAAGTTGTAAGCGCAAAATTCATCTCTCTCACTTGGCCTGACTGCTGAGGAATATAGTAAAATCCGTCGTCGTAATAAATATCGTTCGCAATCGTGTCGCTTATGATACGTATATTACTTTCCAGTTTCAAGGCTTCCAGTGTATTTTTATCGAAAGTATGCGCCGGAGCTATGAAGATTTTTGTGTCAATGCCCCACGAGGAAAAAATTTTTACTCCCTTCGCAATCTTTTCACGCTGAACCTCTAAACTTTTACCCGCAAACTCCGAACGTAAATTTACAGGATTTATTCCGCCGTCTTGACTATCCATAACATGATTATATCCGTGCAATCCGGGCGTGAAACCTTCCGTTATCCATGAGCTTATTGTGTCAATGAATGAGTTATCACGAGAATATTTCGCGGTCAAATCAGCGTCTTCATTATGAGGAATTATCGCGACAATGGAAAAAATATTATATTCCCTCAACAGGTCATGAACTCTTTGCCATTTCTCAAAATCCCAATACGGTGAAGCATCATCTAATCTCATCAAATACTTTACATTCTTCCCCATTTGATTAATGACCTCTCATGAAAATTTTCAACGCTAATTTACCGATTATGTTCTTGGGAACTAAATAATTGCTGTATGTAACGGGATTTTCTCGTGCAAATTCCATTTTGAACCAGGCTATAGAATTAGGATTGTCAAAACTGTTCACTCCGCCCATGTCCAAATATCTAACGCCGTGAGCTTTATGCCACAACATTTTTTCCCAGTTCAGCAGTCTGTGAGCACGTGAGATAATTTGTTGTTCTTCTCCTGTCCTGCCCCTGAAGTCAAATGCACTGACCCATACGCGCGCATTTTCTCCCTGATAAATATCAGCACAGAAGCCCGCATTCTCGCCGTCAATTTTTGCCAGCATTACGAGTAAAGCATCGAGCTTGCAATATTGTAATGCCAGTTTCGTATTAAATTTTACGTTCATTCCCTTATCAGAAAACATTCCCTCGTAAAAAGTCCTGCACACGTCCAAGAGTTCCGGCTTCATTAACACATCCTTTGATTCGTAAAATTCAATCGTGCTGTTCTCACGTTTTGCCCGTCTAATCCTCTTCCGTAAAACTTTGCTGAATGTCATAAACAATTCTTCTTCGGACAAAGATAAATCTTTAATTAACGTATGCTGTACGGTGTAAAGATACCCGCCGGGAGGAGCGCATGAAGCACCATGAAGAAATATTAAGTCGCCCGCGTCATTCTTGAAGCTGCCGTCGAGTATCTCCCGTTCAGAAGCGAACCAGACGTGAGAAAGTCTAATCCCGTATTTCCTGTAGGTAACCGTCAACATGATAAATTATTCTTGTACCAATCAATAGCGGCCAAAATTCCACGCTCAAAGCTCCATTCAGGATTATAATCTAACAATCTTCGCGCTTTCGTAATATCCGCACTGCTGTGCTTAATATCTCCTGGACGTTCGGGGGCAAATTTCGGCTTAATATCAACATTGAGGGCTTTTGCTAAAATTTCGTAAAGTTCTAGCAATGATACCTGGCCTCCATAAGCAATATTGAACGCTTCCCCTGATGCTTCACTTGACGCTAAACATGCTTTGAGGTTCGCTTCGATGACGTTTTCAATGTACGTAAAATCTCTCGTCTGTAAGCCGTCGCCGTAAATTACAGGAGCTTCCTTCTTCAATAACTTTGCTATGAACTTCGGGATAACTGCCGCATAATCCCCGTCAGGGTCTTGACGTTTCCCGAACACGTTAAAATATCTCAAGCCGCATGTGTATAGCCCGTAATGCATTGTGTATTGCATGGCCCATTGTTCATTAGCCTGCTTAGTCAACGCATAAGGCGATAATAATTTTCCTTCGCACCCTTCGACTTTCGGCTGTAATTCACCGTCGCCGTAAACACTGCTTGAGCTGGCATAAACGAATTTTTTTACTCCGGACTGTCGCGAGGCTTCTAACATGTTGAGCGTACCCGTGATGTTATTAGCGCAATATATCAACGGAAGCTCTACGCTTCTCGGAACGCTCCCCCATGCCGCCTGATGTAAAACGTAGTCAACTCCTTCACAAGCCTTCATGCACACGTCGAAGTCTTTTATGTCGCCTTGAATAAATTCATAGCGTGAGTTATTCGCAAAAATTTCAACATTGGAGATTTTCCCATTCGATAAATCATCAAGACAGCGCACCCTGTAACCAAGTTTCAAGACAGCTTCACATAAATTCGAGCCGATGAAACCTGCGCCGCCTGTTATCAGGAATAAACTTTCATCAGGAAATTTGAGATTGTTATAGCTCATTTGTTAAAGCCTCCAATAAATATAATCATTTTGTTCATAATCCTCACGATTAAATATACCCTTTACGTCAATAAGAATTTTCCTGCCAGCTCCGAAAAATTTATCCATGTCGCCAACACTTAAGCCGCAAAATTCCGAATGAGCTACGGCCAATATCACAGCATCAACATCATGAATATTATTCAAACTCTCGAACTTGACATCATAAAGTTCACGTGCTTCATCTGGGTCTGCCTGAGGGTCAACGATTACGGGAACAACGCCGTATTCTCGAAGTTCTTTCACGATGTCAAAAACTTTCGTATTTCTCGTGTCAGGACAATTCTCCTTGAACGTAAAGCCTAATATCGCGACGCGAGCATTCCTGACGTTTTTATCAGCCGCAATTAACTTCTTCACGCAATTCTCAGCTACATATTGGCCCATTCCGTCATTAATGCGTCGGCCAGCAAGAATAATTTGACTGTGATAACCCAGAGTTTCGGCCTTGTAAGTCAGATAATACGGATCAACTCCGATGCAATGACCTCCGACAAGTCCCGGCTTGAAGTCCAGAAAGTTCCATTTGGTATTGGCCGCTTCCAGAACTAATTTTGTGTCAATTCCCATCTTGTTAAAAATTATTGCTAACTCGTTCATGAAAGCTATATTAATATCGCGCTGGCTGTTCTCAATGACTTTGGCGGCTTCGGCAACTTTGATTGAGCTTGCTTTGTAAACTCCGGCTTTAATGATGAGGCTGTAAACTTTCGCGACACAATCAAGAGTCTCTAAATCCATACCCGCAACAACTTTCTTGACCGTCTCCAAGCGATGAATTTTATCACCGGGATTAATTCGCTCGGGACTGTAAGCCGTTTTGAAGTCAATTCCACATCTTAACCCTGAAAATTTCTCCAGAATAGGCACGCAAACTTCTTCAGTAACTCCGGGATAAACAGTTGACTCAAAGACTACGACAGAATTTTTTGCGAGATTACGACCGAGAACTGAACATGCATTGACAAGGAGGCTTAAATCCGGTGAATTATTCTCGTTCACTGGAGTCGGGACAGCTACAACATGAAACTTGGCCTGCTGTAAAAATTTCTCGTCGGACGTAAATTTTATGCCTGATGCTCTCAGAATTTCACCGCCTGTTTCGTGAGTTGGATCAATTCCCTTGTTATACAGCGCGATTTTCTGAGCGTTGATGTCGAAGCCTATTACGTCAAGTTTTCTTGCGAAGGCTACAGCTACAGGCAAGCCGACATAACCCAAGCCAATTACAGAAAGTTTTTCAGTGCGGGATAATAATTTCTCGTAAAGTTCCGTGAACATTTTCATACTCTCGCGATTTTCTGCACTAAGTCAATGACAGAAAAATTTTCATTCATGTATAGTAATTTCTCGTAAAGTTTCATGAACATTCTTATAGTCTCGATATTTCCTGTAACGTTTTGATGATTAATTTCACGTTCCATGAAGATTTTTACACTCTCGCGATTTCATCAAGATATTTCGCTATGACTTTTCGGCGGTCAAATTCACGTTCCATTTTTTTTGCGGCCATTAATCCCCATCTCGGCTTTTTGTGAGTAAGGAAGCATGATAAATTTTCTTATCACTCGCGCTAAATCCTGTGAGTTCTTCGCCTCAAAGCCCAGCCCGGATTTTCCTTCGTCAAACGTTTCAATACAGCCGTGAACTTTTGAAGCCAAAACGGGCCGTCCTGTTGAAGCAGCTTCCAGTAAAATGTTGGACATGCCCTCATGATAAGACGGTTGAATAATCGCGTGGCTCTGAGCTATAAACGGGTGAACATTGTATTGTTCGGGGATGTATTCAATTATGCCTTCGTACACGGCAGAGTTGATTTTGTCCTCGTAATTGTCCTCAATTAAGCCGATTAAACGAAACTTTACACGTGGAAATTCGCGCTTGATAATTCTTGCCGCTTCGATTACTTCATTCGTGCCCTTATCCTTCATTACTCGGCCAATCACGGAAAATATAAGCTCTCCGGTCTCGTTCGGATACGGTTCAAGATAATTCTCATCCAAATTTACGCCGCTTCCGGGTATGACTTCAAAACTTTTGGGGACGACGTTATGAGCGAGCATAAAATCCCGGTTCCCCTCATTCTGAAAGAAAACTTTTTGCGGAGATTTCAGGCTGAAACGATAAAGGAAGACAAGAAGTTTTTGCATCAAGCCGCCGTTCGCTAATCCTGTTCCCAGTCCGTTAATCGTCGCGACAAATGGAATGTGATTAAATCTCGCCGCGATCGCTCCGTAAGTGTTCGGCTTAATCGTGAAACCGAAGACTATATCCGGCTTAAGTCGTCGTAAAATTTTCATGTACTCCATAAACAGCTGGAAGTCCTTGATAATATTAGTCTTTCGCCGCTGGAACATTGGCACATCGATAAATTCACAGCCCATTTTCTTCAAGTCCTCGATGCGTTCACCATAAGGCAGAACAATAACAACCCGATGACCTTGACTTAAAAAAGCGGCTATGAGTTCTTTACGATGAGCATAAGTCATTCTGTGATTGTTAATAAATATAACGATAAGTTTTTTACGAGACATAACGCTAGACTTCAGGACCTCGAATCAATTTAAGAATATAATCAACGGCAAATGCCCATGTTATCCCTAAGAATGCTCCGATAGCCGTCCATTTCATTACGAAATTACGCTTTGACGGCCCATAAGCTAAATCTGGAGGAGTTGCCGGATCAATCAGCTGTAACGGTGAAAAATCTCCGAGTTCGCTTAATCTTGCATTCTCAAAACGTTTCAATAATGCCTCATACGTAGCTGAAGCTATCTGAACATTTCGCCTTAAGTGTTGATATTCCCGCTCAAATTCAAACGTTTGATCTATCTTGAAAGTTTCATCCTTCGTGTTTATTCCCGATTTCTGGCTCGTTTCTTCAAGCGCGGCTAATTCCTTAGTCATCGCTTCAAGCTGTGAACGTGCATTACGTAATTTAGGGTTATTGCGCTGTGTGTAGGTCTCAAGTGTCGCAATCTCGATATTTTTTGCGCTTATCTGTGAACGCAACTTTAATATCGACGACATCATATCTCTAATTTCCGTCTCAGGCATGATTAACCCTTTACGCTGTTGATATTCCTGTAAGGCTTTCTCCGCTTCCTCAAGCCTAATTCGGCTCTCGTTCAAATATTCCTCAAAGAATGTTCGTTGATTGGCCGTTTCGATGAGCGATAATTCCCGCACACGTCTCTGTAACTCCTCAACAAAAGCATTTGCCATTTCAGCCGCCATATCTGGGTTAGTGTCAACTACGCTTATCGTAAGAATTCCGCTTCGTGCCTCTTCGAATGTCTGCAACTTGCCGAGTACGTAACTTCGCGCCGCCGTCCATGAACTTCCCTGCAGGTTAAAACGTTTGATAATAGCGTCAATGATTATGTCTCCCCTGAGAATGCTGAGCATTAATTGACCGTTTGAGGCTCCTCTCGGCAAAAAATCACTAAGCGCGCCTAAATTGTAAAGATTATTATTCGAACTGTTATTAGCGGGCAAAACACGACAGGAGGACCTATACATCTTCGGAAGTGAAAGCGCATAAAAATATGAACCGACGGCAAATGAAATCGTCAGCAGAATAATTAACCATTTCCAATGCCACAGCATTAAAATAAAATCACGAAGAGATAAATTTTCGTTTTCCTGATTGTTATACATTTTAGATATGAGGCAGTAAAACTCCGACGCTTAAGGCTACTTTGTATATTATGTCAATCGTATCCTTGAGCAGGTCCAACGAATATTGATTTACATATTTCACCGGCACAACGATTACGTCGCCAGGCTCAATTTTGTACGACTGATTTTTAACAGCTTTCCATTGCTTATCGGAGAACATTCCCGTGCTGCGAGTTAATCTGATGGCTGTTCCGTCCATCTTCAACAAATACAGCATGCGTTTGTGAGCGCTCCTCACAGCTCCGCCGGCATCGTTAATGTAATCGTTAATCGCCATCTTGTCGTTGTAAACGTGAGATGAAGGAATGTAAACAGCTCCCATTACGTTAACTGAGTCGGGAACTTCGGGAATTATTAACTTGTCGCCGTCCTGCAACTTGAGATCATATTTTGAGTCAGCAAATTTCATGTTATTGTCAATCTTAACTATCATTCGGCCCATGATTTCGATATTGCGTAAGCGGTTTATTAATTCGCGCCGTCTTTGAACTTCTTGATTTTGTCCTGCTGTAGCATTATTAGTGTTTGTATTGTTGCCTGTTATTGTATTCTGGAAAGTTTCGAGCATATCACGTTCCATTTGGTCAGCCATTTGCTGTAACGATTTCTTCTGCTCCTCAGCCGTCGATATTCGAGTAAATACAGCACCTCTAGCAAAAGCATTTTTCGTGAAACCTCCGGCCAATTTTATGAGGTCAGAAATTCTCTCACCCTTCAGAATTGCATAACGTCCGGGATTGGCAACTTCACCTTCAATCGTAACCATTTGCTGGCCGCCCCATTCGGGAATAACTAAGATGTCTATGTTGTCGTTAGGTTCAAGCATCATGTCATTATCGGGATCACCTTGAAGAGCTAAGCTCAAACTTATCTTGAAACGTTCTCTTACGGGGCCTTCAGGTGTCGGCGTTATTCTCGTAACATAGGCTTTATCCGAAGCTCCCTCTTTCAAGCCTCCTGAAAGCGATATTAACTCAGATATTTTTGTCCGGCCTGGCTTAATCGCGTATCTTCCCGAATGAGCAATCTCGCCGTTTATCGTTACTGACGTAGTTATGTTGAATATTGGGAACAATCTTAATACGTCGCCGTCTGCTAAAAAAGTCTCCTCAATTTCCGCTAAACTTCCCTCGAAAGCATTTCTGTAGGTATGATTGTTTATCCTGTAAAATTGAATGCGGCCTGTGAAAGTCTGAGGAGTTAAGGCTTCAACCGCCTGCAATAAATCTCTCACGCGTACAGCTCCGTTCAGCTCATAAACTGCCGGAACGTTGACTTCTCCGACAATGCTCACGAGCGGACCAACCGGAGGAACAAATATCATGTCGCCGGCTTCAAGCCTTATGTCGTAAGTTTTATCGCCTCGTAACAGCATCACATACATATCAAAAACTATGGGAGCACGTTTTTTGCGTCTTATCTCAATTCTCCGCAATGAACCTTTTTCGGTCGGACCTCCTGCGGCCATGAGAGCATCAAGTAAATTTGACAGTGAAGAAATCAAGTAAGAGCCGGGCCTCTTTACGTTCCCTGTAACATAAACCGTCATTGAACGCAAACTTCCCATTGAGACTTCAAGCTGAAAATTATTGTAATATTGGCCGTAATGAGCGTATAAAATTTTTCTGGCTTCATCGAGAGTATGACCGGCTAAGGGGATTGCGCCTATATGGGGGATTATGGCTTTACCGTCGCGATTTACACGAACGCTGAAAATTCCTTCCTCAGGAATTCCCCATAACGTAATAGCTATTTCATCGCCCGGCCCAATAAGATAACCAGAAGTTATTGGTGCATAATCCGCCGAGCCGACAGAACCTCTTGTGTTTTGCTCGAAGAAGTCCATGCCAAATCTCGGTAGCATTTTCACAGCTTCTTCAATCGGAGTAATGCTAGTTTGCGAAGGCTTTAATGCTTCCTCGAAATAATTGCTAAGTTTTTGACGGTCTTCTTGTTCTGTATTAGTACTAGCTGCCTGTGCAGGATTTATTAAGTTGATAAAGGGGACTGCAATAAATAACAAAAATAGGAGTATATGATAAAATTTGAAGTGTAAGCGATTTTCGTTTATCGGAGGATTTGTGCCCCCCCCCCCATAAGTGTTTTAACGTATTTGCCAGCATTTAACACGATACACCCCTCATTGTTTCAGTGAATTTTTATTCAGTTTACAACTCTATAATATTTTTTGTCAAACAGGATAAATAGCTTTCAATATATATTTTCGTCGGATTTTCCTGTAACTTTATGCTTGGGCAAGAATTTTTCTCGCGAGGCTTCATAACTTGCTTCAAGAATGGTGGTAATGTCAATCGGATTTTTTATCCTTACGGGTCTGATAATAACTTTTACAACATTTCCTCAGGGTTCCCCGCGATGCGTTTAAGTGATACGGCATTGCTAACAGCTTTCACAATGTCCATGTCAATATTTTCGTCGAACTTTCTTGCGAATATATAACCTTTCACGCTCAATAATTCTTCCTTCTCGTTGATTGTGAATGTGTAGGGCTGTCCTCTATCCCAATCGATATAACGCAAGCAGGCGGCACCTTCGGTGTAAGGTTGAGGCTGATAAATTCTGTCGCGAAAGTCAGAATTATATAATATCGTATGCGGCAAAAATTCTGTGGGAGTTGATGCCCGATAAAAATATTTCCTGAATGTCGGCTCTTCCTGGATAATAAATTTTACGGCTTCATGAGTTACGGAATACCAATCAGCCCCTTTTTTAACGACATCATACTTGACATCAACAGCAAGCCCAAAAACTTTCTGGATTATTATTAACAACTTGTGTATTCTTGCAAACATTAGCCCAACTGATGGAGATTTTGAACGTGCTTTAGCCCTGAAGTAATGCCTGTATCTGTATAAATCCTCGTTAAAATTTTTGCTGAAGCCGACGAACTCAAAGCCTCGATTATTCTCGAAGAACTTTATGAACTCGTCAGGGGTAACAAGCATTAAGTCCGCTCCTGATATTACGTGATAATAATCATGATATGATTTTGACGCGGCAGTCATGAGAGCGATGATTGATTTTACGTTGGAATATTCTCCCCAAGCTACATTCATTCTCTCAATGAAATTTATTGACGCATTTTTTACGGAAGCTAACAGCATCTCTTTGGGTAAAGTTTTAGTCTTTGCATCAACGTGAATATAAATATCAAAGTCCTTGTGAGACAACTGGGACAATAAAACTTTGAGAACGTTAAAATTATTGTGAGCATTGATTAAAAAAGCGTGTTTCATAATAATAAATTACCTCAAATGAAATTTACGAAGGACATTGCCTATTCTTTTGCGTATGTAATATAACCATAAGCATACAACGTGAGATTTTCGCCAGAGCTTCATGAAGTTAGTATTATGATGTTCAGGAGCGGCGCAGGCTTGGTCGAGCAATTCAACATATCCGTGTTCGTTCAGGTACGACAAGACAGAAGAAGGAGTATCTCCGGCGGTCAGCACGGTCATTATTGCGAAATCTAAGATATACGGACATTTGTAAAATCTCAGAGCCTGACTTATAGCCTGAAAGTAAGAAGCCTCACAATGTTCACGTGCAAAATTTTCGACGGATAACATAGCTTCAATAGCGTCAAAGTGTTTGTAAGTAGCTTTAAGCATGATTGAATTAGGATTAATGCGATAATAATATTTTGCTCCTGATACGTAACGCGGCTCCTTTGAACTAACAATCATGTATTCATACGTAAATTCCTGATCTGCTCCGGTAATACGTCCCTGAGTGAAGGATATATTATTCTCATCAAGAATAGCTTTAGAGAATAATGAGCGACAACATGACATAGGATATTGTTTGCGCAGTAAATCTGGCAGTGAATTTGTCGGCATAGGAGGATATGCAAGCTCGCGTCCGTCTGGTAAATAACGAACGAAGGAGCAGACTGGGATAACATCGTCATTAAGACAGGAACACATTTCGAGGAGAAAATTTTTGTCCCACCAGTCGTCAGCATCCAGGAAGGCGATGTATTCACCCTGCGCAATTTTCAGTCCGGCATTCCGAGCAGCGGCTTCACCTTGATTTTCCTGATGAATGATTTTGACGCGGGCATCATTGTAACTTTTGCAGACGGCCAGAGAATTATCTTTTGAGCCGTCATCGATGAGGATTAACTCGAAATCTTGATAAGTCTGTGATAATACGCTGTCAATACATTGAGATAAATATTTTTCGGCGTTGTACACAGGAATTATTACACTAATCATTGATACTTCCTCCATA
>JAFTCP010000143.1 GCA_017454625.1 Synergistaceae bacterium
CCTGTAATCGTGAAGGCTTTAATGCATGCGTTTGAAGTTGATGACGTTTCCCAATAAGAGCCGTTATACGAGAAGAAACTTCCGGACTCAATTGCGGCGTTCGGTGTCATCGTTGAGTTTGTGCTTTCGGTTGGGGACATCTTCGTGTTCTTGTGAATTACGACGACCGAGAAATAATTATTCTTGGTGAGTGAGACAGGGCTATCAAGAGTGATTGTGTGATAGCCGGCATAAGCCATTGTTCCCGATTTTGTCGCGACTGGTGAGCCGTTAATTGGACTTGATGAGGGCATCGAAGTTCCAAGCCCCGTGTAAACTCTTATTTCGTATTTCTGGTTGTTGTCGGTCGTGTAAAATCCGACTTCGGTCAATTTCTCGTTGTCCCGTTCAGCTTTAAACACGTTCGCCGAATATGAATCTGTCTGACCATAGCCGAAACTTCCGCTCCAGCCTAAAGCGTCATAATAATAAGCCTTCATGTCATTATCAGCAGGCTCAACGACAAACGCAGCTCCTCCGGTTAAATACTGTTCGTATGACATCCAAAAATAGCCGTCAGTTCCCCAATTTGTGCCCCAAGAATTTTTTACGAGCCATGCTCCGTCTGAATTAGGCTTAATCTTGAAGTTGTCCTTTGAGTAATTATCATCCCAGCCGACTAATAAAATTGCGTGGTTTGTGCTGTCAGTCTTGTTGTAATATGACGTTCCGTTTGAAGATGTCTTCTGATAATAGCTGTCATCGCTGTGATAACTTGCCATAACAGCGCCGTTTTCCATGATACGCTCTTTCACGGCTTTACGGTTTGCGTCGGTCTTGTTGACGTTGACAGCTGTAAACGCGAGATAAAATACCTCTCTCAGCCTTAAAATTCTCGTGTAGCTCTCAGGTGTCGAAGATGAAGGCTGTGTAGGATAAGTTAATGCGCTTTCGAGTACTGGGCCGTCAAGACGAGTATATAACCCTGTAGGGAAAAAGGCGTGTCCTCCGTGTTCTAAGACGGTATCAAGAGTTGATGATGTCATATTCTCAAACGCTTTGGCCTTGTTGGAGTTCTTGAATGTGAACCAAGCTAAATGCATCTCGGATAAGTCTAAAGTTGTGCCGTAATTTTTGAGGTAATTAGACTCCATTGCTCCGATTGACGCGAAAGCCCAGCAAGTTCCGTAAGGTGATTGATTTTTCACGGGCGTAACATAACTTTTTCCGTTCACGCTCCGAAGGTCATAAGTCGAAGGAATTGTTGATGCCTTAACGAGCGGGACTGGCGAGTCGTCAACTTCAACGGGGGGATTATCAGCCAAATATGAGAGGTCAATAGGAAATGGGATATAACCGCCGCTGTGATTATCGCCTGAATGATTTTTCTGCCACTCGATAAACTCAGGAGAAAGCGGAGCCGTAGAAATCCCTTCGGTATCTTGAGCGTACGCATAATTAACGAAACATGCGAGTATTAACATGACGAAAATCATTGTGCGTGTAAAAACTTTCCGCATGATTTAATTCACTCCTTATCATAAAAATTTTCTGATTATATAAATTTCGGTGTAAACTCTTTGCGAATTTATTTTACAACAGAGGGTTGATATTTCATGAGATTATTTATCACGACGCTTTCACTTTTCAGCGTAATTGCTTTCGGTTATGCATTGGCCGGATACGGAAGCTCATTGTTCGGGAATGCAATTAATCTTGAATACGTCATCGGAGGATTAAGCGCAGGATTTTTCTTCGGAGGACTGGCAATGTTCTTATGGTATCGTCATCGTAAAGATTTCTTTGACTATGATGATAATTCTGAAGCATAAAAATATAACACGTTCTATTTTTGCGTTCGTGAAAAATTTTGTGAATGTATTATACTTATATTTTCTTTTACACGACATGAAAGGAAGTTTTTCACTTGGACATTAAGAAACTCAACCAGATTTACGAGGGCAAGGCAAAGAAAGTTTACGCTACGGACAGCCCAGATTACTACATTGTCGAATACAAGGACGACGCTACAGCCTTCAATGGTCTCAAGCATGGAACTATCACAGGCAAGGGAATTATCAACAACAAGATGAGCAATCTCATGTTCCAGCTTCTGGCGAAAAACGGCGTAAAAACTCACTTTGTCGAGCAGATTAATGACCGTGAGACTATCGTAAAAGCTGTAAAGATTGTTCCGTTGGAGATTATCATAAGGAATGTGGCGGCTGGTTCGTTCTCGAAACGTTACGGAGTAGAAGAGGGCCGGGAACTCTTAGCACCTACGCTTGAATTTTCGCTTAAGGACGACGCTTTGAATGACCCGTTGATTAACGACAGCCATATTATAGCTTTGGGAGTTGCGACGGAAAATGAACTCGAACAAATTCGGACGCTCGCTTACAAAGTTAATGAGGTCTTGAAAAATTTCTTTGCTGGCCTCGGCGTAAAGTTAATCGACTTCAAGATTGAGGCAGGACGACTTCCGAACGGCGAGATTATTCTTGCTGATGAAATTTCACCTGACACTTGCAGATTTTGGGACGCAAAGACCAACGAGAAACTCGACAAAGACAGGTTCAGGAGAGACATGGGCGGAGTTGAAGAAGCCTATCAAGAAATTTTCTCACGCATCAACAACGCATAATAAAATCTGAGAATGTCAGAAGAAATTCACGAGGAATGCGGAGTGATCGGAGTATATTGCAAGGATGAGAACAAGAACGCGGCTCATCTAGTTTATTACGGACTTTACGCGTTACAGCACAGAGGCCAGGAAAGCGCGGGGATTGCAGCAAATTGCAACGGGAAAATGGACTTGCGCAAGGGCTTAGGATTGGCCGGAGAAGTTTTTCGGGGTGAGACTTTTGCGAATTTTCCCGGAAATATCGCGATTGGTCATGTGAGATATTCAACGGCCGGCGACGGCTCTTCACGAAGCGCACAACCTTTAGCGGCGACTTGCAGACTTGGCGAGATTGCTTTAGCTCATAACGGAAATTTAGTCAACGCTGAGAGTTTACGCGAGATGCTCACTGACGAGGGAGTAATTTTTCACACTACGACGGATTCCGAATCAATCTTGAACTTAATCTGCCAGCATGGAACACGAGGAATTGAGAGCGGCATAAAAAACGCGATGAGCTTAATCAAGGGAGCTTATGTTCTCGTTATAACAATCGGCGATAAGTTAATCGGAGTTCGCGACACGTACGGACTTCACCCTTTGTGCTTGGGAAAATTGGCCGATGATGGGGGATTTGTTCTTGCGTCTGAGACTTGCGCGCTTGAAGCTCTTGATGCTGAGTTCGTGAGGGACGTTAAGCCAGGCGAGATTGTCATTATCGACAAAGAAGGAGTTCACAGCATTGAGCCGTCCCGATGGTGCAAGAAAAATTTGTGCGTCTTTGAACTCGTCTATTTTGCCCGGCCTGATTCTATAGTTGACGGAGTGAGCGTTTATGAGTTCCGGAGAAAGTGCGGAATGTTATTAGCTCGTCAGAAGAAAATTGAAGCTGATGTTGTTATGGCTGTCCCGGACTCCGGAATTCCTGCGGCAATTGGATATGCTGAGGCTTCGGGAATTCCTTATGGCGAGGGGTTAATCAAGAATAAATACATGGGCCGAACGTTTATTCTTCCTGTTCAGGAGATGCGCGACGATGCAGTGAGAATAAAACTTGCTACGATTAAGCACAACATTGAAGGCAAAAGATTAGTAATAATTGATGACTCAATCGTTCGCGGGACAACTTTACGAAGGATTGTGAAGCATTTGCGCGATGCCGGAGCAAAAGAAATTCACGTATGCGCGGCCTCACCAGAGGTAAAATTTTCGTGTTACTTCGGAATTGATACGCCTCATCGTGAAAAGTTAATCGCTAACCAGAAATCCCCAGAAGAAATTTGCGAATACATGGGAGCCGACAGCGTAACTTATTTGAGCCTTGAAAGTTTGCGTGAAGTCTGCGGTGAAGATGTTTACTGCAAAGCGTGTTTCGACGGCAATTATCCTATGGA
>JAFTCP010000144.1 GCA_017454625.1 Synergistaceae bacterium
TTGGGGGCCTAAATGCGGCTCTTGCATGGCGTTAATGCCTAAATATCATGAGCTTGCTGATAATCCGAAGTATGAAGGTAAAGTTAAATTCTGTTCGGTTGATACGTCAACAAATCGAAGAGTTTCAATGATGGTTCGTCCTGCGGTAATGTCTCTGCCTACGTTCGTGTTCTACAAAGGAGGTCAGGAAGCCGCCAGACTTGGAGGACATAATTTAACGATTGAGAAGATTACGGCTAAACTTGATGAGCTTGTATAAAAGGAGGTCTTGAAACTGGTACACAGAATTTATACCGAACGCAAAGAAAATTATGAAGCTCTCTCGCTCTTGCGTGAACTCGGAGGCTTTGAGAATATACGTATTCTAAATCGCTATGACGTTCAGGGTTTGAGTGATGACATGCTCGAAACTTGCAAGTTCTCAATTTTCGCTGAACCTCTTACGGACAAAATTATTGATGAGCTTCCGAACGATGCCGACAAAATTTTAGCGGTTGAATACCTTCCCGGCCAATATGACCAGAGAGCTGATGCCGCCGAACAATGCGCAAGCCTTTTATTGGGATTTCGGCCAGTCATAAAGACTGCAAGGGTTTACGCGTTTTATGGAGATTGTGAGAATTTCGAGGCCGTCAAAAAGTTTCTCATTAACCCTGTCGAAGCAAGAGAAGCGCAATTAACCGAATATGACACTCTCGACTTGAATTATTCTGTTCCGGTTGATGTCGATACGATAAAAAGTTTCGATGACGTTCACGGACTGGCGATGAGTTCTGAGGATTTAGCGTGTTGTGAAAAATATTTTGCCTTCGAAGGAAGATTGCCGACTAAGACGGAGATTAAAGTCCTCGATACTTACTGGTCAGACCATTGCAGACACACGACGTTTTTAACTCACATAGACGACGCAGAAATTGACGACGAAAAAGTTCGCGAAGCCTACGAAAAATATTTAGCAATCCGCCGCGAATTAAATTACCCTGATGATAAGCCCGTTACTCTGATGGACATAGCAACAATCGGAGCAAAATATTTGCGTCATCCCGACGTTGTAATCTCCGAAGAAAATAATGCCTGCACGGTTAAAATTGACGTTGACGGCGAAAATTGGCTGTTACTCTTCAAGAATGAAACTCACAATCACCCGACCGAGATTGAGCCATTCGGAGGAGCCGCATCATGCATCGGAGGAGCAATCCGAGACCCATTGTCAGGACGCGCGTATGTTTATCAGGCAATGAGAATTACCGGAGCCGCTGACCCGTTCACGCCGACATTGGCCGGGAAATTATCACAACGGGCGATTATCACGAAGGCCGCACAAGGTTACAGCTCATACGGAAATCAAATCGGAATTCCAACGGGCTTAGTCGATGAAATTTATCATGAGGGTTATCGCGCTAAACGTCTTGAAGTCGGTGCGGTTATTGCGGCTGTGCGTGAGAGTAATGTAATTCGCGAGAGACCGGAAGCCGGAGATTTTGTGTTACTGCTTGGAGGACGAACAGGGCGAGACGGAATTGGCGGTGCAACAGGCTCTTCAATTTCTCACACATCAAGCTCAATTGAGACATGCGGTGCCGAAGTTCAAAAGGGTAACGCGCCTGAAGAAAGAAAATTGCAAAGGTTATTCCGAAATCCTGAGTTCACACGCTTAATCAAACGCTGTAATGACTTCGGAGCTGGAGGAGTCAGCGTTGCTGTGGGAGAATTGGCCGAAGGATTAGAGATTAATCTTGACAATGTTCCGCTGAAATATGCCGGTCTGGACGGAACGGAAATTGCCGTAAGCGAATCGCAGGAGAGAATGGCCGTTGTCGTAAGCTCAGGAAATGTTGAACGAGTGAAAAGTTTAGCGTTGAGTGAGGACGTTCAAGCAAGCGTGATAGCAAAAGTTAATGACTCCGGAAGAATGCGTATGACCTGGCGGGGACAAGAAATTGTTAATCTCTCGCGCGACTTCATCAACAGCAACGGAGCATCAAGGCATATCAACGTGAAAGTGAACGCGAAGATTGAGACGACAGAGACCAAATCAAAATTTCCTGATATTCTCAGAAATCTTAACGTCTGTTCAAAACGCGGGCTTGCAGAGAGATTTGATTCGACCGTCGGAGCACACAGCGTGTTAATGCCGTTCGGCGGGAAATTGCAGAAAACTCCGGCTCAGGCTATGGCCGCGAAAATTCCTGTTGGGATTGACGGCGAAACTGATATTTGCTCGTTAATGTCGTGGGGATTTGACCCGAATATTTCATCGCGTTCACCATTCGAGGGAGCATATCTCGCTGTACTTGAGGCGTTGAGTAAGATTGTTTCGAGCGGCGGCAATCTCTCTAAATCATGGCTGACACTTCAAGAATACTTCGGCAAGCCTGAACATAATCCGGAGAAATGGGGGCTTCCGTTTGCGGCATTACTTGGAGCTTTGAAGGCACAAATTGACTTCGGAGTTCCAGCGATAGGCGGAAAAGACTCAATGAGCGGCTCATTCGTGAGTTCAGACGGAAAAAGTTTAGACGTTCCCCCAACTTTGATAGCGTTTGCGGTTTCGGTGAGTGATGCGAAAAATATAATCTCGCCGGAGTTCAAGCGTTCAGGCTCAAAAGTCGCGTTAATCTCTCCAGAATATGATAAATACGGCCTTCCTGAGAAAAACTCAATGCTGAAGATTTTTGCGGAAATTTCGGAGTTGAGAGCTTCGGGAAAAATTTTAGCGTGTGCAGTTCCAACGTTCGGAGGAGTTAAAGCCGAGATATTCAAAATGTGTCTGGGAAATAATTTAGGCTTCGAGTTCACGAATGAGAAAAATTTTGACGATGACGTGAATTTTAGCGGAAAGTTTATCATTGAGTTTAACGGTGAAATCCCAGAAGGTTATTATGAACTTGGACGAGTGATTGATGAGCTGGAAATTATTTTTGCCGATGAGAGAATAAGGCTTGACGATGCCGAGAAGATTTACGATGAAACACTCGCTGAAATTTTCCCGACGTTCACGAACGAGACTTCAGAAATTCCGAATGTCGCGATTAACTCAGAGCTTCCGAAAAGTTTTTACGCTCATGAAGTAATCTCATCACCGAAATTCTTAATCCCTGTTTTTGCTGGAACTAACTGCGAATACGAAACAGCACGAGCGATTGAGAACGCTGGAGGAAAAGCGCAAATCTTTGTTGTCCGAACTCTTACGCCTGAACTCATGAAGATATCAACAGAAGAATTTGCGGCATCACTGAGAAACTCACAAGCTCTTGTCCTGCCCGGCGGCTTCTCAAATGGTGATGAGCCTGACGGTTCGGGAAAATTCATCGCGATATTCTTGCGAAGTCCGGTTGTTCGTGAAGCTCTTGAAGATTTGCTTGACGTTCGCGGAGGCTTAGCATGCGGGATTTGCAACGGATTTCAAGCGCTCGTTAAGACGGGACTTTTGCCTTATGGGAAAATTACGGAGCCTGAAAGATTATGCACGACGCTGACATTCAACAAAATTGGGCGGCATCAATCCAGAATAATACGCTCAAAAGTTATCTCGAATAATTCGGCCTGGCTGAGTAAAACGGAAGTAGGCGAGATTTACTCAATTCCGATTTCACACGGCGAAGGAAGATTTGTTTGCGACGAGAAAGTTTTTAGCGAGCTAATGCGTAATGGTCAGATTGCCGGCCAATATGTAGATTTAAGCGGCAGGCCCTCAATGCTTACGGAGTTTAATCCTTCGGGGTCGAGCTATGCTGTTGAGTGCGTAACTTCTCCGGACGGTCGAATTTTGGGACGCATGGGACATGTTGAACGCAAGGGAAATAATTTATACGTGAATGTTCCGGGAAATTATGACATGAAACTTTTTGAAGGAGCATGCGAGTATTTCAGGAAGTAAAGATGAATGCTCCCGGTTTGAAATAGGCCGGGAGTTATTGTTTATGTTAAAAGTTCAACGATAAGGCCGTTCACTAGCGAATAAATTATCACGAACGCAAGATAAGCTATGAAATTTTTCACGCCAAGAACAATTTTCAGCGCTCCCAAGTTCGTAATCTTCGTTGCCGGACCGGTAATCATAAACGCGCTCGCACTCGCTAAACTCATTCCGTCAGCAAGCCAAACCTGCAATAATGGGATTGTCCCGCCTCCGCAAGCATAAAGAGGAACGCCGATTGTCGCGGCCATCAGGACACCGAAACCGTTTTTACGCCCGAACAATCTCGCGAAACTTTCAGCAGGAACATAACGCTGAAATAATGCCGTTAAGAATATTCCAAGCAGAAAATATATTCCTGTCGCCCGCACGTTTCTTCCGAAGTTCTTTACGTAACGCATAAAAATATTCGGGTCCGTGTCATGATTGGAAGTTTCATAGAATCCTGAGAACGTGAAAAAGTTTCTGCCTCCTGATAACTTCCCGTAAAAGTTTACAGCTAAGCCCGCGAAAATTCCACAGAAGAAGCATGATAAAACTCTCACGATTAAAGCTGTCGAACCAAGCGCGGCCGAATAAATTATCAGCTGGGGATTAAGCAAAATCGAAGCCATCATGAACGAAGCAAGCCAATCTTCACGCATTCCCTTTTCTCGGAACGAAGCGGCAATCGGAATTGTCCCATACATGCATAACGGCGACATTATACCCAAAATACACGCCGGAACAATCCCGAAAATGCTTAACTTTCTTTCACTCAGGGAAGCAACAAGCTCGTGAATTTTCTTCTTGCCGAATACCGAGACGAACGAGCCTATCGCCATTCCCAACAGCCAATAAGCATAAATCTGCTCAAGCTGAAGAGTGAAATAGTACCAGAGATAAATAAATTCCCTGTGAAAAATCTTAATCAATGCTCACAAAATTATAGTCGCGCGTTCCAAGTCCGATTTCTGCGGCGTGTTCAACAGTGTGAATGCCATGACGAGACTCCATTCGGTTGATTAATGATTTCCCATCCGGAGCCTTATAGACTAAATCAACACAGGCTTGGTCAAGAGCTACAGGGTCAAGTGAGCCGAGTATGCCGATGTCGTGCATGTCGGGAGCCGCAGGGTTACCGTCGCAGTCGCAATCAACGCTAAGATGGTTCATTACGCTGATGTACATTATTTTTTTGCCGCCGTCTAAGCTGTCAGAAACTGCCTTTGCCGCTTCAGCCATTGACTCGAGGAACGCGTCCTGATCATCAAACCAGATTGAGCCGCTATCCTTCGTGCCCGCCGTGTGAATTCTGACTTTTCCGCGAGGTGAAGCAATCCCGATTGAGATATTTTTCAATGCTCCGCCGAAACCTCCCATTGCATGCCCCTTGAAGTGCGTTAAGACGAGGACAAAATCGTAATCCTTGAAGTGTGAGCCGACAACGTCAGCTTTTAAGTGTTTCCCGCCGATAACAGGAAGCTCAACTTCCCCTTCTTCGTCCATGATGTCAACTTTCGCAATCGCATTGAAGCCGTGATCCTCGATTACCTGACGATGAAGTGCCGTGCTCGCTCGTGAACCGCCGTAAGCCGTGTTGCATTCTACGATTGTTCCGTTGACTTTCTTGACGAGTTCAGCGATTAATGCAGGTGAAAGATAATGTGTGTTGCCGGCCTCGCCAGTGCTGAGCTTCACCGCAACTTTTCCTTCCGCCTCACGTCCGAGCTTCTCGTAAATCGCCATAATTCCAGCCGGAGAAATATCCTTTGTGAAGAATACATCCGATGCCGCGAATGATGCCGACGCTAAGACAATGACGAGTATTAACGCTGTGATTAATTTTTTCATGGTAAATTTTTCCTCCTTATTGGGATTTTGAGGACTTTATAAACGCTGAAGTCTGGTTTAACTCAATCCGTTAATCGCGCAAAAAATTCTCTTCGCAACATGAGAAATCCTATGAAAACCTCACTACTAATCCCATCGTAAAAATCAGAACAACTCATCAGAAAATTAACCGTAGAACTCATCGTGAAACTTACTAATAATACCCGCTATAATCTATATAAGTCCCACCCGCCCGCCCACAAAAAAATCCTCCCCATATTTCAGAGGAGGAATAAACTTTTTACGCTAAATACTTCTTCAACGTTGCTCGTACAGCTCCTGGCCCGGCGTTAAGCTCCTTGTAAAATCCTTCGACTTTCTCCGCTAATCCCGCCTCGTAGAGATTTACGCCGAAAATGTTCTTGTTGCTCAGAATAGCTTTCAAGCCTTCGGGTGTCTTCAACTCGTTCTGCAGGACTTCAAGCATCGGATCTGAGCTTACCTGCATCGCTTCGCCCTTGTCGTCGGTTCCGCCTAAATATCTTAACCATCCGGCCAATGCTAATGGTATCGCCGTCAACGATTTCACGTCGAGTTTCGCATCAGCAACGTAACTCTTCAATGTTTCGCCAAATCTCACAGGAATTTTCTGGCTCGTGTCCGTCGCAATTCTCTGAGGAGTGTCGGGCAGGAACGAGTTCGGAAGTCTTTCTTCGACGACCTCATCAATAAACTTCTTCGGGTCAAGAATGCCGGGATTGACGACAACAGGAAGTCCCTCTTTGTAGCCGACGAGCTCAACAAGTTTCTTAATCTCCGGGTCGCTCATCTCGTCAGCAATCTTCGTGTAACCAAGCATGCATCCGTAAACCGCCATCGCCGTATGTAACGGGTTCAAACATGTCGTAACTTTCATTCGCTCGGTCTTGTTCACAGTTTCCCTATCTGTCATGTAAACTCCGGCTTTCTCAAGAGCAGGGCGGCCATTCGGGAAGTTATCCTCAACAACGAGATACTGCGGAGCTTCAGCGTTGACGAACGGGGCAATGTAAGTGTTTCTGTTCGTGATTACCGGCGACATGTCCTCAACACCGAGTGCCTTCAAATCAGCTTCGACAACTTCAGCCGGTCTCGGAGTAATCTTGTCAATCATGCTCCATGGGAAGCTAACCTGTTTTTCATCGCTTAACCACGCGTAAAATTCCTTGTCAACGAAACCGTTATCAACCCATGCTTTTGCGACTTCAAGGACCGAAGCACGTAACTTTTCGCCGTTATGTGAGCAGTTATCCATGCTGACAACCGCGATTGGCCGAGCTTCCGCACGGAAACGTTCAAGCAATAATGAAGCCGTTACGCTCATCGCGTGTTTGGGAGCATCCGGACCGGACTTCATATCACTCACAACAACCGGTAACAGCTCGCCTTTGACATCACGAAGAGCATAACCCTTCTCGGTGATTGTGTAGCTGACCATTTGAAGCGAGGGTTTCACGAAAATTGCCTTGAGTTTTGCCCACTCCTCAGCGTCCGAACTGTCTGCACGGATACCCTGAGCAATCGACGCAATAATATTCTTGTCCATTTTCCCCGAAGCTCTCAGTGTTACCATGAGAGTTAAGCAGTCGAACGGGTCATAAATTTTCTTGATTATCTCGTAGTCGAAAGTCTCAGCCGCGATAATTCCCGTCTCAGCTAATCCAGCGTCTAACAAGTTCTGCTGTAATGCCGCGATAAATCCCCTGAAAATGTTTCCAGCTCCGAAGTGTACCCATGCAGGATTTTTCGCCGTAAGTTCCCGCATCTTCTGAACGTCATTCTTCGGAAGTCGTACGCCGGCTTTTTCCCACGCCGATTTGTCCTGAAGGCCCGTTAATGTTAAGCGCATAAATACATTACCTCCTGTTTCAATGAAAAGTTTGTGATGTGGTGAGTAAATTTTATCAAGAAATTACGATACAGCAATCAATAAAATATGTGATAGCGAAAAA
>JAFTCP010000145.1 GCA_017454625.1 Synergistaceae bacterium
CAGGACGCTGGCAATCCCCCATAAAAATGCTCCGAAGTATTGCAAAACTCCGGAGCTGAACATTACATCAAAAATTTCGTTGAGCATTCGCTAACCATCTCGCAACATCATCTTTCAGCCTTCCGCCGCCCGAATAATGCACGGATAATCCCTCAGCGATAACAGCCTTCGGAGCAAGTTTAGCGATCGCCGTCAAGCTCTGTCCGAAACGTCCTCCGCCGTGTGAACAGAAAGGCATTATGATTTTCCCAGCGAAATCGTAACTCTCAAGAAAAGAAGCTATCGGCATCGGGATTGAAGCCCACCAGTTAGGATAGCCAAGCATGATAATATCGTAATCGTCAAAGTTCTTCACTCGGCCTTTAAGTTCCGGACGTGCCTGTCTGTGTTGGTCTCTCTGAGCTTCACGCAAGACGGTGTTGTAATTCGCCGAATACGACTTTACCGGCTCAATCTCGAAAATCTCGGCTCCCGTCTGCTTCTGAATTTCATACGCTATGCCTTGAGTGTTTCCGCTCCATGTGAAGAACGCAATCAAAATTTTCTTTCCTGAGCGTGAAGTTTCCTGCACAGCCTGAGACGTGATTAATCCAGTTCCGATTGGGCCGCGAGCTAACCTGAAACCGACATTGAATAACTTTCTCTCTTGAGGAGCTGCCGCACGATAAGCCGAACGCATATTCTTTGCGAAATCATTCCAGCCTCCCCCGCGATAAACACGTCGAGTTCCTGAAATTGGCCCGGTCGGATTTACGCTTTGCGAGACATCATAAGGCGCGTAAATATCCCAGCACCATTCGCCGACATTCCCGTGCATGTCGTAAAGTCCCAGCTTGTTAGGCTCAAAACTTCCTACTTCGACAGTTTCAGCGCGATAAATTCCCGGCTTAGTCGTGAGCTTACTCTGTGAAAAATAATTCTCCTCAATCTCATATGGATAATGTCCGTAAAAATTCGCCTCGTCAGCTCCGATTGAGTGTTCAAGGTTAAACGGTGTCGATGTCCCGGCTCTGCATGCATACTCCCATTCTGCTTCGGTCGGAAGCCTGTAGCCGTCAGCTGATAAATCCCACGTAACTTTTGAGCCTTCAACTTTATATGCTGGCGTTAAATTTTCAGCGAGACTTTTAGCGTTGCAGAAATTCACAGCTTCGAGCCATGTAACATTTTCGACGGGCAAGTTCTCTCCGGCGAAGCTCGAAGGGTTATCATGCATAAGTGAGTTATATTCTGACTGCGTAACTTCATGGCGGGCAATCATGAAATCATTCACGCTCACTTCATGCTGTAATTCATCATCGCTTCTCCAATTCTCGGAATTAGGCGAACCCATTAAAAACTTTCCGCCCTTGACATGAACAAACTCATCACTCGCAAAAGCTGACGACGAAAATATCATCAGCATAATAATTATTAATAACGTTCTCATCATTCAGCCTCCTCAAGGTGTAATCCCTTTTTGCTGAGAATAACATTTGCCGGGAAATTCTCAAAAACTTTTCGCGAGATTAATAACTCGTCGGCTTTCTTCCTGTAACTAATATACTCCTCAGACGCTAAATATTTCTCTCGTGCTTCGTCGTCGGCGTAAATTTCGAGGGTATGAACGAAATTATTTCTCGCTCCCTGCTCTGAAGTCGCGAACATCACGAGAACTCCGGGATTTTCTGAGACCGAACGCGTCATCTCCTGAGAGATTAACGCTTTGAACTCGTCTAATTTCTCAGGCTTAACTTCGGCCAATGTCATGAAAACTGTTTTTCCCGTTCCTTCTGCCTTCTGTTCAAGAACAATTGCGTCGACCGGTAAAATTTTCAGGCTCTCAAGTATCGGCTTGCGTTCCTCTATGAAACTTTTAAAGCCTTCGCTTGACCTGTGAATTTCGTATGCGGCTTCGTCCTCGTAAATCTCAAGTATTCTCATCAAGTCCGGATTTTCCTTAGCAACTGCCCCGTAAAGTGAGTAACTCCCTTTTTCGTTAGGCGTAAACTTTGCAACCGTTCGTGAACTTATCGCGGCCATCTCCGAGATTTTGCCCGTTTTAGCTTCGAGAACAGCCCAGTGAACTTTTAAAGTTTTACCTTCCGGCGCATGAACTGAGTACGCGAACGCTTGACCAACCGAGAGAATTAGACACAGCACAATCAATATCAACATTTTCATTCTTGTTTAGTTCCTCTCCGATATTAACGTCCCGCCGACAGCAACATTGTCATACGAATTTTCCTTAAGTATCGTGATAAATCCCTTCTCCGGAATTCCCGTAATCTTCGACGCTGATGCTGTTAATTCCTTCGCGAGCTGCTCCTTCTGTTCCTTTGTGAGTGATCCCGCTTCAAGTGTGATTACCGGCATGATAATAATTCCTCCTGAGTTAATAAAATTTTTGTAGATAAACGCAATTATAAATATTTATACCTGACTTTAAGCAAATAAAAAGCACCTGCCGATTAATCAGCAAGTGCGTGAAAATCTTGATTATTATGGACGAACAAAAGGAAGCTCAGAACGTATAAACCACATGCCCGCATCAAAATAGGACTTTTTGTTCAGGAAATAAATTCGCGTTAATCTCCTGCAAGATTGCACATTACCAAGCTCATAAGCCTTTGTGTACCATTCTATAGCTTTATCATCGTCTTTAGGGACGCTCGGAATTCCCCTAAAATTCTTGTCATACATTTCCCCCGCTAAAAACGATAAATATTCCCTACCTTCTGCCGCCTTCAAAAAATCTTGAACATCTCCCTCACGCCATCTTGACATTGCGGCTTCGTCATCGAGCATTGACTGAGGAAGCGCCGTAAAACTATTGAGTTTATAATATTCCGAGTATTGAATATTCGCAAAATGCGCAGAGGGAATTTGCCGCCAAGGAGCTTGATTTAAAATTTTGGGGCTCAACTCAGTAATCGGCACATAAACATCTTTTACTCCTGCGTTAATTTGTTTCTTCGAGACTTTCAATAGAGTTTCATATTCAGCTCTATATTCCTCACGAATGCCGAAATCATGAACTGCTCCGATAAAATTTGAACTCACAAGAAGCGAAATTATTAATAATACCCATTTGAACGAGTATATTTTTGACGTGCCAGGCTGAGATAATTTTCCTCGATAAAAGAACGCCCATAAAAATATCCATACAGCTCCCATCATCCAAATTGCTAAACTTTCTCCCCTAAACTCAAGCCCTGCACCTTGAGCCCAACCGCCGACAAATTGGTTCATCAATGCGACTAAAATTACAGCTGAGACAATATGCCAGGCTTTAAGACGCTTTGACAAAAATTTATCTGTTGGAGTTAAACGCGCAATCTCCGGCAAGAAAAGAAGGAAAACGTAAATTACAGGCTTGACGAAGAATTTTAAGACTGTGAAAAATCCGAACGCTGCAGATACCAGTAATGCCCTGAAAAGATGAGTTAAGAACGGCAGTTTGAGCATACGTTTTGTTGTGGCCGGAGCAAAATAAAATATCAGGAATGCGATTACACTTACTATAAAGAAAGTTAATGCTATGGATAAATTTTTGCGGTCTGCTGTGAAACAATAAATTGTGAAGAAGAAAGTAACTGCGACGAGAAAAATTGAAGTTGTCTCAAGAGTTAAACACGTCAAAAATAAGATGATTACACTGTTTATAAAGGTTAATCCCCCCCCCCCGCAAGTAATTTTACGGAGAAAGCAAACGCAATAAGCATGAATGTACTCGACCAAAAATAATGGCTTGCGACGAGTGCATAAAACGTTTGATCCAGAGAATAAAGCACAGCAAATGTCGCCGACGTTAACCCCAGAACAGACAAAATTTTTTCGCTGAACGAAATATCAGGGTAAACTGTTCTTATGACGAAGTAAACTGCGAGAATGTATGTTGCAGCTGTTATGAGAGGGAATATCCAATAACATTGTTCAATGGGAAGAGTTTCTCCCAAGCTCCAGAGCAAAAATGATACCGGCCTTGTGCCTCCGCCGAAAATTCCCATATACATATTTGCGACGTTTTTTATTACGCCGACTTCTCGAACTTTTGCCGCAACCCAATAATCATCTTTCCAGGGACAAGCATATAATCCCAAATAACAGAAGAAACCAATATACGCAAGAAAAAATATGCAGGGAAATACAGAAAAACTTTTTTTCTTTGGCATATTATTTCAGGCTGACTATGTAAAAAGCGTAAGAATTACTTTAACGTTGTATGTTAGCATGAAAACTTGACTTCCCGCATTGCTTACCATTAAACAAGTTTTACAATACTATTCACAGATAAAAAAACTTACACTAAATACCAGCCAGCTAAACCTCCTTTACTATAAATTTGTTGAATATATTAACACAAAATTTGTTGAATATATTAACACATAATTTCTTGTCTAGGTAAAATTACCCATTGCGTTTTTAGGCTTTCAGCGTTAATATTCCCCGCGTTGTTGATTAGCACTCTTTGTTATTCGGTGCTAGCAAAAAACAAAAAGTATATAAAGCTGCTGAGGAATTTTTGCAGAATGATGCGGACGTTTTTTGAGGAAGTCTTGAGAAATTATGCAAAAAGTTTTGAGGAAGCATTGAAGAAATTAACACGGAATATTAATTTAGGAGGAAAGATACATCATGAAACTTAAACCATTAGGCGACAGGCTCGTTGTGAAAGTCCTGACTCGCGAAGAGAAAACCAAGGGCGGAATAGTTTTACCCGACACAGCCAAAGAAAAGCCAACCGAAGGTGAAGTTATTGCAGTAGGGACAGGCAAAGTTCTTGACAACGGCCAGAAGCAGCCCGTAGAAGTCAAAGTCGGCGACAGAATTATATTCAGCAAATACGCAGGAACTGAAGTAACAGTAGACGGAGAAGAACTCGTAATTTTCAGCGAGAGAGACGTACTCGCAATCGTAGAGAAATAATTATCATCGTAAAACCTGGCAAAATTTGTATGGGAAAATTCAGCTTGAAATATTTTAAGGAGGCTTACTCTGCTGCCGGTTCTAAGCTGTAATTTGTCAGGAGAAAAAGAAACAGACCGTAGAGATACAGAACAAAAGCAATTCGGTAAAATATAAAATTATTAGGCGGCAGAAAAATTTAATTATGGCTAAAATTCTTTCATTCGGCGAAGAAGCTAGAAGAGCTATGCTTCGAGGCATTGACAAAGTTGCAGATACAGTAGGAGTTACACTCGGCCCCAAAGGAAGAAACGTTGTACTCGAGAAAAAATTCGGTTCACCGATGATCACGAATGACGGCGTAACAATCGCAAAGGAAATCGAGCTTGAGGATCCTTTCGAGAATGCCGGAGCTCAGTTGCTCAAAGAAGTTGCATCAAAGACTAACGACATCGCAGGAGACGGAACAACAACAGCTACGATTTTCTCACGCGCAATTATCCGTGAGGGCATGAAGAACGTAGCCGCTGGAGCAAACGGAATGTTAATGCGTCAGGGCATCGAGAAGGCAATTGATTTTGTCGTCGAAGAACTCAAGAAGCAGAGCACGCCCGTCAAAGAGAAGGAGAAAATTGCTCAGGTTGCTTCAATTTCAGCGAATGACTCAGCAGTAGGCGCGTTAATCTCCGAAGCAATGGCTAAAGTCGGCGAAGACGGCGTAATCACAATCGAAGACAGCCAGACAGTCGGAACAACTCTTGAGATGGTCGAGGGACTTCAATTTGACAAAGGATATATCAGCCCTTACATGGTAACTGACAGCGACAGAATGGAAGCAAGTTTTGATGACGCTTACATTCTCATTCATGACAGCAAGATTAGCAACATCAAAGATTTACTCCCTGTCCTTGAGAAAGTTGTACAGACCGGCAAGCCGTTAGTGATTATCGCTGAGGATGTCGAGGGTGAAGCTCTTGCAACGTTGGTTGTCAACAAACTTCGCGGAGTTATGCAGGTTGCGGCGGTTAAGGCTCCTGGCTTCGGCGACAGAAGAAAAGCTATGCTTCAGGACATCGCTATTGTAACCGGCGGAGAAGTAATCAGCGAAGAGCGCGGAATGAAATTTGAGAACACCGAGCTTAATATGCTTGGACGCGCAAAGAAAGTTCGCATCACGAAGGAAGACACGACGATTACTCAGGGAGCCGGCAATCCTGACGAGATTAGACACAGAGCAGGCCAGATCCGCAAAGAGATTGAGGACTCAACATCGGACTACGACAAAGAGAAATTACATGAGAGACTTGCGAAACTTGTCGGCGGAGTTGCAGTAATTCAGGTTGGTTCAGCGACCGAGACCGAGCAGAAGGAACTTAAGCACCGCATCGAGGACGCTTTGAACGCTACACGTGCAGCCGTTGAAGAGGGCATAGTTGCTGGCGGCGGAGTTGCGGCTCTGAATTGTGCGGCGGCTCTTGAACCATTCGTTGAGAAATTAGCAGGCGACGTTAAAACCGGTGCAAGGATTGTTCTTGACGCGTTGAAGGCTCCGTTGTATCTCATCGCCGAGAATGCCGGCTATCAGGGCGACGTTGTTGTTGAGCGCGTGAGAAGCGAGAAGATCGGGCACGGACTTAATGCCGCGACTGGTGAGTATACTGACATGGTAGCCGCTGGAATTATTGACCCAGTGAAAGTTACACGTTCAGCGCTTCAGAATGCAGGTTCAATCGCCGCAATGGTCCTCACAACTGAAGGCATCGTTGCCGATAAACCGGAGAAGAAGGACGCTGCTCCAGCAATGCCTGGTGGAATGGGCGGAATGGACGGCATGTATTAATCCTAAATATAGGTGTCAAATCTCAAAAGAGATAGTCTTATTTTTATACAGTATTAAATGGAGGGGCTACGGCTCCTCTTTTTATATGATACAATCTCACTTTAAATGAGGTTGATTGAATGACCAGCGAAGAATTATCACGTTTACGCTATCTGCGGAGACGGAGAACTCAACGAAGGCTCAATTTTGGAAAAGGTCATGTTCGCTTCTCAGCACAAACTCGACAATTTCACAGTTATAGTTGA
>JAFTCP010000146.1 GCA_017454625.1 Synergistaceae bacterium
ATCATCATGACTTACATCAGCACAGATTACATTTTTGACGGTTCAGGTTCACAAGCTCTAAAGCCGGAAGATGAGAACTTTGCGCCGCTTAACTATTACGGTCAGACAAAATTTGAAGGAGAATTAGCCGTGAAAAAGTTCTTGCGCGATTATTTTATCGTTCGTATAGCTTGGGTATTCGGCCCTCACGGAAATAATTTCGTCAAGACAATGTTAAAGCTCTCAGAAAATCATGACACCTTGCGCGTCGTCAATGACCAGATCGGAACTCCGACTTACACTCCGGACTTGGCAAAATTGCTTGTTGATATGAATTTGAGTGAGAAATTCGGGATTTATCATGCGACGAACGAGGGCGGATTTATAAGCTGGTATGATTTCGCGTGTGAAATTTTTGCTCAGGCCGGTAAAAACGTTAATATAATTCCCGTATCTACATCAGAATACGGCCAATCCAAAGCTAAACGTCCGAGTAATTCCAGACTCGACAAAAGCAAACTCAAACTCTCAGGCTTTGACTTGCTTCCGGACTGGCGCGACGCTCTGAGAAGATATTTACAGCTGGAGTGAATATTATTATGTTATTATAAATTGCTTGAGATTATGAGAATTTACTCAAGAAAACTTTACCATATGGAAAAATCAAGACTTCAGCGCGATTTACTCAGGAGGATTTTACAGAATGGGACAAATTAAAGTTGATTACAATGTTGGCGGACTTGAAGGCTTATGCGTGATTATTCCGGCTGTTCACGGGGATAAACGGGGATATTTCAGCGAGACTTACAACTTACGCGACATGCAGGAAGCCGGATTGAATTATAATTTCGTTCAGGACAACCAGAGCAGCAGCGTCAAGGGAGTATTGAGGGGCTTACACTTTCAGATTAATTTTCCTCAGACAAAGTTAGTTCGAGTTATTAGGGGAAGCGTCTATGATGTCGCCGTTGACTTGAGACGTGATAGCAAGACTTACGGGAAATATTTCGGGCTTGAACTCTCAGAAGACAATCACAAACAGTTATTAATCCCTAGAAATTTTGCACACGGCTTTTTAGTCCTGAGCGAGATTGCGGAGTTCTGCTACAAATGTGATGATTTTTATCATCCTAACGACGAGGGCGGAATTTTTTACGCGGATCCAGACATAAATATTAATTGGCCGAAAATAGATTGTGAGATAATTTTATCGGATAAAGACAAGAAACAGCCATTGTTGCGAGAACTGAACCTTTCACAAATAAAGGAGCTGAACTCATGAAAATAATCATAACAGGAGGAGCGGGCTTTATCGGAAGCAACTTTATTTTTCACATGCTCAAGGCTCATCCGGACGACGAAATTATATGCATTGACAAGTTGACATACGCGGGAAATATTAACACGCTTAAAGATGTAATCGCTGAGGGGAAAATTAACTTTTTCAGGCTTGACATTTGCGATCGAGCGAAAATTTACGAGTTATTCGAGCGTGAGAAGCCTGACATCGTGATAAACTTTGCGGCGGAGTCTCACGTTGACCGTTCAATTGACAATCCCGGAATATTTTTATTCACTAACACGCTGGGAACCGGAGTTTTGCTTGATGCATGCATGAAATTTGGGATTAAGCGTTTTCACCAGGTCAGCACCGATGAAGTTTACGGGGATTTGCCGCTTGACAGACCTGATTTATTCTTCACTGAGACAATGCCGATAAAAGCCTCGTCGCCGTATTCAGCTTCTAAGGCCGGAGCCGACATGTTAGTTCTGGCTTATCACCGAACGTATAATCTGCCCGTGAGTATTTCGCGCTGTTCAAACAATTACGGGCCGTACCATTTTCCCGAAAAGTTAATCCCCTTAATGATAATCAATGCGCTTCATGATAAGAAACTTCCGGTTTACGGTAAGGGAATAAATGTTCGTGATTGGCTTTATGTTGAGGATCATTGCCGGGCAATAGACATGATTATTCACGATGAGAAATCGAACGGCGAGATTTACAACATCGGCGGCCATAACGAGATGAGGAATATTGACATTGTGAAGCTGATTTGCCGTGAACTCGGAAAGCCTGAGAGCCTGATTGAGTTTGTTACTGACAGAAAAGGCCATGACCTGAGATATGCGATTGACCCGACGAAAATTTATTTACGTTTGGGCTGGAGACCTGAGACAAGATTTGAAGAAGGCATCAAGAAAACTATTCAATGGTACTTGAACAATAAATCCTGGTGGGAGCCTCTTGTGAAGTGAAAGTGTTGCTAAAAGAGTTAATGCCTGCTAAAATCTTTTCACACTGAAGGGATTTACGGCAGGCTAAAATTTTCCTATAAGGGATTGAAACACGAATCTTCTTGCCATTTCTATCGGCCTCCTGTTTAGTTGCGAACCTTCCTTTAAGGGTTACTCATTTCCTCTCGTTGCATAATGCGGAGGAAAATTTTTTTATCCAGTATAATTACTCTCATATTCAACAGGGAGTGAGCATATTTGACCGAAGAAGAACAGAGGCAAGTTCAGAATATCATCAACGCCAGGACAAAATTATTGA
>JAFTCP010000014.1 GCA_017454625.1 Synergistaceae bacterium
AAAAAGCCGGAGCCTCACTCACAGAAACTCCGGCCAATTTTTTTATTCAACAAAATAGAACGTGTTATATTTTTTTACTTGCAAATTCCATCAAGCCACTCGAATAATTCCGGCAAATCATAATTTCCATCGTGAGGAACTCCCCAGACCGCCGCAACATCAGCATCATAGCCCGCCTCTTGAAGTTTCAGCGCAAGAAGAGCCGGAATTGCCATTGATGTATCTCTGTCCTTCACGCCGTGCCTAATTCTCCAATGCTTGGCTACGTCGGCTTTTCCGATAAAGTTCATGGGGTTCATGATGTAAATCTTCTCAGCATCAGCCATTGCCGGAGCTTCCGAAGTGCTGTGCTTGAACGCGTAATCCGTGAAGTGTTTATCTCCAAACTCGTTATTCTCGAAAGAAGCCATGTTCAACGAATCAAACGCAGGAGCCGCCTTCATTCTCGTAGCCCACACAGCATATTTGCTCAAATCAGCACCCGTAACTTTGTCGCCCTCAACCGTCAGCCAGTCAAGTCCGCTGACATTCTCGCCAGCGTCAAGAGCTTTTTGTGCCGCCGCAATATACAAACCTTCAATGTAAGTCCTGAATGTCCCGTTGCCGTTCTCATCAAGCGTGTAATCCTTAAGTCCTAAGCTATTGAGATAAGCCGGGAACGCCTTTTTGAGAGCCTCTGAAGCCGCCTGCATATTCTCGTCCATCTCGCGCGCCGGCCCTAAATGGTAAGTGTTCACGCCGTTAAATATCCACTCATAGGGCATATCAGCATTCTCAAGATTAGTGATTGGACAGTAAACGACTGAAGCAAAAATATCGTCTCGTTCATCTTCCGCGCCAATCTCCTTAAGATACGGCTCATACTCTTTAGCGTTGCCGGTTGCTCCCAAAAGTGATGACAAGGCACCGCCCGCACTCAGTCCGTCGGAGATAATTTTTTCGGTGTCGCCAGCAGGTAACTTGTCCTTGTTATGTCTTACCCAGCGTACAGCCGCTTTATAGTCAACGATTAATGCCGGAGCTTTTCCGTTCGCTAAAGTCCTTCCGCGAATTGCCGGAGTAATCACAACATATCCTTTCGACAGAGCATAAAGCGCGACGTTCGGGGTTCCGTGTCTGCTGTCATTGGCCGGAATAAACTGTTTGCCGGGCATGTAACCTCCTACTCCGTTAGGCATCATGATTGGAGCTGTCTTAGCTGTATAACCGTTGACGCTCTCACCATGAAAATATTCTTCCGGAACGTAAATATTAAGCCGCTGATAATCAGGCTCAACAGGATTATTGACGTAGGGAATATCCAGCCATGAACGGAATGTTACGAGCTTATTGCCGGCTAATAAAGTCTGTGATACACGATTTCCCGGAGGCATTGTGATTGAGTCAGCCGGACCGACCGCAAAATCAGCTGAGAACGCGAGAGACGCAAACGTAAGAACGAGGATTACTGCGCACGAAAATTTTATACGCATTATGCTTCAACTCCTTATTAAATTGTAAATTTGGATGAGAATATTCTAGCATATACACGCAAGCATTAATTTACGCCGACTTCCTGAGCAAAAAAACTCGTTTAGGCTATAACTTTATGCCGTTCTTCCTGAAAATCTTTAACACTTCACTCTCGGATTTATACCCAACCTCCTGAGCAAAAACATCTCCGTCCTCGTCAAGAAACACTAAAACCGGCACATACGAAACGTTGAACTCTTCGGCAATTTCCGGCTCATCCTCAAGGTAAATAAGTCCTACGTCAAGTTTCTTCCCGTATTTTGTGTCGAGCTTCTCAAGAACTCTTAACATCTGCTTACAGGCCGGACAAGTCTTAGTTGAGAGCATCACAATGCCGGGATTATCAGCAAAAGCACTCGTAACAATCACTAACACGATAACTAAAGCAAGCAAAACTTTCTTCATTATGTAATCTACTCTCCTTATGAGAAATTTTGAGGTTAATATAGCATGAAAAAGTTATACAGAGAATAAGCCGGCAAAAGTTACGAGAATATCATTAGCTTTCACGCTGACGAGTAATAATCTCGGCTTCATAAACATTTTTTCTGCTTTCGATTTGTCAAGAATTCCTATCGTTAGTTTCAATATCATGTGTAATATTCTGAGCTTGTCAAGTATTTTCATCTTTGCTCGCATACTCCGAACTTGTTATTATCAGCCTAATATCACATGTCATGCGCTGAACTCGTCAAATATTTCTGGCGTTAATTAATGTAAGAAGTGTTAATTGCGCTATAATTTTCACGTTCATTAACAAAATTTATCACAAAGGAGCCTTAATCTCTCATGGACGAACAGGGAAAAATTATCAGCACATCCAATGTTGACGACAACCTCGCGCTTCAAATCTGGACACGAGGAAAAACTCCCAGACTTTCCATCATGAACAGGATAAAAAATACCCGCAAGCTCATTCATATTTCGTGGGTTGAGAAACGCGAACGAACCCTTTCAATGAACGGCAGGACTCCGGGCGAAAATATTACGTATGTCGTGAAGGATTTCGAGCCTGTGATTGCGAAAATTTTATCGGATTACGTCGCCAAAACTAATTTTAAGCTCAAATATTTTAAGCTCGTTGTAGATTTCGAGAAGGCATTACATCATCCTGAACCTGCATCGAGCAAAGCAGATTTATCAATGATGACCGAAGAAAAGCGTTCATCTTTATGGGTTGCTGATTGTTCGGGAGGCGACAGGAATACGGGAATATTCAGGCCGTTTTTCCCAGTAAGCGAAGTTGAAGCCTCAGCGATGCCCGACGAGAAAATGCGAATAACTTCTGCGGCAATGCGAACAACTGAAGGCTTATTCAAGACCGGAGCAATCGAAGCGTTGAAGCGAATTAATCCCGAACGCTGGCACAATACCTTACGCGTAACGACGGCGGCAATGTTACTCGGATTTTCTTACTGCGGAGCTGACGGCTCAAAAATGGCTGATTTCCTCTGGACCGCTGACGAGAAACCCAAAAATCCCGTCCATAATCCATTAAGCCCGGTAATGAAAGCTCCCGTTAAAAAATTATCGCTAAACGACGCGGGATTAATGAGGCTTGGGCATAAACTCACAGCTTACATCAGACATTTTTACATCGTTGACAAAGTCAGAGTTGAATATGGCTACGACAGCGAAAAAGTTTTGCAGGAAGCAGGATATTCACGTTCGCGGCGCTTTGACTTCAACACAGGAACTCTCGGAGATGTCCCTTACCGCGTAACTTTCTATGAGAACGAGGACGAGAAAATGACGGCTTTCGGCTGTAACCCCAGAATGCAGACGGCTAGACATACGGGCGACATGGTGATATTAATTCCAACCGAAACTTTCAGAATGGCCGCGAAAAATGACACAATGAGCAATACTGATGATGACTTCTTCACGTTGACGAGGCTTTTATGGGCTAAACAGTTTAAGTTCTGGTACGAGAATATCAAGCCTTATGTGAGAAATTTTGCGGGACTTATTGAAGCATAATGTGAAAAATTTTGCTGTATTTATTGACGTGCAGACGGCGAAGAAGATTTTTTCACGTCGACACAACTATTAGCTAAAACTAGGAAGTGAGAAATTTACATAATGAGAAAATTTTTGTGTGTATTAATATTATTGTTAACAATCTCAGCATCAGAAGCCGCACAGCCTCGTAGAATGTCGATTGTTATTTTCCCGACGATAAACTCAACGGGGCTTGAGGTCTGGGAGAGCAAGTATTACCCGTATAACGTCCTTGAACAAAAAATGTCGAATTACCTTGAAGAACTCTATAAACGTTCACCATTAATCGAAGCTCGTGTGCTTGATGAAGCTGCAATGAACCGCTGGCTTTCAGGCTCACGACGCGGCGATGATATGGCTGTCCAACTTGAATTATATTCAGCGACATTGAAGGATAAGCATATCATGGGAAGTTATGAATCGGGGAAAGTTTTATTGCGATTAAGAGTTTTTGATTCGCGGAGAGTTCAGGAATTGGCCGTACGTACAGTTAAAGGCTCTGACCGAAGATTTACGTTTGATGATGACGAGGCTGTTTACTGGTTTGATTCGGCTGTTCACG
>JAFTCP010000015.1 GCA_017454625.1 Synergistaceae bacterium
CTATGATCCTGTTTACGGAGCGAGGCCGCTTAAGCGTTACATAACTCACACGGTCGAGACAAAGTTAGCACGGGCTATGATTGCCGGAGGAATTCGCGATAAAAGCATTGTGAATGTCGATGTGAAATCCGGAGAGTTAGTCTTCAACTTCATTTAGGGAAAAACGGGAGGATGTTTTGCTTGTCCTCCCTGAAATTTTTAACATATCATGAACATTCATGAAGGTAAATGATTTTTCCGAATTTCGTCAAAGCTATAAAATGGTCGAAATTGGCCGCAATGTCAACAACTTCGTCGTTAATTTCTGTTACTGGCTTATTCTCCCTGTCCTTATACGGATAATCTTGAGGCAGTAAAACTTTTCCTGATTTAGTCAAACCGAAAACATAGCCGTGATTTCCACAGCAAATTTTCTTTACGTCCTTCCAGGCTTCGACTTCTTTTATAACCTCATAATCATAAAGAAATCCGTCAACTGCCTTAACTGTCCCGTCAGCATACAGAGCCGCGATCGTCATTTGTGAATAATAGCACCCGAAAGCCGCAATCTGTATAATTTCCCTTCCGTTATTGAAGAACTCGTTTATTTTACTGCCTCTGCAAAAAAATCTTCCGTTCATGGTCAAAGCATAAGGTTCATCAAAAGTTACAACGATCTGTTTTATGCCGGCTAAGGTTTCAACAAAATCTTCATATCTTCGAGCCTCAAATCCCCCGAAATCCACGCAATTAACAGTTCCGTCTTCCTTAAGCATGGCGGAATGTCCTTCACAGGCGGCTACAGCAACCCCATTTCTCCAGGACGAAACTCCTCCCGTTGATGGAGCTTGACTTCCGACGGCCTCAAAACTCACAGTTCCATCATCATGAAGCCCGATTACATGATGAAAACCTGCCGCAATATCAATACTTCCCTGCAGAGCCTGAGAACGTTTATATTTTGATGAGCGAAATTCGGTGATTATTACTTCGCCGTTTTCCTTGAGAATTGCGTAACTGTCTCGGGCAATCGCAATTTTCTTGATATTCAGCTTCAAATCGGAGCTTCCTGTTTCTGCTTTAACACTCGGAATAAATCCGTCCAAGACTTTTTTGAAAGCGTCGTAATTTTTACCGCCGTGTGAATTATGATCCGTCTTTACGGCAAAACAAATTCTGCTGAAAGCTCCTGAAAATTCCGGCTCACACAAGACATCACGGAACAATTCGGCGATATGTTCAGGGGGATTATGAAAAGCTCCGCATCCTAAAGCTCCTAAAACAAGATTTCGCTGTTTTTGGTCGCAGGCTATTCTGAAAATTGTTCGGATTTTATTTTTTACGCCTTCGACAAGTTCGGGAGCAATCCTTTCTTTTCCGTCCTCGTGAATTAATCTCGGCGAGTTCATTCCGGCTACAGCTATCATATTAACTTTCCAGACAGAACCGGCCAATTTGTAGCCTGATTTCTCATTCTCACGGAAGATTGCGACTTCTGGGGAGAAAATTCCGCCGAAATTCCTATCAAGCGGATATTGATGATGTGAACGCGTCAAATTATATTCATGAGCATACGGAGCATAACGGTACAGAAATTTGTAATAATCCGAACATCTAAACAAATATTCTTCTTGAGCTCCTGCCCCTTTAATAACTCCTCCGCCCGGATTTCTTCGGCTGGCCATGTTAAGAACGCTGACTTCTAGGCCGTCGTCAACCCATTTATGAGCGGCATCAAGGCAGTCATCAGAACTTACTGTAATTTCCGGCGGATTGTTAAGAGGCTCAAATGATGCCGTGAAAGCTCTGCTGTAAAAAGAAGATCTCTTTCTTGAGCTTTGATAATTTCGCAGGAGTATAGATTTTCCATCCGGAAGAGTGTAGCCGTTATCCTCAACGATTGCTTTTGTGTTTTCCCAGACTTTGCGTCTAAGTCCCCTGTAATCCGCTATTGTTCCATGAAATTTTTTTATCCAGGCTTCAGTGTCCCAAGTTAATTTACAGTCAGAAGGCATAAATTCATAATCATGTTTATACGCAAATTTTTGAGCATAAGAATTTTGTGGAGCACGAATTACAGCGAAACCATCTAACATTTCATGGCCTCCGTCAAAGGCCTCATCGT
The DNA here is from genome assembly GCA_017454625.1 of Synergistaceae bacterium. GTDB lineage: Bacteria > Synergistota > Synergistia > Synergistales > Aminobacteriaceae > JAFUXM01. The sequence goes on from JAFTCP010000015.1 coordinate 2,105, forward strand.
TAATTTTCATGATTGAAGACGGGAGTGTTACGATTTTAGGGCCGTAAAGTGAACAGCTTTCGTTGATTTCCGTGATGCCTTCCCGAAAGATTATCTCTTCAAGCCGGCAATATTCACCAAAAGCATAATCTTTTACGTTCCTGACAGTTTTAGGCAAAATATATTTTCCTGTTCTTGCCGGAGGAAATGCGACTAGTTCGGTCATATCCTTGCTGAATAAAATTCCGTCGAAGCTGGCAAAGAACGGATTATCAGGCGAAATATTAATTTCCTCAAGCCTTGAAATTCTCCAGAAATTTCTGGTGTTCTTGAACGTGCTGGGAAGATATAATTTTTTAACTCCGATTTCCCATGATTTAGAATTTAGCGATATAATTTTTTCTCCTTCAGGACTTAATTCCGGGACTATAAGCGTATCAAATTTTTCATCAATAAATATCTCACAGGTTCCGTCGTCATGGCTCTTGAACTCTGTCATAGAAATTCTTGCTCCTCTCGAGATTGTTAAATTCAGCGTAATTTTATCAAGTATAGAAAACGTATATTGCCAAAAAGTCCTCAAATATATAACTGTGAAGATTGTGATGTAAAATTGGAATGAAAACGAGAAAAAAATGGCGGTCCCAGCGGGATTCGAACCCGCGTCGCAGCCTTGAAAGGGCTGTGTCCTAGGCCTCTGGACGATGGGACCACCTAACTGGTGAATCGCGGGGGACTTGAACCCCCGACACCCGGATTAAAAGTCCGGTGCTCTACCGACTGAGCTAGCGATTCATTCGTAAGCAACAGCGGGTATTATATTATTTCAACGCGAAAATTGCAAATTTATTTTTCAGCACATGTTATTATTTACGCAAAAATTTATCTCGGAGGTTAATTAATCATGTTCAGACGCGCAGAAAGACGTAAAGCAAAATTGAGACTTGCAATTACAGGCCCAGCAGGAAGCGGCAAAACTTACGGGGCTTTGATGATAGCTCAAGGCTTAGGCGGACGCATTGCGATGATTGACACGGAAAACGGTTCAGGAGATTTATACGCCGATGAATGCGATTATGACGTTGAGACTTTGACGGCTCCATATTCAATTCAGAAATATTTAGCCGCTATACACGAGGCCGAAGAAGAAGGCTATGATGTCCTGATTATTGATTCGCTCTCTCATGCTTGGACTGGCGAAGGAGGATTATTAGACATGCACAACAAATTGACTTCGAGCATGAAAAGCGGAAATTCTTACGTCGCGTGGGGAAAAATTACCCCTTGGCAGAATAGATTAATTGAGACTATGCTGGGCTCAAGATGTCATATTATCGCGACAATGAGAAGCAAAACTGATTACGCCCAACTCCAAAACGACAGAGGCAGGACAGAGATTAGGAAGGTCGGACTTGCTCCGGTTCAGCGCGACGGAATGGATTATGAATTTACAATCGTGTTTGACTTGAACATGGATCACTCTGTTACGGTTTCAAAGGACAGGACAAGATTATTTGACGGCCAAACTTTTACGCTCTCTCAAGATATTGGAAAAGTTTTAACTAAATGGCTTAACTCTGGAGCTGAAGTAAAACCTGACGTTCAAGATATGAAAAATTTGATTAATAAACTTTATCGCGGATATTTAGACATTTTTGATAATGACGTTCAGGCCGCTCAATCCGCAATGTTAGCCGTAACCGAAGGCCGGGCCTCCAAAGAATGGAACGAACAGGACATGAAGGCTCTTGCAGACGACTTAGCAATAAGGACGCAAAAACGAGGTTTAACCGAAGAGATTAGCAGCAAAACAACTCTATAATAATTTTCTTGACCAGGCACGAACAGCCGCCGCAGGATGATTTGCGAGGTCTTCAAGGCGTTTTCTATTCTGTGAAGCTGACTCCGGGAAATGAGTATTAATCGCTCCGAGTACAGGCACAAGAATTCTCGCATCTTCAGAGGATAATAATCTGCGTATCACGTTCGAGTTCATAATTTTCCCTGAAGGCCAGCGGCGTAAAATTACAGCGACATCATCAGGTTTAGCATGAAGCAGAAAACTTTCGATAACATCCGGGTCTGAACCTGCAAGGCTGATGATTAATCCCGTCGGAATATTCTCGGCATTCTCGGCGGCATCCATAGCGATTAATTTTCTGGTCATGTCGTCAAACGGAAGCGAACTCGCAATAATCGCTGTGCTTTCGTCAATTTTCGGACGCTTGATTATCTCTAAAAATGTTTTGCGAAATTCCACGCGGTTGGCAATACGTCCCGCATGCTTTAACGCTGCGTTTATGACTTTGGGATTTTGCGATTTCAGCCTGAAGATTATAGCTTTGATTTCTGATTCATCGACGGCTTGATATTTTTCATAATAATCTTTAAACGCGAGTTCATATTTATCAAGTATTGCGTCGATTTTTGGGGCAGGATTAATTACTTCTGCCTTCTCCGTTTTCTCAACTTTTGCGGCTTTTTCAGCCTTCTCCGACTTTTCGGCTTTCTCAACTTTCGGAATTGGCCGGGACTTTGCGACTGCTTCGAGTTCTTCGGGAGTTAATGCCTTCAGGACGGAATAAGCCCCAGTAATCTGCTGAAAACGTAAATTGCTCTTCTGGCCCGTAATATCCGGATGAAGCTCACGCGCAAGCCTCCTGAATGCCGAGTGAATATCATCAAGATTAGCTCCAGCATCAAGCCCAAGAGTTTTTAAGTTCGTGATAATCTCTGAGTTCTTTATGTGAATGTTCCTCCGAATAAAATTTACATGTATATTATCACAATTGGGCGGGCGGGTGGGATTTATATATATTGCGGGTGATACAACATGACTAATACAGGCGATTTATGCACAGGAATTATTACGATGGAACATGATTTTTGCAAGAAACATCACAATACAACATAACTTATACAGGAATTATTACGACGCAACGTTATTTACGCAAGAAACATCGCGATGCAATAAGACTTATGTAGGCAGTTTTGACAATATCACATGACTTGTATAGAGATAATCACGACACGACGTAATTTATACGAGCTACGACATGATTTATTCAGGAATTATCACGGACAGCATGACATATGAGCCTTGTCAAAATATGTTTATCATGTCATTATTTTAGCGCATAAAATCATTGACAGGAGGGAAAATATTTTGTCTCTAGCAATCGTAGTAATTTTAGTCCTCATGATCTCAGTCGGAGTAAACGTATTCTTATTCATGAAACTCTCAGGAAAAAAGCCTAACCCCAATCACACAGTCAGAACGACAATTCTTGAGGGCATCGAAAAAGTCAAAGAACTCGCGACAATCCGAAGACGTTTTCAGTCAATCGTTTCATTCTCGGAAGGAGTGAAAATTCCCGGCCTTAACATGAACTTTCCGGGCACAACAAGAAAATTTATGATGAAGTATGACGGCGTAATCGTCTGCGGCTGTGATTTATCCCAAGTAAAAATTTCGGAGAGTTACGACGGCGGCAAAGTTAAAATCATGTTACCTCACAGCAAAATTCTTGACTCCTACGCCGACATGAACAGCTTTGAAGTCTTTGACCAGAGCGCAGGAATTTTCACGAGCGTAAAACTCGAAGACCAGAACCGCGAAATCAAATCCGACATCGACAAGGTGAAAGAAACTGAACTCCAGAACGGGATTTTGCTTCAGGCTGACGAGAACGTGAAAAATATTCTAAGCTCAGTTGTCGCACCAACGGGAATGCTGCCCGAATTCATTTTTACGGAGAACACGCCCGAACTCGATGCGAATAATTCTCCTCTTCAACTCGAAGCATCATCAACTACAGAAAAATAGTATTTGCTTTTTTCTTACATCATGATATTATTGCATTACATTAGTTTTACGTATTAAGGAGGCAAAAAATCATGTCAACAACAAAGGAATTCTTTAATCTCGTCTCAAAAGACGTAAACGTGAAACTCGAACTTGGAGAAGCATCACTCAAGGCTTTAATGGAACTCGCGAAGGGAAAGGGATTAGCCGATGACGCGAAAAAAGCTCTTGAAGACGTAGCGTCAAAAGTTGCAGAAGCGCACGGCTTTGACCTGAATGCGACGGAAGAACTCTCGGAAGATGAACTTAAAGCTGTCGCTGGCGGTGCTATGGGCTGTGGTGAATGCGTTGAGTTCACTGACGCATGTTTGTGGGGCTTTGCTAAGTATTAATTATAATCAGATAAGCATGATGAGTATTTTGGTTCAATAAGTTTATTCAATCAGGAGGAAAATATTATGTCAACAACAAAGGAATTCTTTAATCTCGTATCAAAAGATGTAAACGTAAAACTCGAACTCGGCGAAGCGTCTCTCAAGGCTTTAATGGAACTCGCAAAGGAAAAAGGATTAGCCGATGAAGCGAAGAAAGCCCTCGAAGACGTAACGGCAAAAGTCGCGGAAGCACATGGTTTTGATCTTAACGCTACGGAGGAACTCTCGGAGAATGAGCTTGAAGCTGTTGCGGGCGGTTACGATTGCAATCAATGCACCGCGTATTGGAACTGTTCAGAATTTCAGACGTTCTATGATTAAATCTCCAGCGAGAAAGATTTTACGTTGTTGCTCTTTCTGAGGGCAGCAACTTTTTTTATTAACGTTTTTTACTGACTGAAAGAAGGTTACATTTTGTATTATAGATTGAAGGATGATTATCTTTTGCGCGGATGGGACAAGCTCCCTTATGCTATAGTCGACAGGAAAAAGGGCGGAGCTGCTTTCATTACGTCAAAACAAATGCAGGCTCTCGAATTATGCGACGGAGAAGTTGACGTTTCTGATATTTTTATTCCTGATGCTCTCAAGGAAATAATCGCTGAAGCCGAACAAAAAGGAAGTATTGAGCCGTGTGAAAGAGGCGAGGGCCTGAAAGAGTTTCAGAAGTACAAGAGATATTCAAACCGTTTTATTCGTTCAGCTCATTGGTCGATAACCGGAAAATGTAATTATAAATGTAAGCATTGTTACATGTCAGCTCCTAACGCAAACGCCTATGAAGCTCCTCATGAAGACATAATGAAAATCATAGACATGTTAGCCGAGTGCGGAGTTATGAGCGTATCATTAACCGGCGGAGAAGCATTAACCCGCAAAGACTTCTGGGAGATTGTCGATGCCCTTCTTGAACACGGAATTGTAATCACGCAGATATATTCAAATGGTGCGTTAGTCAATGAAAACGTCTTGAAGGAACTTGATAAACGCAAAATCCATCCTTCATTTGTGATGAGCTTTGACGGAGTTGACGGCTGGCATGACTGGCTTAGAGGCGTAACAGGAGCGCAAAAGTTAGTTGACCGTGCTTTTGAGTTATGCCGGGACATGGGATTTGATGCGAGTGCGAGCATGACAATTCATCAGGGCAATAAAGATACACTGAGAGCTACGATTAATCATCTTGCTTCATTGGGAGTTCAGGGAATAAAGACAGGCTACGTTTCCAATCTCGGCGAATGGAAGGCTTACAGCGATAAATCAGTCGGCATCAAAGATATATTTCAAGCGTATCTTGATTATCTCCCGCATTATTATGAAGACGGAATGCCCATAAATGTAATGTTCACATCGTTTATCGAATTAAGGAAGGATAAGCCTGATAAATATAGAATTATCGGCTACGACGAGGAATATAATCCCGCAAAGACTTTGTTATGTCCGCCTTCTAGGTCTTCGGCGAATATTTCACCTGACGGCCGCGTTTTGATGTGCGGAATGATGATCGGAATGCAAATCGAAAAGTTATTCCCGACTATGCCCCAGACACATTTTAGAGATTGCATAGATTTCCCTGAACACCTGAGATTATGCGACATGAGGGCCGACGATTTATTGAAAGCTAACGAGAAATGCCGGACGTGTAAATTCAACAAGCATTGTTACGGAGGCTGTCGAGGTGCGGCACTTACCGAGGACGAAAGTAATGTGATGGCACCGCTGAAAAGTTTATGTGAGATGTATTACGGCGGCTGGATCAAGAAAATTGTTGAGACAATCCAGAAGGCCCGGCCGACTGCGGAATGTCCCGTTAAAGATTTGTCGCTTTTGCAATAAAAATTTTCGCTAACTGTCATTATCCATGTTATAATAACGTAAATTTTCAGGAGGTAATCACTATGTCAAACACAAAAGAATTTTTTAATCTGGTCTAGAAAGACGCTAGCGTTAAACAGGAACTCGGAGAAGCGTCAATCAAAGCGTTAATCGCTCTAATGACGGAAAAGGGATTAGTCGATGACGCAAGAAAAGCCCTTGAAGACGTTACGGCGAAAGTTGCTGAGGCTCACGGCTTCGATCTCAACGCCACCGAAGAACTTTCGGAAGATGAGCTTGAAGCTGTTGCTGGCGGAGACAAGGACTTTTGCGCTAGTTGTACAGCTGGAAAATGCGGCGACTGTGTCGAGTTTTAAGCAGGCAGCTGAAAAGTTCCTGAAAGAAAAATTTTAAGTTGCTGCTATTTCGGTGGCGGCAGCTTTTTTATCGAAAGAAGGTTATATTTTGCACTACAGACTTAAAGATGAATATATCCTGCGCGGTTGGGAAAAACTTCCTTATGCCGTGATTGACACAAGGACGGGCGACGCTGCATTTCTTACGTCCCAGAAAATGAAAGCGATCGAGTTATGCGACGGAAATATCGACGTGTCTAGTCCGTTCATTCCGGATGACCTGAAAGAGTTAATTGCTGAGGCCGAGAAACTTGGAGTTGTTGAGCCGTGCAAAGCTGGTGAGGGCCTGAGTGAAAATCAGCAGTATAAAAAGTATCCCAATCGCTATATTCGTGATGTCCACTGGGCAATAACTGGAAAATGCAATTTCAGGTGTAAGCATTGTTTTATCTCGATCCCGAATGCCCCGATATTTGAGCTTAATCATGACAAAATCATGAACATCATCAATCAATTGGCCGAAGCCGGAGTTTTCCAAGTGAGTTTAACCGGAGGCGAGCCGTTTATTCGTGATGACTTTTTCGAGATTATCGACGCTCTGACCGAACGAAATATCACAATCAGCTGGATTAACACAAACGGTTCATTCATAACTGAGAAAGTTTTAAACGAGTTCGCAAAACGTAACGTCAGACCATTATTCATGATAAGCTATGACGGTTTCGGTTGGCATGATTGGCTTCGTGGAGTTCCGGGAGCTGAAGAAAAAGTTAATCGCGTGTTTGAACTTTGCCGGGATATGGGATTTCCTGTTCAAGCTAACATGGTAATTCACAAGGGAAATTCTCACGTGTTAAGAGAGAGCATAAATCATCTTGCTTCTATTGGAGTCAAGTCAATAAAAACTCTATATGCTGCTAACGTCGGCGAATGGTTGAAGCGAAACGGTCAGGGAGCAATGAGCATTGAGGACATGTGCAATATGTATCTTGAGTATATCCCGCATTATTACGAGGACGGAATGCCGATGAATATAGAGTTTACCTCATTTTTCCGAGCGTCTAAGAATTTCCCGGATAGATACGGCATTGTCTGCTACAAAGAAGAATATAACCCTCTTAATCATATTTTGTGTGGAGCAATCAGGAATTACGCGTATATTTCTCCTGATGGGCGCGTGCTTCCGTGTACGGTTTATGACGGCTTTAATATTCGTGAGAATTACCCGACTTTGTTCGAGAAAAGTTTTGCTGAATGTGTCTCAGCTCCGGACTTCTTAAATCTCGTAACGATGACAACGAGCAAACTTCATGAAGCTAACGAGAAATGCAGGACGTGTAAATTCAATAAACATTGTGATGGCGGCTGTCGTCCGTCGTTATTATATTTAGGCGAGAAGGATTTAATGGCGGAGAACAAGATTAAATGTGCGTTATTTTACGGCGGCTGGGTAAAGAAAATCGTTGATGCTGTGAAGAAAGCTCGGCCAAGTGCAGAAAGTCCCGTGAAGGATTTATCGATGCTGCAGTAAAAAGTTTTCATGCTGTTAATATTCATGTTATAATCTTGTGAAATATTTTTGGGGAGGAATAAATTATGTCAAGCGCGAAGGAATTTTTTGCTCTCGTATCAAAGGACACTGACGTAAAAATGGAACTCGAAGAAGCCTCACTAAAGGCGTTAATGGCTCTCATGTGGGAAAAAGGATTAGGCGACGACGCAAAAAAAAGCCATTGAGGAAGTTACAGCGAAGGTTGCAAAGGAACACGGTTTCGACTTGAACGCTCTGGAGAAACTCTCGGAGGACGAGCTTGAGGCTGTAGCAGGTGGTGGTTGTGGTTGGTTCATCACTGATGTGGTCAACACAATAAGTAAAGTATGCGAATTTTCAACAGTTTTTTGATTAATACTGGATTTTGCTTAGTGTTAATTAATTTCGGATATTCCGCCTCTTATATGCTTATTGGTTGAATAACTAGAGAAGGTATTATCTAGAAAGGAGGAAAAAGTTATGTCGACCACGAAAGAATTTTTTAATCTCGTCTCTAATAACGCTAACGTAAAAATGGAACTCGGGGAAGCCTCACTCAAAGCATTAATCGCTCTCATGACGGAAAAGGGACTTCAAGACGACGCGAAGAAAGCTATTGAGGAAATTACGGCGAAAGTTGCTGAGGCTCACGGTTTTGATCTGAACGCTCCGGAGGAACTCTCAGAGGATGAACTTGAAGCGGTTGCTGGCGGAACCTGTCCCCATGAAGAGTATGTGGAAAAATGGTCTAATTGTTCTGCGTGTCTGGATATACTCTAGTCAAGCCTTAAAAATTACCATGAGGAGGTAAAAATTATGTCAAGCACGAAGGAATTTTTTAATCTCGTATCAAAGGACGCTAACGTAAAAATGGAACTCGGAGAAGCCTCACTCAAGGCATTAATCGCTCTTGCGAAGGAAAAAGGACTTCAGGACGACGCGAAGAAAACTCTTGAGGCTGTTACGATGAAAGTCGCTGAGGCTCACGGCTTCGACTTGCATGCTCCCGATGAACTCTCAGATGAAGAGCTTGATGCTGTTGCTGGCGGAGACAAGGGCCCTTGCGATAGTTGTATATCTGGAGACTGCGGTAACTGTCAACATGTAGGTGTCGAGAATTAAGCGGGGAGCTGAAAAGTTCCTGAAAGAAAAAACTTCAAGTTGTTGCTTAATTCTTAGGCAGCAGCTTTTTTCTTGAAAGAAGGTTATATTTTGTATTACAGACTTAAAGATAATTATACTTTACGCGGTTAGGATGACCGTCCTTATGCCATCGTCGACAAAAAGACGGGAGAAGCTAATTTCATTACGTCCCCAAGAATGAAAGCTCTTGAACTATGCAACGGGAAAATTGACGTATCCATGCCGTTCATCTCGGATAATGCCAGAAAATTAATCATTGAAGCCGAAAAAGTTGGATATGTTGAGCAGTGCCGGCCTGGTGAAAGCATAAAGGAAGAGCAAAAATATAAACAGTATCCAAATCGTTATATTCATGATATTAACTGGTCAATCACGGGAAATTGCAATTACAGGTGCAAACATTGTTTCGTCTCGATCCCGAACGCGCCGATATTTGAGCTTCCACATGAAAAAGTCATGAACATAATTGACCAGTTAGACAAAGCCGGAGTTAGAATTGTTTTATGGACTGGCGGCGAGCCTTTCATACGCAAAGATTTTGTTGATTTGATCGATGCTCTATGTGAACGAAATATAATACTGGAATATATCAACACGAACGGTTCATTAATCACTGAAAAACACTTGAATGAACTCGCTAAACGCAACATGAGGCCTTACATGAGAATAAGTTATGACGGTTTAGGCTGTCATGATTGGCTTCGAGGCGTAACCGGCTCTGAGGAAAAAATTAATCGGGCGTTTGAGCTGTGCCGTGATATGGGATTTCCGACTTCTGCAAGCATGGTAATTCACAAGGGAAATTGTCATGTATTACGAGAGAGTGTCAATCATCTTGCTTCATTGGGCGTAACGTTACTGAAAACTTTATATGCCGCGAATGTCGGGGAATGGCTGAAACGTAACGGACAAGGCTCAATGAGTATTGAGGACATGTGCCAGCTTTATATTGACTATATCCCGAAATTTTACGAGGACGGAATGCCGTTAAGCGTAATATTTACGTCGTTCTTCCGGGCGTTTACGGACACTCCGGATTATTACAATATCGAGTATTACACGGACAAATTTAATCCTAACGAGAGCTTTTTGTGCGGCAAAATCAGGAGTGCTTCGTATATCGCTAATGACGGGCGAGTTCTTCCGTGTACAGTTGTTGACGGCTTCAAGGTTCGGGAAAATTATCCGACGTTATTCGAGAAGAGTTTTGCGGAATGTATATCAGCTCCGGATTTCATGAAGTTCATAACGATGACACCGAGCGACCTTCATAAAGCTAACGAGAAATGCAGAAATTGTAGGTTTAATAAGCATTGCAAGGGTGGATGCAGACCGTCATTATTATACTTAGGCAAAAATGATGTAAACGCCTCAAACGATGTCAGCTGCACTTTATTTTACGGAGGCTGGATAAAGAAGATTGTCGAGACTGTGAAGAAAGCCCGGCCGTCAGCAGAAGGGCCTGTGAAGGATTTAGCGTTCCTGGAATAAAAATTTTTGCAAACTGTCATTATTCATGTTAAAATTCCGTAAATTATTTAGGAGGTAATAGTTATGTCAACAACGAAGGAATTTTTGCTCTCGTATCGAAAGACGCTGACGTGAAATATCAACTTGCAAACGCATCAATCAAGGCTTTAATTGCTCTCATGACCGAAAAAGGATTTCAGGACGACGCGAGGAAAGCAATTGAGGAAGTTACGGCGAAAGTCGCTGAGGCTCACGGTTTTGACCTCAACGCCACTGAAGAACTCTCAGAGGACGAGCTTGAAGCTGTTGCCGGCGGTGATGACGTTTATACTTGTGAGGAATGTATTAATTACAGCAACGCGGCGCATACTCTTGATTATTGATTTCGATGAGTGTTTAATTCTCGCGTGTTTTGGCGGGAGATTTTACTACTAATAAAGAAAATCCCCTCGCTTTGACACGGGGGGAATGATATTTTTCTAACGCTTTGAGAACTGTCTCTTTCCTCTTGCGCCCTTCTGGCCGAATTTCTTGCGTTCAACCATTCTCGGGTCTCTCGTCAATAATCCTTCCTTCTTAAGCGCAGGTTTCAAATCCTCGTTCATCTTCACGAGTGCAC
>JAFTCP010000147.1 GCA_017454625.1 Synergistaceae bacterium
GCAATGACTTTTTTATACCAGTCAAAACTATCCTTACGAATACGCTTTAACGTTCCGTTGCCTTCGTCGTCCTTATCGACATAGATAAATCCGTAACGTTTTCGCATTTCTCCGCTTGATGCGCTCACGAGGTCAATGCATCCCCAAGCTGTGAAGCCCATTACAGGAATTCCGTCCTCGTTTATCGCGTCTCTCAAAGCTAAAAGATGTCTGCGCATGTAATCAATTCTGTAGTCGTCGTGAACTTTCCCGTCTTCCGTAACTTTGTCGACAGCTCCAAGTCCATTTTCAACGACGAATAACGGCTTGTTGTAACGGTCATAAAGTGAGTTTACAGTAATTCTTAATCCTAACGGGTCAATTTGCCAGCCCCATTCAGTATTTTTCAAGTAGGGATTAATCACCGAGCGGAATACAGCGTTGCCGGGCTTAGCGTGTTTAGCGAAAATTTCAGGGTCAGCAGTCGTGCATCGTGTGCAGTAATACGAGAATGCTACGAAGTCCACAGTTCCGTTCGCGAGAGTTTCTAAATCGCCGTCAACAAAAATCTTGCTCGTGTCAATTCCGGCACGTTCCATTCGCTTTAAGGCCCAAACTGGATATTTTCCCCGCGCTTGAATGTCGGTGAAGAAGTAATTATCCCTGTCCTTCTCCTGAGCGTCGAAAACGTCATCGGGATTGCAGGAATATGGATAAAAAACTCCGGCGGCTAACATGCATCCGACTTTTGAGCCCGGAATAATCTCATGTGCAAGTTGAACGGCTTTTGCGCTGGCGATTAATTCATGGTGGGCGGCCTTGTATTTAATCTGCTCGGCGGGTTCGTTCTCGTCAAAAACTAAACCGGCTCCCATAAACGACATGTGAAGCAGCATGTTAATCTCGTTGAAGGTCAGCCAATATTTTACGAGATCTTTATAGTTTGTGAAGATTACGCGGCAGTATTTCATGAACGCGTCAATCATTCGTCTGTCTCGCCAGCCTCCGAACTTCTTGATTAACGCAATCGGAGTGTCGAAGTGGTCAATCGTAACAAGCGGCTCAATCCCATATTTCCGGCATTCCTCGAATAACGAGCGGTAAAAATCAATTCCGGCTTGATTAGGCGTGTCGTCGTCTCCGTTCGGCAAAATTCGTGTCCATGCGATTGACAGCCTGTAACACTTGAAGCCCATCTCAGCGAATAAAGCAATATCCTCTTTGTAGTGATGATACATGTCGATTGCTTCATGCGACGGGTAATCGTAGCCCGGCTCACATTCAAGCATCTTTCTTTGTCCGCGCGCAACTTTCATTCTGTCAGGCCCGGCAGGAATTACATCAACGCTCGATAATCCGCGACCGTCAACGTCATATGCTCCTTCACACTGATTAGCGGCTGTTGCTCCTCCCCATAGGAAATTGGCCGGAAAAACTTTTTGTGTCATGATTAATCCTCCCTCCTTAGCCAACTTAAGCCGAAAATTTATATCTCACAAAGTTTTTAATCGTCTCAAACGGTTTCATTGTGAGTAGTCTTCCTTCTTTACGCTCGCGGCTTCGTCCCATTATGTAACACGTCGAAGGTTCAAGCCCAAGCACGTAATCCCCGCTTCGCATATTCTTCCATTGGGCTAAAATTGGCAGAGTGTCAAGCGACCAGTTAATTTCGGCCGTAATTCCAAGCTCAGGATTTCTCAGTCTCACGAAGGCTTCACTTTCCATTTCGTTGAAATAAACACGCTCTTCTTCGCCGTCAATCGGAGCCGTAATTTCACACTGAGTTGCGATATTGTCAGCGGCGTATTTATTTCTCGGCGTAACCTTTCGTTTTTCGGGGAACTCTAAGATTGCTTTCTCGCTCAACATCGGCCAGCCAAAATTTGAGTGATAGAGCATCGCATATTCGATTGGTTCAGGCGTTAGGTTCGTAACTTCGTCTTCAAGCAAAATCTCACTTCCCCATGCAGGAATTGTGAACTTTCTCCGAACTGAGAAATTTTCTCCGCCCTGTTTAGTCTCTTTGACCTCGCCGCCGACATAAATATTTTCGCCCTCGACATAACCGAATAAATTTTTTGCGGATTGGCCGTGAAAGCGTCCGTGTAATGCGTGAAATTCTCCGTTGCCATCAGTGTCCGTGTTATCGGGACCGACTGACATTAAGCCGCATGTGTAGAGCATTCCGCCGGAGAACGTGTGATCGAAATTGTTCGGGATCGGTAAAAGCCGGTTGGGATTGTCATAACCGTTCTTAGTCATGTAGTTAATGTTGACACCGCGAAACTTCAAGCGTCCAATGTCAAGCCCGGAGTCCGGCAAAATGTCAAACTCAAGCCCTCCTGCCGTCGTAACCTGATAAATTGCGTTCCCTTTCGCAGTTCCCTCATCGATTACGAGCCTGCGAACTCCGTAAACCTGCTCCGAATTTCCAACATAACGATAAAACTTTTCGCGTTCCATTGTCATTAACAAATTACCTCCTGTGAAAATTTATCGAATGCCGCTAATCCCTCAGCATCACGCTTATAAACTCCGCTGTCAGTCAAAACTTGAGCGAATACATGACCGACTTCATCACGAAGCATTTTTCTCACGTCCTCTTCTCCTGAAAGTCCCTCATGTTTAACGCGTAAGCCTTCATACCATTTTTCATGGACTTCAAGCTCATCCGGCAATTTATCCTTACCATCAAGCCATGCCGCGCAGATTTTCTCAAGCGCACTCTTCAATCTCGCTGGAAGCACGGCCAATCCCATGACTTCGATTAAGCCGATGTTTTCTTTCTTGATGTGATGAACTTCTGCGTGTGGATGGAAAATTCCGAGTGGGTGTTCGTTGCTCGTTCTGTTGTTGCGGAGGACTAAATCAAGCTCGAATAATTCGCCTCGTCTTCTCGCAATAGGGGTAATCGTGTTATGAGGCTCACCGTCGGAATACGCTAAGATTCCTACGCTCTCATCAGTCCATTCACGCCACGCCGATAAAATTTTGTCCGCTAAGTCCGTGAGTTTTTCGGGATTATTCGATTGAAGGCGAATTGCTGACATCGGCCATTTAATTCTTCCTGCTTTGATTTCGCCGTCAAGATAAATTTTCTCAAACGGAGCACCATTCATCGCGAAAACGTAACGCCCTCCCTGATAATGGTCATGTGATAAAATCGAACCGCCGACGATTGGCAAGTCAGCGTTTGACCCGACGAAGTAATGAGGAAATTTCGTAATAAACGCAAATAAATTCTCGAAGGTCTCACGCGAGATTAACATCGGAACATGATTATCATCAAGGACTATGCAGTGTTCGTTGTAATAGCTGTAAGGTGAATACTGGAAGTGCCAATTTCTGCCGCAAAGCTCAACAGGAATTAGCCGGATATTTTGACGTGCAGGGTGTCCATGATGGCCGTAAAATCCTTCGTTCTCCTTGCAGAGTAAGCATTTCGGATAGCCTGAAGATTTTATTGCTCGTGCTTTGGCTATGTCTCGTGGATCTTTCTCCGGCTTGGACATGTTAATTGTGATGTCGAGTTCGCCGAATTCCGTTGAAGTCTTCCAGCAGATATTTTTTGCCGTCCGTTCTGAACGAATATAATTCGACGAAACTCCAAGCGCGTAAAAATAATCCGTAGCTTCAACCGGTGAAACTTTGCATAATCTCTCAAACTCAGCGATTACGTCAGACGGTCGGGGAGTGAGCATTCCCATTAATTCGGTGTCGAGCAAATCGCGTTCGGTCTCCGTGTTCTCAATGAGATTGTTTTCAGCGGCCCAGTCAAGAATTTTCGCGAGTATCGAGTCAGGAGAAGTCGCGGTTACGTCGTCTAAATTTTTCTCGAACTCAAACGTGTTAAGTCCGAGAACTCCGATTAAGGAATTTGCGGCCCAGATTTTGTCCTGAGGAGTGATTAACTTGTGATGAAGAGCAAAAGCAATCAGGTTATTCAACTCATGATTTACCATA
>JAFTCP010000148.1 GCA_017454625.1 Synergistaceae bacterium
ACTTGAGCGTCAACAAGCGCGGCCGCAATACAGAAAGTCTCTCGCGTCTTTCGATACCGGCAATGAGTTAAACAGTTCGCAAAACATGGCTTACTCTCAACTTCCCCTTCAAGATATTTCGCGACGAACGGATTTTTTATCGCTCGGCCGGGTAATCCTGCTGGGCTGTGAATTAAAACAACGTCTTCTTCCTTCGCGTCAATATAAGCCTGCTTGAACCTGTCCGAAGCGTCGCCTTCAACTGTACAAGCAAATCTTGTTCCCATTTGTACGCCCGAAGCTCCGAGAGCAAATACACGCTGTAAATCTTTCTTGTCCCAAATTCCTCCGGCGGCTATAACCGGAATATCACTCTTCATTTCTTCTTTGACGTAACGCACGACATCAGGCAACGCAACTTCGAGCCTTAACGCTGGATCATAAACCTGTTCAATCGTCATTGCCCCTAAATGTCCTCCGGCTGTCGCAGGTTCCTCAACGACGAAAGCATCAGGCTGGCGATTATACTTTTTCTCCCAGTGTCGTGTGATTAAACTTGCGGCTTTAGCTGAACTCACAATCGGAACTAACGCAACATCCGGAAAATCCTTCACGTAATCCGGAAGTCTTAAGGGCAAACCGGCTCCGGAAATTATGATATGCGCTCCACCTTCGGCGGCAGCTCGGACTTGTCTATCATAATCCGTCAAAGCTACCATGCAATTAACCGCGATAATTCCATCAGGACCGGCAATCTCTTTAGCCTGCGCAACACACTCTTTCAATACAATTTCGTTCACATCAAAGTAATTATGCTTCTCAGGAGAAAATAACGGCGACTTATGACAAATTCCGACGCTCGCGATTGTGCCTATTGCTCCGTGTTTGGCGACGTTACCAGCTAAGTTCGGGCCTGAGATGTCAACTCCCATTCCTCCCTGAATTAACGGGTAACGAGGCGTATATTTCCCTATATGTAAAAGCGGTATGGTTTCATTCAACTTGAAGAACACGCTCCTTAATCTAAATTTTATGGCTGGTCAAGATATTGTTTGAAGTATATCATAATCCCTTTAAGTTATCGTGCTTGTTTATGCTGTTTGCAGACTAATCTTGAAGCAGCTTCCCTCACCTTTTACGCTTTGTGCTGAAATTTTCCCGCCGTGAGCTTCGACAGCCGCTTTAACAATCGCAAGCCCAACTCCTGAGCCTCCTGTAACTCTCGCTCTGGATTCGTCAGCCCGGTAAAATCTCTCGAAAATATTCGGCAAGTCCTTTTCGGATATTCCGATGCCTGTATCGCTGACTTCGATTATCGCAGAATTATCCTCACGGTAAAGTTTTACGCTGACTGTACCGTCTTTGTCCGTGTAACGCTGAGCATTCGAGAGCAAATTATCGATTACATGCCTGAACTTTTCACGGTCAATCTCACAGTAAATATTCCCGTCAAGCTCATGTGAAAAATTTATCCCGGACTTCTCGAAAATTGGCCGGAACGTCTCAAGCACAGGCTCAAGAAAACTTTTCATGTCCGTTCTCTCTTTCTTGATGGCTAAAGTCTCACCCTCAAGCCTCGATAAAGCCTCAACGTTCGCGATTAATCCCCCTAATCTCTGCATTTCGTTCACGCACAAAGTTAATCTCTCAGGTGTCGGCTCAAGTACTCCGTCAGCAATCGCTTCAATCTGAGTTCGTGTTACTGTCAACGGCGTTCGTAATTCATGAGCAATGTCAATCATCAATCTCCTGCGTAATTCTTCTTGTCTTGAGAGTGAGTGGCCTAAATCTTCAACGCTTTGTGTCAAGTCGTCGAGTTCCTGAACTCCTGAAAGTTCCGAAATATCTTCAGGCTCGTAATTCCCCTTGCTGATTTTCCGTGTTCGTTCGATTGCCTTAATCACAGGACGGCTCAATTTCCCAGCAACGATGTAGCCAATTCCGCACGCAATCAATATCATCAAGACGGCTCCGGATAAAGTGTAACGAGTTAAATATCTCATGAACGATGACGAAGCGATGTTAGGCGGGAGCTTTCTTGCAATTTCAAGCCTGCCGATGTTTTTTTCCCGGTCAAGTTTCACAGTCGTGTATTCGTATTCAGCATCGTCAAATTTATTGTCTCTATTATCCTCTGGCTCAGAATGTCCACCCCTGTGATTGTTAGCTTGCTGAAGCGGTCTTAACGTGAAAATTTCGCGGTCGTTGGCATCGATAAGAGCTATTCTCATATTTCCCCATTGAGGAGCAGGACGGAGAATATCCATTACACGCCGACGTTTCCAAATTCCGCCCTCTTCGTTGTAAAGTTCGGTCAAAGCTACAGCAAGATTTGTAATATCCTCATGCCTTCGCTGGACAATAAGAGCTCCGAACGCTTTTACGCTTAACCAGACACTTAAAGCAGGAACGACAATTCCGCTCAAAATCGCCAACAGGACATAAAGCCTCAAGAAATGTGAGCGAAGAGTTCTAGCTTTCTTCTTTTTCATAAATATTTTCCTCATAAGCAGCTGATTATAGATACGACACTTATAAAAAATATGAATAAGGATAACTTTTTCTCTCCTATAACAATGTTAATTTTTCTCGCCGTCATCGTCAAATCTATAGCCGAAGCCGTAAATCGTCTTAATCCAGCCGTTTTCGTGTTCAGGTTCGGCCAATTTCTTGCGTAAGTTCTTAATGTAAGTGTCAATTGTCCTGTCGAAGCCGTCGAAGTCGTCGCCTAATGCCACACGAATAATCTCTTCTCTTGACCATGTACGAATTGGCCGGGATGCGAGCGTTGAGAAGATGAGGAACTCGCTTTTAGTCATGGGGATTACTTTACCATCCTTGCGAATTTCTACACGTTCCGGGTCAATCTCAATTCTTCCGCCGGCGCATAATCCCGAAGCTAAGTTGTCGCGTGTCTCTTTGTTTCGCAAGTTAGCTCGTATTCTCGCCATCAGGACGCGAGGGCTGAAAGGTTTAGCGACGTAATCATTAGCTCCCAAGTCTAAGCCTTCGACAACATCAGCTTCACCATTTTTAGCCGTCAGCATAATAATCGGGACTGAGGATTTCTCGCGTATTCTCCTGCAGACTTCTTCACCGGGCAATTTTGGTAGCATCAAGTCAAGAATGACTAAATCAATCGCATCACGTTCAAATATTTCTAAAGCAGTCAAGCCGTCCTGAGCAATTACAGTTTCATAGCCGTCGCGTTTGGCATAAGCACTCACAACTTCGGCGATAGCTTGTTCATCTTCGACGATTAAAATTTTCATGAATAAATAATTTTTCTCCTTTGATGATAATTATTTCGTCAAGTTTAGCATACACAATAAAGCTGAGAATAGGCTTGTGAAGTCCGGTAAAATTCCCGTCAGCTGGTTTTGTCATAAATATTTTGGCAGTCAAAGGTGATAAGGAGCGGCAGAGGCCAGTTAAAATTTTAGTCAGCCAGCTTTTTCATAAACATTTTCAGGCAGTCAAAAGTGATAAGATGCGTTTGAAGTCTGGTAAATAGTAATCAGCTGGTTTCGTAATAAACATTTTTAGTCGGTCAAAGATGATAAAGATGTAGTTGAATTCTAGAAAATTTTAGTTAGCCAGTTGTGCTTCAGCAGTCAGAGATAAGAGAGAGCGGCAGAGGCCCGGTAAAATTGCAATCAGCTAATTTTGTCATGAATATTTTCACGGTTTCACGCTGTAAAAGCTGAAAAGGGAGCGGATGAAATCAAGCGTGAAGCCGAAAAAATTATCGCTAATATCTGTGTCGCGGGACTTTTTCACATTCACAAAAACTTCATTAACATTTCACATTGCATTCATATTTTATTGTTATCCTATCAGCGTTGAAACAAGGAGGTCGAACAAAATGCAGAAAAGAAAAATTGCAAGCGTCTTAGCAGTCGTAGCAGTTGGAAGCGTATTTTACACAACAGCTTCGGCAGATGCAAGTCCGAGACGAAGGCTGAATATCAATATCGATGAGATTAACGTTAACTTAGGGAACGGCAGGAACAACAACGACAGAAACGATGCTCCGCCTCCTCCGCCTCCGCCACCTCAGCAGAGAGCGCCGGAAGCACACAGGCCGCCTAATCCTAGAGAGTCTCCTCGTGAGCGCAGAGATTATTACGATCGCGAACATGAGAGGATCGACCGGGACCGAGACAGGGAACATCGTAGAGTTGAAGAACGTCGCCGCTGGGAAGACGACCGTGCAAGAAGGGATATGCCGCCGCCGCCTCAGCATCACAAGGGCAGAAGGTATTAAGAGAGTTTCATTAGCCTGACAAGAAAGCGCGAAGAGATATGTAGCCCCGTTTTCATAGATGGCAAAAATTAGCGAAGGAGTTTTATTCGTTGCCAATGAGAAAATAAGATATTTTCACAGAGGCGAAAAAGTTAATAAAGGAGTTTTTATTCGTAACATGAAACGTAAAGTTTTAGCAGGTTTCGTTTTAGCAAGTGTAGTTTTCGCAGGTTCAGCAATCGCCGCAAGTCGTCCTGAGCCGCCGAAGGATTTTGACGGAAAACGTCCGCCGAAGTTAAGCAGTATGGACAGACCGCCTGAGCCCCCGAAGGATGCCAATGGAAGACCAATGCGCCCGCCGATGAGTGGAGACCGAAGACTTCCGCCGCCTCCTGGTGCACATTCAGGAGACAAGAGACCGCCGGAAATGCCGAGAAATTTCAACAAGTAAATTCTTAAGGAGGAATAATATATTATGAAGAAAATTTTAGCAGTCGTATTAGTAGTAAGTGTAGTTTTCGCAGCAGGTGCCGCAATCGCTCAGCCTAAACGTCAGCCAATGCAGAACCAGCGTCAGCGTTATGTTCAGAGTGAAGTAGGTAACCCGAATATTCAGAACGCAAATAAGGACTTCGGCGATAATGAACACAAAGACCAGCGTCCTCAGATGATGCCTCGTAATTTTGCCGGTAACGATCGCAGAAATTTTGACCCGCGTAATGACAGAGGCCCGCGCTTTGCTCCTGATATGCCGAAGGAAATTCGCGAGAAAGTTGCTGAACTCGCCAAGTTGAAGATTGACCTTGAGGAAGCATTAACGAGCGATCCGATTAACAAGGCTAAAGCTCTGGAAGTCCACGCGAAAATGCAGACGATCGAGAATGAAATTGACGCATGGAGATTTGAGAAGAAACTTGAGCGCATGGAAGAGATGAGATTACAGCGTGAACTCAACAAGAACGTTAAGCCCCAAGCTCCAGCACCGAAGCCCGAAGATAAACCCGAAAAGCCTGAAGCTCCAGCGGAACAGCAATAATTAAGAAAAATTTTGTGAAGTCCCCCAACTCCAAACAAGCTGGGGGATTTTTTGTGCGTTAAAATATCTCCGTGAAGGCTTTTATGCATGGATTAGCGTTGATTTTTATTCCGTCAGTCCAAGTTTGGCCGTCTCGTGAAAAATAGCTCTCCTTCTCATTAACTCTCGCGTTCTCAGAATAACCGTTAATTCTCGTCTCAACCGGCATAAATCCTCCTGAAAATTTCAAAACGACCGAAAAATATTCTCCCTCGTTCAGCAATAATAATCTCTCTGGTAAATCTACAGTGTGATAACCCGCAAATTCTTTCACGCCCTTAACGCTCGATAATAATTTTCCTGAAACTGGCGACGACGGAGCTTTTTTGCCGTGTGAATAAACGTAAACTTCATAGCTTGAATTATTCGCAGGAGTGTAAAACGCTGCTTCTTTGAGCTGTTCTCTTTTGCCGGAGATCTTGAACACGTTAGCTCCCCAAGAATAATTTATGCTTGAGCAGAAGCCTAAATCGTCGTAGCCGTAATGTTTAAGTCGGGAGTTATTTTTCGCTGCGATAAAAGCAGTTCCGCCCTTCATGAATTGCTCATAAGGTGTCCAGAAATAACCGCCGTTGTGGCCTCGCATTGTTCCCCATGAGTTTTTTACGAGCCATGCGCCGTTACGTGAAGGCTTCGGGGAAAACCTATCACGCGGGAAATTGTCATCCCATCCGGCTAATAAGACTTCGTGATCCGTCTTTGTGCCTTCGGAGTTGTTGAAGTATGTAAAGTATTTCCCCTTTATTCTATACTTGAAAATGTCGCTGTAAATGCTCACGGCTATAGCTCCATGCTTCATGATTAACTCTTTGCGTTTCTCGACGGGAATTGTGGATTGGCCGGAGAGAAAATAAGCGTCGTGTAATCTCATCGTCCGCTTGTAACTCTCCGGAGTTTTCTTAGCGAGAGCCTGTCTCTGTTCGTAAGCGATTGTTGTCGTATACGGTAAATTTTTCTCGTCGGTCGGCCCTGATAATCTCGACAAAAACGCAATCGACTTGAATGCATTTCCCTCAAGGCTTAGTGTCCCGGATGAATGTCTAGGCGTAAAATTCTGCTCAGGTTTCGGGCCTTTATAAGTGTAAAAAGCTAACTGCAGCTCGGATAAGTCAGGCTTCCTTTTGTCGGTGTTGAGATGCTGAACTAGATAATTGCTCTCCATTGCTCCCAAAGCCGCGAATGCCCAGCATGGTCCGGGAATTCCTTGATTTTTTACACTCGTGATAAAGCCGTAATCTCGAAGGTCATAGCGTGAGGGTAATGCTTCGGCTGAACTCACAAGCAATAACGAAACGATAATAACAATAAACTTTTTCATGAATACGTCATCTCCTTGATGAAATTTATTATGGCTTAACAATTAATAACGTGAAGAGTAATGCTTTGGCTTAACTCACAAGCACGAATGAAACCAGAACGACAATAAATTTTTTCACGTCATCTCCTTAATAGGAATTATACAGACAATATGATTAAGAGAGTGAAGCGGGAAAATTTTTCACGTTATCTCTTGAATGGGAATGATAAACTTTTTCACAATGATGTTATCGATTATACAATTTTTCACGACTTGAGACTGACAATATGCTTGTGTAATGGGAAGTATGAGTTTTCTCGTCTGCTCCATAAACTTTTTCTTGTCCCATCTCTTTATTTTTACTCGCCAATTTTCAGCTCCTTGTGCTCATATGAAAATCTTTAATATGGGGAATATAAGTTTTCGCGTCTGCCCTGTGAACTTTTTCTTGTCCAATCTCTTTATTTTGCTCATCAATTTTCAGCTCCTTAATGTTCATATGAAAATCTTTAATATCGATTATCTATGTTAAAATCTCATGCTAAATCTCACATAAAAGAGGTAAGGAGAATATGCCGGGAAAATTACAGCCTGATATTCTTAAGCAAAAAGTTTTGAACTTCACCGGAGCTTTGCGAGAAGATTTACTTGTCGGCGGCGGAATTGGTGAGGATGCTGCGTTGATAAAAGTTCCTGATGGAATACTCGTTGCCGCGTCAGACCCAGTAACAGGAGCGGGGAAAAATGCCGGTTCGCTTCTGGTTCACATAAACGCTAACGATGTCGCATGCAAGGGAGCTAATCCTTCGTGGTTAATCGTAACGCTGATAGTCCCGGATAAACTCGGCGAAAAATTCATAGAGAATATTATGCGGGAAATTCACGAGACCTGCGAGAAAATGAATATCGCCATCGCCGGAGGCCACACGGAGTTGAATAATAAATATGATGAGCCTGTAATCTCTGGGACAATGTTAGGGATTACTCGTTACGAGCTGAGCACGAAGAAAATTCATGACGGCGATTTAATTTTAGCAACTGGACATGTCGGACTTGAAGGAATGAGCATAATTGCGGACGACAGGGAAGATTTATTCACGGGAATTTTCACACGCGACGAGCTTAATATAATTCGTTCATGGAAAAATAACTTGTCAGTTGTTGAGCCGGCAAAAATTTTACGGGAATTTTCACGCTACATGCATGATCCGACAGAAGGCGGCTTGAACGGAGCTTTGTACGAAATTCAGGAGGCTTGTAATTTGAGGCTTGAACTTGATGATAATAATATTCCGGTTTCGAGCTTAACACTCAGGGCTTCGGAAAAATTAGGCTTTAACCCGCGAAATTTAATCTCATCAGGAATGTTAATCGCCGTAATCCCTCCGGAGAAAATCTCACAGGCTCAGGAAAAATTAAGAATGCAAAATATCAGCTCAAGCATAATAGGAAGATTTGTTGAGGGCAGGAAAATAAGTTTAAGCGCAAACGAAGAACTCTGGGGAATATTAGCGCGCGAAAAATCCAATCAAGTTAAAGATGACACGGACGAGTAAATAAATGTCCAAGCAAAAAAGTCCTAGCATGTTTAACACGATTACGAAGGTGTGTAAATAACAACCCTTAAAAAGCTATATAATATGCAAGTTTAACACTGAAAAATTATTGACGAGGGGAACGTGTAAATAATTGGGAAAAATTTTTGATAAGACCTGGCAGCGAACAAAACTTTGCGGAACGTTTACCGAAGACGACGCGGGTAAAGAAGTCCGAGCAAACGGCTGGGTTCGAGCGAGACGAGATTTAGGCGGAATAATCTTTATTGAAATTTGGGACTGGACCGGGCCAATTCAAGTTGTCTTTGATCCGTCGTTACCTGAGACATCCGAAGAAATTCACGAGTTAGCGGCAACTTTACGCAATGAGTATTGTGTTGCTGTAAAGGGCAGAATGAGAATACGCCCGGAAGGCACGGATAATCCGGAGCTTAAGACTGGGAATATTGAGATTGTCGCGCATGATTTTCTTGTTCTGTCGAAGGCTAAGCATATTCCGTTTGAGATTGGCGATGAAACGGACAACGTTGACGAGAATTTACGCCTTAAGTATCGTTATCTAGACATGAGACGTGAGAAAATGCAGTATAACTTACGCACTCGCTCAAAGATTAACGCTTTTACTCGCAAATATTTAGGTGAACGCGATTTTGTCGAGCTTGAAACTCCGATGCTCACGAAAGCTACACCAGAGGGAGCGCGTGATTATCTTGTTCCGAGCCGTGTAAATCAAGGATGCTTCTATGCTCTGCCCCAATCCCCGCAATTGTTCAAGCAAATTTTAATGATTTCCGGATTTGACAGATATTATCAGATTGCAAGATGCTTCAGAGACGAGGACTTACGCGCTGACAGACAGCCTGAGTTTACGCAGGTTGATATTGAGATGAGCTACATCGTCGAAGATGACATCATGAACTTAATCGAAGGCTACATGAAGGGATTATTCAAGGAAATTCGCGGAGTTGATATACCCACGCCGTTTTTGAGAATGTCATACTGGGACGCAATGGACAAATACGGAAGCGACAAACCCGACTTACGCGTGAAACTTGAACTTTGCGACTTGGCCGACGCGTTCAGGAACTCAGGCTTTGAACCGTTCAAGAAGATTTTAGAGGCTGGCGGAGTTATTAGGGGCTTAAGACTTCCGGGAGGAGCCGCGATGTCCCGTAAAGAGATTATGGACCTCGAAAACCGCGCAATCAAACTCGGAACGTCAGGGCTTGCCAACTTCTTATACAAAGAGGGCGGATTGAAAGGGCCGCTTGTGAAATTCTTAACGCCTGAGGACTTAGACAAAGTTCGTGAACTCGGCAAGATGGAGCCTGATGATGCGTTATTCATCGTAGCTCATGCGTCAAGACAGAAAGCCTGTGAAATTCTCGGAACGTTAAGGCTTGAACTCGGCAAAAAACGCGAGGACTTATTCGACAATTCGCCGGACAACTGGAAATTCTTATGGGTTACGAAGTTCCCGTTATTCGAGTGGAGCGTGGAAGAAAAACGCTGGGAAGCTATGCATCATCCGTTTACGTCTCCTGCTCTTGACAATGATACAGCTTTTGACGAAGACCCGGCCAATGCTTTAGCGCGAGCTTATGACTGCGTCTTGAACGGCAACGAGGTCGGCGGCGGCTCAATAAGAATACATGACCCGGAAGTTCAGGCGAGATTGTTTAAGTGTCTGGGAATTACTCCGGAAGAGGCAAAACGACGTTTCGGGTTCTTCCTTGAGGCTTTATCGTACGGAACTCCTCCTCATGGGGGACTTGCGCTCGGAGTTGACAGGCTCGTAATGCTTTTATGCGGAGGGAACTCAATCCGCGATGTTATGGCATTCCCGAAGACGCAGAAGGCTCAATGCTTGATGTCGGGAGCTCCTGATGTTGTCGAACATGAGAGGCTTGAAGAGCTCGCAATTGAAGTTGTGAAGGAAGAAGAGTAAACGAAAACTTGCTTTATCCCCTTTGTTGTGATATTACAAGGGGGAAATTTTTTTATGGAGGTTGATTCGCTTGCTGCAACAGAAGAGCAATACATTGGATTCGGTTCTTACTGCATGTTCAATTCTATACGTTGTAATTCCCATCATTATATTTTTCTTTGGCTGGCTTAAGTTTTATATTGCCGCTCCTGTTTCGTTAATATTCGTAATTTTTGCCTGCAGTCTTTATAATGAGCTTCGAGCAAAAAGTATTGAGGTCATAAGTAAAGATTCCTTCAAGTTCTGGATGATTGTATTAGTTTGTCTTGGTGTTTGGGTATTGATTTCAGGGATTGGCGGAGTGTTCTATCAAAATGGTGATTTAATAGCTCGTAATCCAACGTATAGAGACTTATGCAAATATGAATGGCCATTAATTTACGATATGTCAACTCAAAATGAAGCGGTACAGGAAGTTTTGGGGGCAGGCAAATTTGCTTTCTCGTATTATTTCAGCTGGTGGCTTGTTCCTGCTCTTGTTGTAAAAATTTTCTCATTTGGACAGGCAGGACAGGATGTGTGCATATATATTTGGGCATTACTCGGAGTTTTCCTTACAGCTTATAATTTGTGTAGATATTTCCGCAAAACTTCTTTCGTTATCTTAATCGTATTAATATTTTATAGCGGGTTAGATATAATCGGCTACCCCATAGGTAATTACTTAGGCGGCAGACCTTTAATAGCCTCAAATTTCTTTATGGGACATATAGAATCCTGGTCAGGGCAGCAATATTCCTCAACTACTGCAGCTTTATTCTGGGTCTTTAATCAAGCAATACCCACATGGGTTATAATGAGTTTGTTCCTTCAACTTTACGACAGCAAGAATGAACTTGCGCTCTGTTCTATGACTTTTGCATATTCTGCTTGGGTGGGATGCGGAATTATTCCTATAGCTTTAGTTTCTGTCTTTAAGCACAGTAAATCACTACGCAAAATTTTTTCTCCCCAGAATTTATTAGTCCCGTTGAGCATGATGATAATATACGGTTTATTTTACCTTACCAGCAATGGAGCACTTGACCATTCCGGCACATTTTTCAGACTCTACGATAAGATACATATAGCCGCGTATTTGCTTGCAGTTTTGCTTGAGTTCGTATTGTATTACATTATTATGGGCAGGAAAGCGATAAAATTTGATTTTTATTTTGTAGTTTTCATATGGCTTTTATTAATCCCCAGCTATAAAGTAATATCTAATTCAAACGATTGGATAATGAGGGCTTCACTTCCTGCGTTATTTATAGTTATGACTTTTTTGATGCGATGCTTGATGTTTGAACTTAAGGGCACAAGAAAAACCGTTTTAATTATTGCTATGGTAATCGCTGCATGGACACCAATATGTGAATTTAACAGGAGTATATTTAATACCACAGTGTACGAGTTAAATGCTCATAATCTTTTGCCTGCTTCGATGCATCATTTGGTAGTTGAGCCGCGCCGTGATGAAGTATATAGTTTTGGTAATGTGAGAGTTAATGATAAAGCTCTAGATTATATAAAAATTATACAAAATAATTATTTTGCATATAATTATGAAACTTCAACTTTCTTCAAGTATCTTGCAAAATAAACCACAAACAAAACCTCCCGTGATAATCCTGCGGGAGGCCGTTAATTTCTAATTTTACGCTGAAAACTTACGCTAACTTTGCTCCGAAAGCCTTGCACTCAGCAATCGCATCATCATCCGGCTCAAGATGAGCTTTCACGCTCGCGACAACTTCAGCACCTGCGGCCTTGCATCTGTCTTCCCAAGTTCTGAGCCATTCACCGTCGCCCCAGTCATACGAACCAAAAACAGCAACTTTCTTACCGGAAATTTTCCCTTCGGCATCACTGAAGAACGGTTCCATTTCAGCCTCTTCGAGAACTTCCGCCCCCATCGCCGGAGAACCGAAAGCAACTACATCATAGCCCGCAAGCTCATCAACTGAAGCCTCGCCGACCGTCTTACAAGTTACGTCAGCTCCCGCACCTTTCGCGCCCTCTTCGATTGCCTGAGCCATCTTCTCGGTGTTGCCAGTTGTTGTTACATAGACGATTAAAACTTTTGCCATTGTTAATTTACCTCCAATTTATACTTACTATCTGTCCGCCGAAATTACACGAACAGCATCGCAGCCCTCTTATTTAACATTTTCTTGCAATAGCTGATTAACACTATACTTGCTTATAATTCCCGCCAAAATTACACAAGCTGACTAACTTCATGCTCCCTTGACAAAATTAATTTCGCCGCTTCACATTCTGCCTGTTTATACTGCCTGAAAAGTTTTCGTGCCTCCCGGACATTCCCGTAAACTTTCCAGTAACCCGGACACGCTGACTTTTTCGCGCACCGATTTTCCATGAAACCCCTTACGTCGCACGGAGGATAATCCAGAAACAGGCCAATCTCATGAGGAAAACTTTCACAGAACTTCTCACGCAGACACTTCAAGCACGCATCGACATCATGAAGCGGATAACCTTTAGACTTGAGAATATCGCACGCCTCATCACAGCCCAGCGCTTTTGCTAATAATTCACGCCGATAAATCAGAACTAAAGCGTTATTGCCCTCGTCATTCAGCAAGAGCCATTCAAGCCCGAACGGAGCAAGCCATTCATCAGCGTGTAAATTCCAGAGTGTGCGCATATCTTCGTCCTTGTTACGCCGAAAATTTATCAAACATGCCGCCTTTAAGCCCTTAATAGTTGGTGCACAAAAACAAAATAACATGCTCCTGATAAAATCTTCGGTGTCAGAGTTCTTGATATACTTCATGAACTTTTGCATTATGTTTGCGTGTGTTTGTGTCATTGAAAATTTTTCCTTTTGTTTGGTGCAATAAACTTATAATATCTTCGCGATTTTGTCAAGTTTAAGCGTGAGATTATGAAAGAGGGAAATTAGATTTTGATGAAATGTAAGACTTTTAGGGAAGATTAGCGGAGCCGGATAAAATTATTCTGTGAGTAATTATCATGGGAAATCTTTTACGCGCATGAATAATAAGTTTGTGAGTGCAAAATCAATCTTCACAAGTGAAACTTTATCCGACACCGAAAAAGTTTTAGAGTTCAGAATAAGTTGACGTTACAGGCTTGCTGAGTTCACGATAAATCATCGCTATAACTATCACCGACACGATGAAAGTTAAAGCGTCGCTCGCTGGCATTGACCACAAAACGCCGTCTAATCCCATGAAAATCGGCATTATTATAGTTAGTCCGGCACCGAAAATTATCTCACGTGTCGCAGAAAGTCCAGCCGAGATGTAAGGTCTTCCCATCGCCTGAATGAAAATGAACGCGGCTTTATTGACACAGGCAAGGACGATTAAGCATAGATACGTTCTGAAGCATTTAACTGTAAACTCAGCATAATAAACGCTCTCGCCCGAAGCCCCGAAGAGTTCAGCAATATACATCGGGAATAACTCGACAATCACGAACGCGATTAACCCTATCACGACTTCACAGGTCAGTAACAACGAGAATAACTTTTTCACGCGGTCAGGTCTTCCGGCTCCCATGTTAAAGCCCGTAATCGGTGTACAACTCGCTGAAAGTCCAACGACAACGGAAATTACAATTTGGAAGAATTTCATGACGATGCCGATTACTGCCATTGGAATTTGTGAGTATTCAGGCTGTCCAAAAATTTTGTCTAAGGCTCCGTACTTCTTAATCATCATGTTCACACTCGCTACGCTTATAACTAGGGCAATTTGTGAGAGAAAACTGCACATTCCAAGAGGCAGATAGAATTTCATCAACGACGGGTTGAAGTGTAAGTTCTCACGCGAGAATTTTACGGCCTTCATCTTTCGCGAGATGTATAACACTGACATTAAAGCCGTGAAAATCTGCCCCATAATCGTAGCTAAAGCCGCTCCCATCATTCCCCATCTGAAACCAAAAATAAACAGCGGGTCAAGAACGATATTAATTCCTGCTCCCATTAAAGTTGAGAACATTACGTAGTTCGGGCTTCCATCGGCGGAGATTACAGGGTTCATTGCCTGGCCGAAAACGTAAAAGGGAATTCCCGGAATTATCCACGTGAAATATTCCAGAGCAAGCCTGAATGTCTCATCGTTCACTCGTCCGCCGAAGAAAGTTATTAACTCCTCACGAAAAATATAATACACCACAGCTATAATCACTCCGCAAGTTGACGACAAAAGCGCCGCACTCCCGACAGCATCACCAGCACGCTGAGGATTTCTCGCGCCCAAGCTCATGCTCACGAATGCACAGACACCGTCGCCAATCATGAGAGTAAACGCTAGAGCTATTACGGTCATGGGGAATACGACATTGTTAGCGGCGTTACCGTTTGAGCCTAAATAGTCTGCATTGGCAATAAAAATCTGGTCGACGATATTATATAAAGCGGCAACGAGAAGCGAGATTATTAACGGGACAGAATAACGGATTAATAATTTGCTGACAGGTTCACGCTCAAGAAATGAATTAGAGTTCAAGTTTTATACACCTTCCATAGAAAAATTACCCATAAAAAAATGCGCTCATCCGAAACTTGCTCGGACTTACGCATTCAGCTGCACAGCCGAAAATTATTATACACTCTTAATGTCAAGGCTTTATTTATAGTGTAAAATTGTTTCATGAATAAATTACAGTTCAAGGAGGAATTGCAATCATGTCGACACGGATTAACCAGACAAGCACCATTATCAACACAACCGGAACAGTCAGCAGGCTCGAAAAAGGGACCGTAATACGCCGGACTGAGACGCAATACATGCACGTTCGGGAGCCTATTATGGTTCAGCGTCCGCAGATTGAGGACTTCAATAATCTCGTCGTAGTTCATGACCAAGTCGAGCAGTATATCTAGCAATTAATTTTTCGCTCTCTCTTTAACTCGCGCAGGAGAGAGTTTTTATGTGTCTCAATTTTGAGCTGAATAATCGGTGTTGGCAATAAAAATCAGCTCTCGTAATCCTCCCTTTATCACTCATTAATAAGTTTTGCGATAATCTCAGGAATTATGATATTATGCAGAAAATTTTATTCATGAGGTGATGTAATTCATGAAACGAAAAGTTATTCTAGCAATTTTCACGTTAGCAGTAATTCTCTCAGCATTTCAGGCTTCAGCTTTCGAGGCAAAAACAAAATGGAGTTATCAAACCGCAGGTGCCCCAACAGGCGGCCTCAAAATTTACAACGATTTAGTAATCTTCGGGGACTGGACGGGACAAATTTACGCGCTCAACAAGTCTTCTGGTGCAGTTGCTTGGACTTATAAAGACGATAACGAGAATGCAACTGTTGGAACTCCCGTAGTCGCAGAAGGCCGAGTATTTTTTGCTTATGCCAACGGTGAAGTTATATGCTTGAAGGCTTCCGACGGTTCATTAGTCTGGCGCAATCGTCCGTATGAAGATGATTTAGGCTTCGGCGACGGACTTGCGGCTGGAAAAAGTTTAGTCTTTGCGGCAAAACTCGACGGGAAAATTCAAGCTCTAGATCAAGCCTCAGGCCACGTTGTTTGGACACACGACACAGGAAGAGCACTCAGGACGGCTCCGGGTTACGGTGATGGATTTCTCTTTCTCGGTGAGGACGACGGAATTTTCAGCATCATAGACGCTAAAAAAGGTGAACGCATAAACGGCGGCGGAGCTGGCGGAGCAATCAACACTCCTGTATCGGACAAAGGCAATGTATATTTCTCGGCATGGGATAATTCAGTTCAGGCTGTACAGCTTAAGGACGTTATTCCACTTTGGAAAGCCGACGTAAAAGACCCAGTGAGCACGCCTCCCGCAATTTCACACGGAATTATCGTTGTCGGAACTGCAAGGAGCTTAATCGTGGCTCTCAGTCAGGACGACGGAAGAATTTTATGGACGAGGGACCTTCAGAACGGAACGATTAAAGCCAAGCCGGTTATTGCTGACGGTGTAGTTTTTGCCGGAGCTGAAGGTGGAAATATTTACGGTTTCGACGTTAAGACGGGCGAAGTTAGATTTACGTTTGAGACGGAATTCGGGATTGACGCGGAACCTGCATATTCCGACGGAGTGTTTTATTTCGCCAACGAACAACACACAGTTTACGCTGTCCAATAGGAAAGATTAATGATGTCAAAAATTTTTCTAGTGTTGACGTTTATATTTTCATTATTCACGATGAAGCATTATGCTTACAATATGTCAAAATTATTTCTCGCGCTCGTGTTCCTGCTCTCATTCTTCATGACTAATGCTTATGCTTACAATTGGCCGAACTCAAATTTATTCGGAGGAATGGGAAAATATAATCCCGCTTTGAACGAGGACTTTTACGCGAATGTTAATCACGACTGGTTAATCAACGCGAAATTAAAGCCGGGACATTCACGCACGAGCGCATTTGATGAGCTTCAAGATATTGTTGACGAGAATTTGCGGGCAATCATGACCGACCAAACTTTAACGGGACATGACGCGGAACTCGTGAGAAAGTTATATTCTCTCTGGCTGAACTGGGACGAAAGAAACGCTTCGGGGCTTGCTGACTTGAACGAACAGGCAAAATTAATTACAGGCATAAACACTCTCGAAGAACTCAGCGAATATTTCATGACCCCTGACAGTTTTTATCATGACTTATTAATCGCTGACTACGGACTTGGCTATGACAACGAGGACTCCGAACGTTATAATATCGAACTCGCCGCAACTCCCTTATCACTCGGAGACAGCGCGGAATATAAAGCCTTAACTCCCAACGGTGAACGCACAAAGAAAATGCATGACGGGATTGTAAATTACATGCTCAGGCGTTTAGGATATGACAATGATTTTGCCGCAAAAGTTCTTGAACAGGCTTATAACTTCGAGGCTAAAATTGCTAAACACATGATGACCGTCGAGGAGTTAAACGCCCCCGAAGCTATCGAGAAAATGTATAATCCCCTGAGTATTGAGGAGTTACGCGAAAAGTCGCCGAATTTCCCGTTTGCAGAGGTCCTTGAAGCTCACGAAATCAACTCTGACTTGATTAATCTTCAAGAACCCGACTGGCTCAAGACAATTAATGAGCTTTACACGCCTGAAAATCTCGACGACATGAAGGCTTATTTGCTCGCTAATCTGGTTTCAGGTTATATCACGATTACTGATGAGCCGGCTTATCGTGAGTATCAGAGGTTATCGCGCGAACGTAACGGGATTACTCAGAGCAAACCGGATTATGAGAGTGCTGTAGATTTTGTTCATGGAAGTTTGCCGGTTCCTGTGTCGAAAATTTACGTTGAGCGTTATGTTCCTGAGAGTGCGAAAAATGAAGTTGAGGAGATTATCAGGCAGACGGTTAAATTTTATCGCGGAATGCTTGAGCGTGAAGAATGGCTTTCACCTGAGACGCGCAAAAAAGCTGTTGAGAAACTCGACGCAATGAGACTTAACGCGGCTTATCCTGACAAATGGGTAGACTTTTCGGAGCTTGTAATCTCTGACGACGCAACTTTTTATGAGGCTCTGCAGACAATCAAGAAGTTCAAGAGGCAGAAATATTTTTATGACAGGCTTAACACGAAAGTTGACCATGATTTATGGATTAATGATGTTGTCGTCGTGAACTCGTATTACAGCCCGTCTGAGAACGCAATCAAGATTATCGCCGGAATTTTGAGCGGAGATTTTTACTCACCTGAAATGTCCTACGAGGAAAAACTCGGCGGCATCGGAATGGTCATAGGTCATGAGATTTCACACGCATTCGACACAATCGGCGCACAGTTCGACAAGACGGGGAATATGTCATCATGGTGGACTGAGGACGACAAGAAAAAGTTTCAGGCCAGAGCCGATAAGCTGATAAAATATTTTGACGCTTTCGAGATTAACGGGGAAAATTACAACGGAAAACTCGTTCAGACGGAATCGATTGCTGACATGGCCGGAATTAAAGCTATGCTGGGAATTTCTGAGGGAATTAGCGGTTTCGATTACGATAAATTCTTCAGGAGTTACGCAAAAATCTGGAAGTTCACGCAGACTAAAGAACGCTTAGACTGGACGCTTCGTAATGACGTTCACGCCTTGCCGTTCTTGAGGGTTAATGCAATTGTCCAGCAGTATCAAGAGTTTCTTGACACGTATAAAATCGGGAAAAAAGATAAAATGTATCTTGCTCCTGACGAAAGAGTTGCTGTGTGGTAAAAATTCAGGCTCCCTGTGTGAAAGCAGGGAGTTTTTTTTGTGCTGGGGTATCAACAATATCAAAAAATTCATCGCATGAAAATTTATCACAATGAGTTAAAATTTTACATGAGGTGAAGAATTAATGAACAAGATTATCACTATAGGCCGTGAGTTCGGAAGCGGAGGCCGTGAGCTCGGAAGATACTTAGCTGAAATTTTAGGCTATGCGTATTATGACCGTGAGATTATCGCCGAGATTGCAAAACGCACGTCATTATCCGAGAATTACATTCAGCATATCGCCGAGCAAAAACCCGTAATTCCCTTCCCAATTCACACAGGCAGAACTTTTTGGGCTGTTATCCCTGATTATGGCCAGTCAGTACAGCAGGAACAGCATAATATTATCCGTGAGCTTGCGCAAAAATCCGATTGCGTCATAGTTGGCAGGGGAGCGGATTATATTTTGCGTGATGAGAACCCGTTTAGAATTTTCGTGTATTCCGATATGGCCTCGAAAATTTCACGATGCAAAGCCAACAACAGCCAGGATTACGCGAAAGGTGCCGAGATGTCCGAGAAGGAATTAACGAAGCGCATCGAACAGATTAACAAGGGACGCGCGGATTATTACGAGTTTTACACCGGGCAGAAGTGGGGCGATAAGGTCAACTATGACATTTGCATAAACACGGCCAATTTTGACCTGAAAGAGATTGCCGAAGCCTTAGCTAAAATTTGTTAATGCATGAAAAACGCAGGATGCCCGCAACTTTTTATCGTTCAAGCATCCTGTTAATGATATTACATTTCGTATTTCAAAACGTATCGGGTATAAATCGGAATTTTCGAGATTGTCTTGTCAAGTCTCGGGTTTCTGTTCCAGAGCCTGAAGTTCCGGATCTCGCTCTCAGATCTACCTCCAGCGAAGAAATCATAAACTCCCTTGCTGTATTTCTGTGCAAAGAGGAAAAATTTTCTGTTTCCCAAATGAAGATAAAATCTGATTATGTCGTCGCCCTTGTCAATGGTGATTTTAGTCCGCAAAATCTTTACCTCCTGTTTTTGGGGATAAGGGGAATTATATTACTCGGTCTATAATACTGTCAATTGAAGATAAATTGAAGATAAATAACTTTACGTGTTAAAATCTTTAGCAATTACCCATTTATCAAAAGAGGAGGAGAAGAATATTGCGTAATTATCTTGACGTTCTCCAAAAAATAGAGGAATCAGGAGTAAAAGCCTGGCTTGTCGGCGATACTGTGAGATTTATTGAGATGGGATTACAGCCTGAAATTATCACGCTGGCAATCGATGCTCAGGATATGTATCACGTCGCAAGGACACTCGGAACTGGAACGGTTGACGCTCGCGGACCTTATCCGGCTTTGAGAGGTGAATTGCTCGGAGTTCCGTTCAGGGCATTTGGACTTCGAGGAGCTACGATTGAGGACGATTTAGCTTACCGAGATTTGAGCATTGAGGCTATCGCAATTCGTTCTGACGGAGGAGTTGTTGACCCGTTCAATGGCAGGCTTGACATCCGAAATAAAGTTATACGCTTAACAGGCGACAACGTAGAATTGATTGGCGCTGACCCGTTGAGAATTTTACGTATGCTGAGATTTGCGGCTGAGTTTGAGATGGATATTTTCTGGAAGACTGAGGCTGACGTACGAAAATTCCTTGACAATCACGCTGACAGAATGAGTGAAATCCCTTCGGAACGCTGGGGCCGTGAACTCATGAAGGGGATTAGCCGGAGACCTAATCGGTTTATCGAGATGTGCGACGATTATGATTTATTGCCGTATTTTATGAGTGAGCTTGACGAGTTACGCTCGGTTTATGACGACAAAGGAAAAACTTTATACGACCACACTTTGAACGTCCTGAAAGTCATAGAATCCAGATTAGACACGAACAGGCTTATGCAGAATGACGCGTTTGTATTGGCCGGATTGTTCAGATATATAGGCACTCGCAATCTTGACGGAAGCGACCGTACGAAAGTAACTGACAGGAAGATACGCGAGATTATGACGCGCTGGAATATTCCATCAGGAACGATTGAAGAGGTCATATCGATAATTGACAGGTTCAAGGATTATTACGAGCCTATAACCGAAGAGAGATTTTGTTCGGCTGTGCTTGAATTTTCGCCTGATGCCGTCGAAATAGCTTTAGAGTTCGCGGTTTGTGTCGCTGAATCTGAGGGCTTCTTCGATGAATACTCTGAAGTTCTCGAAAGTAACACATGGAACTTGGCGCAAGTCTTACGGAGATTTAGGAGTGTATCGCTTCAGATGGAAGGAGCTACGCGCTACTTGACTGGCCGTGAGGTAATGAGCCTTCTTAACATGAAACCTGGCCGCCGAGTTGGTGAACTTCTTGACGGGCTTGATATGGCTGTAGGAACTGGGAAAGTCAGCAGCCGCGCGAAAGCTGAAGAGTGGCTGAAAGCTCAGATTGCATGAATGAAACGATAGCGGCAATCTCTACGGCATCGGGAGAAGGAGGAATTGCGGTAATTCGTGTCTCCGGCCCTGATGCCGTTAATATTTCACGCAAAGTTTTAACCCGTCAAAGTTTCGATGAGCCCGCCAAAATGTATTTGACGAGTTTAATCGATGACGAGGGCAGAATTATTGACAGAGTTTTAGCGGTAAACTTCGTGAAGCCTAAGAGTTACACCGGTGAAGACATTGTAGAAATTCACACGCACGGAGGAAGTTTCATCGCTCGGATTTGTCTTGAGCTTCTCATAAAAAACGGAGCGCGCATTGCTGAGCCCGGCGAATTCACACGTAGAGCGTTCATTAACGGCAGAATTGATTTAGCACAGGCTGAAGGAGTTTTGAGCGTGATTAAGTCTCGAAGCATGGAAGCATTACACGCCGCCGCACGGACTTTAACGGGGGAACTTTCACGGGAGACACGGAAAATTCACGATGAGATTTTAGCGTTACAGGCCAATTTTGAGATACAACTTGATTTTCCGGAAGGTGAGACGCTGAATAACTTTGACGCTCACGATGACATCAAGAAAATTGTGAATGAGCTTGAAGGTTTATACTCTCAGTGTTCAGCGGGAATGATTTTACGCGATGGAGTTCGTGCCGTCATAATCGGAAGTCCAAACGTCGGAAAATCTTCACTCTTGAACGCGCTTTTACGTCGAAATCGGGCAATTGTTACGGAAATTCCCGGCACAACGCGCGACATAATCGAAGAGAGCATAATCATCAACGGTGTAACAATAAGGCTTGCTGACACTGCGGGACTTCGTGATGCTGATGACAAAATCGAGGCTGAAGGGGTAAAACTCGCGCTTGAAGCGATGAATGAGAGTGATATTTGCCTTTACGTCCTCGACAGCTCACGGGAAATTACGCAGGAAGAATTAAACTTTATCGGAGAACTTGACGACAAAAACGTGATATTAGTTCTGAACAAGTCGGATTTGCCGCGAAAAGTTGACGATGAAGCATTAACAATTTCGCCAAAAATTTACGTCTCAGCGAAAAATTTAACGGGACTTGATGAGCTTAAAGGGGAAATTTACAAATTGGCCGCGAAAAACTCAGCGTTTAATTCCGGCTTGAACGTCTCGGAACGTCAGCTTGAAGACTTGCGCGAATGCTTGAACTCAATGCGTGAGGCTGAATTGTCAATTGATGATGATGTTACTGCGGGATTGCTTAACTCTGCGAGACTTTCATTGATGCGCTTGCTCGGCGTTGATGCGGGCGATGAATTACTTGATGAGATGTTCAACCGGTTTTGCGTGGGAAAATGACGGAGCGGAATAACCGCCCCTTATTCTGTCATAGCCTTAACGACTAAGTCAACAGCTTCACCGCGAGTAATTTTCTCTGGAAGCGATAACTTTTTGCCTGAGAGTTTTTCGGCGCGTTCGATTAGAGTTGCAATTTCCTTCTTAGTCATTATGTCGTTGACACCGAAACTGCCTTTAGTGATGCCGCCTTTTGCTGGAGAGTTTACGCGCTGTTTTGGGAGCTTAGGAAACTTTTTAGGCTCGATTAAGTTGTGAAGTGTTGCAATCTGGACGCTTCCGAAGTGTTTATTTTTCTCGTCAACGTCAGAGTAAACAGCGAGCGACAAATTTACGCCGGAGTCAACCAGAACTTTTTGGACTTTCACGCTCTGAACTTCTCGCGGCTGAACGTTCCCTTTAACGGCGATTGCGGCTAAAGCACCTGCGGCCTGACCTGTCATCATGCAGATTGGCTGAAGTCGTAATGCTCCTGACGCTAAGCGGGACATTGATAAATTTTTCTCAGCGGCAATGAAATTATCGACGCTCGACGGAATTAATATCCTCATGGGCACTTGAAAGGCTCCGGCTGGTTCGTCTCGTCTGATTGCGGCTTGATTTTCTCCGAGTGATGCTTCGATGTCGTCGTCGTCATCGCCTCCGTGCAAGTCAAGAATATATCCGCCGATTGCGATTGCGTCAGGAAATTCATGATTTTTTCTGCCTTCACGATAGCTCATAGAATTATCATGAATTGCTTTCGAGTTCAGCGTGTAATCCCCGATTATTCTCCGGCATTCGCGGACGTAAGGGATTGGGGGCATGTGTCGTGCGATTTCCTGCCATTCTTCGGGTAAATCCTTTGCTTCTTCCGGTAAAAAGTTATAATCGTTCTCGTCGACGCTCCAGTTTTCGCCGAGTTCGTTTTGAGCGTAATAGATGAAGTGTAAAGTTTTGATTAACGCTTCTTTGTTGGCATTCGCGCGGAAATCTTTACTTTCGAGATAAAGCACGGGCATTCCGTATCTATTGTCCCATTTGTATTGGCCGGGATAATCATTGCCCCAGTTTACTCCGGCTTTGCTGATTAATCGCCAGTCTTTGCGGTTTCCTGTGTAACTTCCGGGCATGAACGAGTCCGGGACAGCCCGATACGCATTATGAGAGATGAAGTTTACGGGCATCTTGACGGGATATTTATTCCTGAAGTCGAAGCCGTCAGCCGTAACATAAGCCCTGTAATTTTTTTTCGCTCGTTCGTAATCAGGCAGGGGATTTTTCGGCCTTAAGTGTTCAGGTACGCCGTTCGGATATTTGCGGATTATTGCCGTCCATGTAATGTCCTGTATCATTCTGTCTAAGTCAATCTCAGGTGATACGGAATTTCCAGAACGATAACGAGCTCCGGCCAATGGGATAATGTCGCCGTATTCGGTCGCGTCAATTATGATTTTGCACGTGAAAGTCTTTACGTCGCTTGAAGTCTTGACGGTGATAATTTTGCTTGAGCTTAGAGATTTTACGTTAGAGCCTGCCGCTGTGTTTTGTGAGCTGAAAGTTTTTGTGTTAATAGAACTTGCTGGCGTGTCTTGGGTTGTGCGATTTTTCACGTCGATAACATCAGCATGAGAAAAATTATCGTCGCTTATTTCTGTTTTCGCGTCTCGTGAGTTCAGAGTTTTCACGTCAACAATTTCTGCATGATAAAGAATATCCGCGCTTCGTGCCATTTCCACCAAAATTTTATGTCCGACTAAAGGCTCAAAAGCTCGTCCGTGTTCCTTCCAGTAAGGAGTTGCGATTGATTTTCTCAGTTTAGCGTAATAATCTTTCACACGATTAATAAACTCACGGTATAATCCGCTGTCCTGCCGGCTCATGTCGTCCATCGTTGAAACTCCTGCGGCTGTAGCTTGTCCCCCGAGTAATTCCGTAGGCTCAACGATGAGAACTCTTGCACCCATTCTGGAAGCCTGAATTGCGGCGGCAGATCCTCCCATTCCTCCACCAGCGATGATAATATCATAATGAGTTGAAGCGGCTGTGTCGTGAGAGAGTTTTACAGGTTCAGTTAGTGTTGACGAAACAAGTTTTGAGGATTGAAGCGAGGCTGTAGCTTCAGTTGATGTTGACGATGTGAGAATGGATGTGTCCTGCGAGTTTACGTTGGCCGATGTTGAGAAGTCAGCTTTTGAGGATTGAGGAACGGCCATTTTCAGCGAGTTTGCTTCTGTTGACGTTGACAAGTTTACATCGGAAGATTTTGACGCGGTTATATCCTGTGAGATTTCTCCGGCTCCGATTTGAGCAGACAGTGAGATTACGAGAATTAACATTAGCATAAATAATTTTCTGGGCATAAATAATTTTTCCCTCCATGTGAGATTTACATTATTCTAATCGATTATGGTAAAATATCAGCAATAAAATTTTCCCGTTGGGATTTAGCTAGTGCGAAATTATTCTTGTAGTTGTGTGATAAATCTTCCTGTTAGGGATTGAAACGGAATGTATCCAAGTTTGCGACTTTGTCGTAGGTTATGAACCTTTCTTTTAGGATTTGAAACTAGTTGAGTATATCTGCATTGTCTTCTGCATGAGTTACGAACCTTCCTGCAAGGGATTGCGACTGCACATCTGGACACATAATATGTATATCATCCGTGCTTCTGAACCTTCCTGTAAGGATTTGAAACTCAGTCTCTACAAGGAAATCATCACCGTGAAATACACTGAACCTTCCTTTGAGGGCTTGAAATAGTTCATTCCATGCGAGTGTGCAGATGTCTTTGCTCCGAACAGGATTTGAAACTTTTTAGCAATGGCGGTGGTGTAGACCGTTTCGAGTTACGAACCTTCATATAAGGAATTGCAAAGTTTTCGGGTAATTCAGATTGTAGTTGCTCCCGCTCTGAACCTTCCTACAAGGGATTAAAACGTTACAATGCAGGTTGCAATCTTCGTTCCTGCTGTTATGAACCTTCCTATTAGGGATTGAAAAAAGAACGCTGACGGAGAGTACCGAATTGGCACAGTTACGAACCTTCCTATTGAGGATTTGAAACTATTCAACGCAAATGTTGAACCATGCCT
Organism: Synergistaceae bacterium; assembly: GCA_017454625.1. Lineage (GTDB taxonomy): Bacteria > Synergistota > Synergistia > Synergistales > Aminobacteriaceae > JAFUXM01. Next base: position 25,174 of record JAFTCP010000148.1, read on the forward strand.
TTGAGGCTCCGAACCTTCCTAATTAGGGATTGAAACCATCGACAACGAACAACACAGCGACAACGAGTTATGAACCTTCCTGTAAGGATTTGAAACAAGTTTATCTCAACTCCGATTTCTCCGTCATCTTGCTCCGAACCTTCCTTCGAGGGTTTGAAATCTTTCAGGGAAATCGACCATGTCGCCGTTTAGCTTCGAACCTTCCTTATAAGGAGTTGAAACTCAAATACGAAGCCGCCAATATCATATGACACAATTCATGAACCTTTTCTCTCTTTCGTTGCAAGGAGAGAAATTTTTTATCGCTTTTGTGCTAAACTGTAACGAAAATTTTTTATCTGAGGGGAAATGCTTCACTTGAACACTCAAAAATTAAATGGCTCAGAAATATTAATTCAATGCTTACTCGAACAGGGCGTTGATACTATATTCGGTTATCCCGGCGGA
>JAFTCP010000149.1 GCA_017454625.1 Synergistaceae bacterium
CGAAACGTCGGCCATTACTAGAGCTAAATGATCGTCGTCAATCATGAAGAAGTCGTAAAAATCTCCGCCGACTTCTTTTGCCGGATTCATCGTAGCATAAAGCGCAAACTCCTTTTGAACGGGAAAATCTCTCGGCAGCATGTCAGCTTGAATTTGAGTTGCAACGGATAGTTCGGTCTCTATTCTTTCTTTTTCGGTCGTGATTTTCTTTATGTCCTCAAGATAGTTTTTGAGGTTATCCTGCATTTCATTAAATCTCTTTGCCAGCTGTCCGACTTCATCGCCAGATTTTACGGTTATCTTTTGATCGAAATTTCCTTCGCCTACTCCCTGAACACTGGCCGCAAGTTCTTGAATGGGTCGCGTAATCGTTCCTGACACAGTGAAAGAAAGCATGATAACGATAATTCCTATGACTGCGAAGAATATCATGAATAAACGGAAAATCTCAAAAAGCCATTTCTGCATCTGCTGTTGGGAAGATTCCGTAAGCTCATCACTTTTTGCTTTCGCTGTAATTGCCGGTTCAGTAACTTCCTGCGTCTCAATGCTCGCGCAGAATATCCAGCCCGTTTCACTCAATCTTGAGAATGCGAGATAACAATTATTGCCCTCGTATAAGGCTTCTGCAATTCCTCCGTTGGAGTTTTGAAGCATCCTGATAAAATCGACATCGTTAATATGCTCCCTTATGTCTGACTTAAATTCCGGATTATCCATTTCGGGATGTGCTATGAAATTCAAACCGGAATCAAGAACAAAGCATGAACCCGTTTCACCGACTTTAAGTTTCATAATGTCATCAATTATTCTCGTAAGATAAACATCAGAAGCAACTACACCAGCAATTTCACCGGAGCCGTCTCGATAAGTCATTGCGGCGGTAATACATACATGGCCGTAAGAATCTATATACGTCGGCAGCCATACCAATTTATCAGGAGATTTCATAGCTGCTGTATACCAATCTCGTTTTCTTGGGTCATAATTCGGATTATAACTATTACCCCTTGAAAAACGATAGGAAATTCCGCTTTCAGTTCCTATGTAAATATTATCAAGCATATTATTATTCGCCAAAAACGGAGCAAACATGTATTCGCCATTTGACAAAATATTAACTTCTTTTGCGATTTCAGGAGTTTCTGTTACACCTTTTACGAGAAAATATTTTGAACACGCAACACCAAGTATCGTTTCATCAGGTCGGGGCATTTTTTTCCCGATAAAATTGCTGCTGTTTTCGTACAAGCTGTGAGTATACTGTGCAGACTGTGTAACAATCCTATTCACGGCGTAAAAACTTTCATTGGCCGCCTGAGCCTGCTTCTCTACCAGCCTGTAAAGGTAATCCTCAGCTTGTGTCAAAAGGGCACTCTTTGAGATTTCCGAAGAGTTTAATCCAATCGTGATATTCGTCTTCTCGAACTCTTCGACCATGTCATTCATAAAATAATAGGAAGCACCGAAAATAAATAATAATGATCCTAATGACATGATTAATATTACAAGGAGTATTTTTACGCTAATCTTCATGTTTTTAAGCATTACTTAATCCCTCCGCCGATTTCAATATATCTTCAATCATATCTTCGTAATGTATACCTGCAAATGCGGCCTCTTGTGGCATAGTAGCGGCTCCTTGCGACATAGAACTTGTTCGTCTGAGACTTGGAACTGCATTAATCTCTAAAACGTACGGAGTATGAGTTTTTTCATCGACCATAAAATCAACTCTTGCAAGACCTTTTGCTCCGGTTACCTCAAAGACTTTCTCAGCTGTACGCAAAATACTCTCCTCAACTTCCGAAGGAAAATTGCATTTTATTACTGTGTGTTTTCCAGCTTGTCCGGTAATGAAAATTTTATCCTCTCTTGGGGGGTATAGGAATTGGACAACAGGAAGAGTAACAACCTGCCCGTTTCTTTCGTAAAATCCTACGGTACAGTAATTTCCGATTATGAAACTCTCAAGCATGATAGGATCATCAAATGAAAAAACGTTTTCGATACGCGGAATATCATTCATGCTGCGTATAATTTCGATGCCGTTGCTCGCGCCTTGAGTTGGAGCCTTAGCGAGAAAAGGAAATCCGAAATTTTCAAACGGGTAATTGCCCTCTAAATATTGCTTTTTGCTGAGAATATCCCATTTGGGAGTAGGAATTCCCGCACGGTCAAATAAAAGTTTGCACAGAATTTTGTCGTTTATCAGACAGGCCGCACGCATACTGCTGCCGGTAAACGGGATTTTCTCGTGTTCAAGAATAGCCTGAAGAGTTCCATCGCCGTAGCCCTTACCTTGAACGCACACATAAACAACATCAGTTCCCAGCTCTTTCAGTTTGCTTATTATATTATCAGCAAATTCAATTAAATGAACGGTGTAGCCCCTTGAACTAAGAGCTTCAGCTATATCTTTGGCATTGTGAGCGGATGCTTTTCCCTCTTCTTTGCCGCCATAAACAACACTTACTATCATGTATATTCCTCCTTATTGTTTGGAATTATGAGTGATGGAGCAAAATATTATAAAGTATGCCTCTCTCTTCCGGTGTGCCGCCGTAAACAACACTTACTATCAATTTATCTTCCTCCTTATTGTTTGGAACTATGAGTAAGAGAACAAAATATTATATATATTACTGCCATTATCGCGAAAGTGGTTGACAGGTATCTTATTCCCGACTGAAATCCTGCACTTATCACAAAAGCGAATATTAAAGGTCCGGTCATTTCCAACATCTTCTTTATAAACGAGAGAACGGAGAGAGACCTTGCAGCTCCCATACTCTTTATTGAAGGCAGCGCAAGAAAATAATTATTCTGTGCTCCAAAACCGAAGCTGTTCGCTGTTCCCAGAATTGCCGCTCCTGCAAACGGAAGTAACAGCCCCGCTCCTATACTCGGCAGGAAAAGACTTAATGCTATCATGAAGTTATATGCGAAATTAATATTTTGAAGTGCTTTCTTGCTGAAAACTGAAAGTACCCCCGAAATGAAAGGCCCAGCATAAACAATAACCATTCCGTATAACAAGCGTGCTCTTCCTACGTCCGTAATGCTCCGGCCCGTATTCGTAAAGTACAGAGGCAGATAATAGCTCAAATATGACTCTGCAATACTCGCTGGAGCTATCATTAAAAGCACGAACAATATCGCGGTCATGTTCTCTACAAAAAATCCCTTCTGCTTTACTGTCGCGCCTTCATTCACAGGGGATTTCTCAGGAGTTTTCTTGCTGGGGAGCATAGCGTTCTCCATTCTTATTATGAAAGTTGATATAAATATCGTGAGCACAGCGGAAATTGCAAATACAACTCGGTATCCGAAAATATCTGCAAGGATCGCACCGAGAGATGAACCGCAATTTATACCGGCGTATATTCCTGTATTAAGCAGTGCAAAGCCTAACAGTCTCTCTTTATCATCCCGTCCTAAAAGAGATAAATTACGCAGTGTCATCCAGCAAAAACCGTAGCCCAATCCGACAACTGCCCTTGAAAGAATGAAAATTATAATGTTCCATGAGAAAGCCGATAAGAATGTACCTGCTCCAACCATAAAGAGACCGAATATAAACGGAATTTTCCAGCCCTTTTTTTCGAGCGTGAGAGTTGCAAGAAAAATTGCCGCACAAGTTAAAAGTGTTTCTGATGATTGAGGCAGACCGGCAGCGGTTGTGTCAGAGAGCCACGAGAACGGATTATACAATGATTTTGTCATGACCGGAATAAAAGCAGAAGAGAGCCTTAATACAAAGTAGAATATAAACGCAATCTGCCTAATATAATATAAAGATGCGGGCATCGGTTGATAATTTTCTGCGGTCGGTGCGTTTTCCTCCTCCGTTTTCCTGAGAATCAGCCTGATCATGAGTAAAACAATTTCCCCCGAAAAGAAGATTGATGTAACAAGGACCGTCAGAAGGTTAAGGGCAATAGCACGTATCGTATTCAGGACATAGTCAGGATCTATAAAAAAACGTATCTCCGTTGACTTTCCGAATGAATAAGAATATTTTGACACAGATGATGTATTGCCAATTTTTGCTTCGTCAGACGAGTATAATACAACTCCGTTTTCATCGACTATTGAAATTTCTGCGACTTCATTTTTACAAAGCTCCGATAAAGTTTTGTTCAGGTCCTCAGTATTACAGTTTTCGGCGATACTAATATTTTTTCGGATGTTCGTATATTTCTGATAATTCAGGCTTTGATTTCTAATAGAAAGTATCTCAAAGAAAAATGAAATCTGAATGATAACCAGCACCGTCAAGAGCATCGCATTAATATTAGCGCGTTCAATTTTCCCGTCAATGCTGAAAACCGGCCCTTTTGAGAAAAATACAGCCATAGCCGCACAAGACATAACTGTGAGTATCAAGAGTACCTGAAACGGAATTTCCGTATATTCTATCGGCTCATTTATGTTTAAGATTATGAGAAAAGCCGCTACTATGACAATCGCAAGTATTGAACCTAAAAATAAATACAATCTTATCTTTGCTTTATTCCCCGTATTCATAATTTCATTCTCCTATAATGAACTTTAAGTTTCGTCCTAATGCCTTAAGATAAATTTTTATCCCGTCAACTCTCTTTTTATCAGGACATTTCACGTTTACCATGCCTTTTTTGACGTTGACGCTCTCAATCCCAAATCTCATGCCGAAGTTTCTTACAGCGATTAATGCCGTGAGATACTCGACTTCTGCCGGAATTTTCCCGAACCTGTCGCGCATTTCGTTCTTCATCGCTTCGAGTTCATCAAGTCCGACAACGTTAATTAATCTTCGGTAAAGCGTAATCCTCACGTCGTCCTGCGGAATATAATTCTCCGGGATAAATCCATTGCCTTTGTCCGTAACAACCTCGATAGTTTTCGTCTCCTCAATGCCTCGTAACTTGTTCAATTCCTGCTCAAGCATACGATAAAAAATGTTAAAGCTGCTGTTACGTAAATTTCCGTGCTGAGTTGTTCCGCCGATTTCTCCGCCGCCGCGAATGTCTAAATCACGTCGTGCAATCTCATAGCCTGAACCTAAATCCGTCATCGTCGCGATCGCTTCAAGCCTGTCAAGTGTGTCCTGATTGAGTACGGCTTTGTTGGGATAAAAGAAGTAAGCAAAGGCTTTTTCGCCTCGTCGTCCAACACGTCCCCTGAGCTGGTACATCTGGGCAAGTCCTAATTCTTCGGAGTTGTCGATAATAATCGTGTTCGCTCGTCCAACATCAAGCCCGCTTTCGATTATCGTCGTCGCTAAAAGAATGTCGATATTGCCCGCGTAAAAGTTTAACATCGTCGCTTCAAGCTCTTTTTCTTTCATCTGGCCGTGAGCCGTCATAATCTTTGCTTCCGGGAAAAACGCCTGTAACATCCTCAAATATTCCGGAATGCGTGAAATCTTGTTAGAGAGAAAATAAACTTGGCCTCCTCTGTTAAGCTCAAAAGTTATTGCGCGTCTAATCGTAGCTGGACTGAATGAGCCTGTGTAAGTCGTTACGGGTAATCTGTCCTCAGGAGGAGTTGACAGCACCGAAATACTTCGCAAGCCTCGTAATGACATCGCTAATGTTCGCGGAATTGGAGTTGCTGACAGGCTCAAAATATCGACTGAACCATACGTGAGCTTCAAGCTCTCTTTGTGCATAACTCCGAACCTGTGTTCTTCATCGATGATCAACAAGCCCAGCTTCTTGAATTTTACGCCGTTCTGCAAAAGTTTATGAGTTCCGATTAATATATCAATTTTTCCTTCAGCCGTCGCATTCAGAGTCTCTTTAGCCTGTTTAGCCGTGATGAAACGTGATAAAAGCCCGACAATTACAGGAAATCCGGCCAATCTCGACTGAAACGTCGTGTAATGCTGCTGAGCTAATATCGTCGTTGGAACAAGCACGCAAACTTGAAATCCCGACTGAACTACACGAAAAGCCGCACGCATCGCAACTTCTGTTTTTCCGAAGCCGACATCACCGACTAAAAGCCTGTCCATCGGATAATTGCTAGATAAATCCTTCATGATCTCGTTAATAGCTTTCAGCTGGTCAGCCGTCTCGTTATACGGGAATGCTTTCACGAAATCGTTATACATCTCGCCGGGTTCGTCGAAGGGGGCGCGTCTTTCAAGTTCACGGTGAGCAAAAATTTCCATTAAGATTTTGGCTTCCTGCTGGGCTTTTTCTTGGGACTTCTGGTAATTTTTCTTCCAAACTTTACTCTTCAGGCTGTCAAGTTTCGCCGCTTCGCTCTCGTGTTCGTTGAGGCCAGTAATCTTGAACGAATGCATGACGGGAATTAACAATCTCTGGTCGTCAGCAAACTCAATCACAAGCATATCCATAGGCATACCCGAAGCGTCAATCGTCTCAATTCCCCTGAAAATTCCTGTGCCGTAATCCTCGTGAATAACCAATTGGCCCGGCGTTAATTTCTCTATGTCGTTCCATTCGTTAGGAGTTCGCCACTGAGTGAGTGAGATATTCGCGTTAATTCCTGATAATTCCCGTTCTGAGATGAAAGCAGTCTTTTTATTCTTGTCGATGAAGCCCGCTGACAACACGCCATCATGAATTTCATACGGCAATTTTTGAAACACAGGGTTATTCGTGAAGACTTTTATTGTGAACTTGTTCTTCTCAAGCTCAGCGCACGTCAACAAAATACTCTCAGGGTTTCCCTTGAAGGCCGGAAGTGCTTCTGTCATAAATTCTCCGTCGGATTTTTCGGGATTATTCGTAATTCGTATGATTGGGAACTTCGCGAGCGTGTTAAAAGTTGTCGGCCACAATTCGACGTTATAGGCTGGTTCGGTCTCGGTAAAAACTTCACGCCATAGCCATATGAAACTTTCAGCTTGAGCTTCGATTTTGTCAGGTTCATTGAAGATTACGAGTGTGTCATGTGGCAATAACTCAACGGGAAATTTCGGGAGCGATTGAGTGATTGAGTGTAAAGTTATCTCGTCGAGCTTCATTAATTCGCTTGAGCTTTTCTGAGTGTCAGGATGAAACGATCCTATTCGTTCTATCTCGTCATCGAAAAATTCAAATCTCAGCGGCATAGAATATCCCGGATCGAAAACGTCAAGGATAAATCCGCGCTGAACATATTGGCCAGGTGCCCATACGAGACTTGAACGCTTATAGCCTGAGAGTTCCAGCCATGATTTAATTTTATCAATGTTGAATTTCTCTGATTGCGACGATGAAAACGAAACTCCCTGCTGTACTTCGAGATTTTCTGTTGAACCTGAAAGTTTTACCTCAGCTTCAGATTTTCCCGACGACGATGACGTGTTTAATGCCTCTGATGAAGTCGCAAGGTTGCCTGAAAGTTTTATTTTGAGTTCCGAACCGCCAATTAGACACGAAGAGATTAACGCACCTGGTGAAGCTGCTAAAATTCCCTTTGTTTCGTTCCAGCGTCTGAGAGTTTCGCCGCGTTCAAGCAATAATGCCCTGAGGCCCTCAATCTCGGAAGTTAAAGGCAGCTCGTTTAGCATGAAGATATTCTGCTCAGGATAAAGCGTTCTGAAGTCCTGCGTGAACGTCGCGGCTTGTGTTGTGTCCGGGAAGATTGCGAGCGTGTGATTATGTGCGGGAGTTAAATATGCTCGTGCGGAAAGTCCGGCGCGCTCAAAGATTGTCTTGTTGACGAGCTTACGGGTTAAAGTTTTTATGATTGAACGATTTTTCACGTGTTGATTATCTCCGGTTAAAGTATTTTATGGGATTATAACATTTGCTTTCACCGTATAAATATCATCGCGTAAATTTCGCCGAGTGCGCTTCGTAAAGTCGGATAATATTTCAGGTTCATCATCACGAAGAGAATCCCCAAGAATAAATTGCGTTTCGTAAGCATCTTTCTTCGTCGCTGTGAAAAGTTCATTAATTTGCACAGGAATTTCTGATTGGCCGGAGTAATCTTTAATCCATCGGAAGCGTCAAGAAATTTCACGTATAATTCTTCGGCTTCGTGAGTGTTGCGTATTCTCTCGTCAATATTTCTGTATGACGGCGATAAATTTGCCAGCTGTGAAGTGCCGCGTCTGACATAATAAATCAGCTGCCTGTTAATCATGAACAATCCATCACGAACTATTGCGTATTTCCATAACAAGGCATCATGCCATAAGTCGGGAATATCCATAACGTTGAAGCAGTCAAGAAGCTCACGCCTGAAACAAAATGTACAACCAGGCCTTAAGTTAGATAGCCCGGAATTTGTGAGCTTTAATTGAATAATTTCTCCGTCGTCGCGGTCAAGATGCTTCAAGGAGATTAGTGTCTCTTTGCCGTTAATTACAGCAATATAATTTGATGTCAGCAAATTAATCTTGGGATTATCATTCATCGCCTTAATCATGACTTCGAGCTTGTCGGGCATCCAAATATCGTCCTGATCACACGGGAAAATATAATCTCCTGTGCATTTTTTCAGGACATTACGGAAATTCGCGCATATTCCGAGATTTTGAGGGTTTTGATAGACTGTCCAGCCTGTAAGTTCATGTTCAGCAATAAATTTCTCGCATAGTTCAAATGTGCCGTCAGTCGAACAGTCATCGGCTATGATTACTTCGTCGGGAAATCTTGTTTGCGTACGGATTGATTCGAGCTGTTCAAGAATATACTTTTCTCCATTGTAAGAAGCTATAGCGATAGAGACACGAATAGGCTCGTTGCTCGTTGCTCGTTGCTCAATTATTGTGGCCATTTTTGAATTTGTCAAGTCCTTTCTACGTAATTTTATGTGCATATAATAATAATTGTCGTGAGCTTTTGCAATTAATCATCATATTAAACTTGAATACACTTCACTCTCCTGCTTGTCATGCTATAAATTACTCAAGATAAATTTATGTCTCGTACAAGAACACTTTCAATCTGCTATAATCGCAAAGAAAAATCCCGGAGGTAAATAAATTCATGAAGAAAATTGCTTTTATCGGTGTCGGAAGAATGGGCAAGCCTATGGTTCGCAACCTCCTTAAACTTGGCTTTGAAGTACATATATATTCGCGCTCAATTATGAAAGTTTATGACGTAATTGCTAATGGAGCCAAATATCACAGCTCGGTGAATGACTGCGTAAAAATCTGTGATGTTGCTATTACGATGCTGGGAATTCCCAAAGACTTAGAGGAAGTTTATTTTGCGACAGGAGGATTACTCGACAGCGCACCGGTTGGAACTTATGTTATCGACATGACGACATCAAGCCCATCACTAGCGAAGATGATTTACGACGAAGGACGAAGGCGAGGGCTTCACGTTCTTGACGCTCCTGTTACAGGCGGTGAAGTTGCCGCGAAGAAAGCGACGTTGTCAATTATGGCTGGAGGCGACGAGGAGGATTACAAAGCGTGTCTGCCGTTATTCCGAGCGATGGGGACGAACATTAACTACATGGGCGAGGCCGGAATGGGTCAGCACACGAAACTTGCAAATCAAATCATGATAGCCGGGACAATTTCCGGAGTATGTGAGGCTATGACTTATGCGCGCTCGAAGGGAATTGA
>JAFTCP010000016.1 GCA_017454625.1 Synergistaceae bacterium
TAATAGAAATGCCGAACGAAGAAATCGGCCATAAAGTTATTCAGGTTTTGAGCGAGAAAATAATTGAGAGTTCAACAGAGCCTTCACACATAAAAATAATCCCGAAGCTGATACTCCGGGATAGTTTCAGATAACTTTGATCTACTCTTCCGATACAGGCTCGAACATATCGCCGAGCGTTTCAAGTGCCGGAAGAAGTTTCGTTACTCCGCACGTGAAAAATATTATCCTGATAACCTCGAATATTTCATCAAGGGTCGCTCCGTTCTCAACCGCCAATTTCGCGTGAACCTTCGTTGTCGTTTCTGTCCCTGTCGCCATTCCTAGAGCCATTACGATAAGCTCTCTATATTTTCTGGGAATGGAGATGTCCTTCTTGTTACAGTTCACATACTGCTGAAGGAACATGTTAATCAAGTTCGGATCATTGCCCATAACCCTGTGCGAATCAAGCAGCTTTCCGCCGCGTGACTCTTTAAGCTCGCTTAAAATCTCACGACTCCGTTCAAGTTTCTCTTCATTTTGCTGAATCAAGAATATCACGCTCCATATTTTATTTTCAGAAATTCTGTCGCCTCATTCGGGAACAACGCATAAGTTAATACATCTTCAGCGGTGTTTTCTTCACATGCTGCTTGAAGACTCTCACTCTCTCCCACGGATCTTCCTTCAAAAAACGTACCGCAACGTCAAATGTCGCTCCGCCCCACATCTCCATACTGTCATAACCTACTGCGTCCATTCTCTCAAGCAACGGCAGCATGTCTTCAGTCCTCATTCTTGTTGCGAACAATGAGTGCTGACCGTCCCGGAAATCTACACTGTTGAACTTTACAGGCACTCCTGCATTCACAAAATCAGCGGCTCCGGCTCCGGTTTTGTCTTTGCTCTTGCTCCAAAACATTGTGCTTTATCCTTTCTGGCTTATGACCGTTTTTTTGTTTGTGGGGAAAGAAAGTATCAATCACAGTATAACGATAAACTATATTAACTCAAAACAAAATCTTGTCAAGAATTATTGCTCTATTGACAAACTAAAACGTTTAAGTATAATAACCTCATTCACAGTACTAAAACGTTTAACTGAATACAAAAAGTGATTTTTTCGGGGGAAGAAAGCAATCACATATCATAAAAGGGGGTAATCTATTTGGCAAAGCATGTTAAAGCTATGGACGGCAATGAAGCCGCTGCTTACGCTTCATACGCCTTCACGGAAGTAGCCGCTATTTATCCTATAACGCTGTCTTCACCTATGGCTGAACATGTTGACAGTTGGTCGGCAAATGGAAGAACTAATATTTTCGGTCAGACTGTCAAACTTGTCGAAATGCAATCAGAATGTGGAGCTGTCTCAGCTATGCATGGAGCGTTAGACGGAGGCGTTCTCGCTTCAAGTTACACGGCCTCGCAGGGTTTGATGCTCATGATTCCGACAATGTACAGAATCGCTGGACAGCTCAAGCCCGGTGTCATTCACGTGGCTTCAAGGAATGTCGCTA
>JAFTCP010000150.1 GCA_017454625.1 Synergistaceae bacterium
AAATCGCAGGATGAACGAATGCCCGGCAGTGATGCATTAATGCTTTGAGTTGTCCGTCTGAAACTCTGCCAGTGAAGATTAAATTATTGAGGCTGTTATTGTCTCTGAGGTGTTGCGTCTCTGAGGTGTTGCGTCTCTGAGGTGTTGCGTCTCTGAGGTGTTGCGTCTACAGTTAGCTGTGTCGATTTTTCTTTTGAGCCGACGATGACGTAAGTAATATCGGGGTTATGTTTTGCGTTTTCGATTACCCACTGAAAGTTTTTCTGAGGAGTTATGCCGCTAGCCGCGAGAATATATTCTCCCTTGTGAATTTCCGTGAACTCGTTAAAAATTTCTTCGTCTTCGGTGATTGCGTTCATATGCTGCCAGCCGTTATAGATAACGTGAATTTTCTTAGGGTCAACGTCAAAATATTTCATCAGCTCCGACCTTGTGAACTCCGAGACGACGATAATTTGTTTTGCTCTTTTTACGGCTGAAGCTAACATTCTTCTGTTGAACCTGAGCTGAGCTTTTCCGTAACGAGTTGTGTAAAGATTAGGCAATGCATAAGGCAGAAGGTCATGAATATACGCGATGTCCGGCTTAAAAATCGGGTGAGAGTTGAAAATGTTGATGCCTTTTTCGCGATGTGTCAGCAAGTAAAGAAAATAATACGTCTGCTCCCAAATATGCCGATTTCCCCTGCCAATTCGTTTAACTGGAATATTCTTCAGGCCGTCGATATGATAATCGCTTTCAGGTGCTATAATCTCAGCAAAATTCGGCGGAACAATCTTGTCAAGTTCTTTGATGGTTTCCATTGCAACCCTGATTTGTCCGTTCATGTCTCGGGCTAAAAACTTTCCGTTGATTGCGAACATGATTAATTTCTCCTTTCTTGAATTAATTTTCAGCAATTAATGTTTCCCATAATTTTATGGGGCGTGCGGAAGTGAGAAGAATTTTTTAGCGTGAAAGTCTTCACAAATAATCCCCCTCATTCTTCCGCTGAATAATAATACACTAAATTTTCATGCTGTATCAGTGTAAAATTTGCATAAAATCATAATAATCATCAACTAGAAAACTTTTTGACGATACAAGCTAAATTTTCGTCTTGTCCAAGTATAATATTTGCATAAAATCTATCATCAGCTGTAAAACTCAAATTTTCATTCTGCCTCGAATATTGACTAAAATTTTCATGTTGCCTCACATATATTTTGGTGTAATATTTTTCTTAATTCTACATAATCTTTTAACAGGAGGCTGAACAATGGCCAGTGAAATTTACGAATGCTTATCTAAGATTGCCGGAATAATTTCTGAGAATAAAGACTTCCTCACAGAGTTAGACCGCGAAATTGGAGATAGCGATCACGGAATAAACTTAGCGCGAGGATTTTCTGCTGTCATGGAAAAAGTTAATCCCGAAGATGCAGACATCGGCGCGACGTTGAAAAAATCCGGAATGACTTTACTCTCGAAAGTTGGAGGAGCTTCCGGGCCGCTTTACGGGACAGCTTACATGGAGGCAGGAAAAGTTTTAGCCGGTAAAACTGAACTTGACGCAGAAGGCTTGAAGTCAGCGTTTGAGGCCGCAATCGCAGGAATTCAGAAGCGCGGTAAAGCCGTCAAAGGTGAAAAAACTATGCTTGATGCGATTATTCCAGCTTACGAGACTTACTCACAGAAACTTTCAGACGGAGCCGACATGATTACAGCTCTTGAAGCCGCGTGCAACTCAGCTCGTGAAGGCGTTGAATACACGAAAACGATTATCGCGACAAAAGGACGAGCGAGTTATCTCGGCGAACGAAGCATAGGCCATCAAGATCCGGGCGCAACTTCTTCAACTTTGATGCTTGAAGCTGTTCTTGATGTTTTGAAGGGGAAATAGCAAAAATTTTTCGTGAGTGGTCTGATATTTAGGGAGAAAAATAGTATTTGTGTATTGGCCGGATATTGTTAATTCTCAGAGGAAATTTGTATTAGCCACGCAAAATATCAGATTAAACCTAAGGTTTACTGTGTAAAATTCTAAAGGGGAAATAAAATCATGGTAGGAATTGTTATAGTCTCTCACAGCTGGAAGATTGCCGAAGGTGTCTGCGATTTAGCGCATGAAATGGCACAAGGTCATGAAGGGATTATTCCAGCAGGAGGACTTGAAGACGGCTCAATCGGGACTGACGCACAGCGAATAGCTGACGCAATCGTTGAAGCTGACACAGGCGACGGAGTTGTAATTCTCGCGGACATTGGAAGCAGCATAATGAGCGCTGAGACTGCGATTGAATTACTCGAAGACGAGGGAAACAATATTAACGTCGTAATCGCTGATGCTCCAATCGTTGAAGGAACTGTTTGCGCTGTTGTTGAGGCGGCAGGAGGAGGAAGCGTTGATTCTGTCCTAAAATCGGCGGAAGAATCACGTGAAGCAAGTAAATTATAAGGAGGCTTATTCATGAAGAAATTAATCAATCAGGTTGACAACATCGTTAATGAGATGCTTGACGGAATGACGGCGGCATTTCCTCAGTATGTGAAACGTCTTGAGGGCTTTGAAGTTCTCGTGCGTGCGGCGGGACCGAGTGAGAAAGTTGCTTTAGTCTCAGGCGGAGGCTCAGGACATGAACCCTCACACGGCGGCTTTGTCGGTCGCGGAATGCTTGACGGTGCTGTTGCTGGAGCAGTCTTCACATCACCAACTCCGGATCAGGTCTTCGAGGCAATCAAAGCTGTAAACGGAGGAAAGGGAGTTTTGCTCGTCATCAAGAATTACACCGGCGACGTTATGAATTTCGAGATGGCGGCGGATATGGCGGCTGATGAAGGCATCGAAGTTGAGCAGGTTATCGTTGCTGATGACGTAGCTGTTGAAAACTCAACGTGGACGACAGGACGACGCGGAATTGCCGGGACAGTTTTTGTTCACAAGATTGCTGGTGCGGCGGCTGAAGCTGGATTGAAACTCGCTGAGGTTAAACGTGTTGCCGAAAAAGTCATCGCTAACGTTCGCTCAATGGGAATGGCCGTAAATCCCTGCACAGTTCCTGCGGCTGGCAAAAAGAGCTTCGAACTTGCTGACGATGAAGTCGAAATCGGAATTGGCATTCACGGCGAACCCGGAACTCATCGCGAGAAAATCTCCAGCGTTAATGACATCTCCGACAAACTTTTAGCGAAAATTTTAGCTGAAGGAATTTACGCGGCTGGTGATGAAGTTGCTGTTATGGTCAACGGAATGGGCGGAACTCCTTTAATGGAACTCTGCGTTGCGAATAAACACGTGAAAGATGTTCTTGACGGCAAGGGAATTAAAATCGCGAAAACTCTCGTCGGAAATTACATGACTTCGCTTGACATGGAAGGCTTCTCGATTACCCTTCTGAAACTTGACGACGAACTCAAAAAGTTTTTGGCGGCTCCGGCTGATACTCCGGCGTTTGTGCAGTTCTAGGATTAGTGAAAAATTGCCCCTCTCGTTACGGGAGGGGTTTATCGCTTCCGGCTTTGAGCTTGCAGATTAATTGTGTCATTGTTCCCATTGGGCAGAACGTACACCAGGTTCTTGGACGATACAACACCATCACTATTAACCCTATAATCGCCGAAGTCAACATCAAGCTGTAAAGTCCAAAGCTGAACTGAGCGGCCCAATCCGGGACTGTTCCCAGCGTATAAGCCCAACCAAACGGAATATTAAACGTCCAGAATAATTTTACCGTCTCTCTGAGTGAACGAACGCCGCCGAATACAAGCCATGATTGATAGATTACGTTGCAGAACATAGCCATGAAGAACACGAGAAAGCCGTACCTGAACCATGAACTTGACAGCCAGCGCGGAGCGAGTTTTCCCGTCGAGCACTTAAACTTTTTCGGAAGGAACACGAACAATTGGCCTCGTCCACAGAGCTTGTTGCAGAAGTATTTATTTCCTCCGAAAATCGCGAAGATTAACGGCAGCATGAAATCAATCATTCCGAGCCACGCAAAAATTATGTTGAACATTCCAAGCGCGAAATATAATATCGGCCATATCCATAAATATTTACGCCAATTCATTAATTTTCACCTCGATTACTCCGGCCGGACAAGTTCGCGCACACAACCCGCACCCAATGCAAAGGCTCTTATCGACGATTGCATAACTTCCCCGCCAAATTTTAATCGCACTCTTAGGACAAACCTCAGCGCAAGCCCCGCACGATACACACAGAACAGAATTTACTTCGGCATAACGTTTAGCCATAGTTTTATTTTCCCCCTTGTTAATGAAGAATTATATTTTGTTCACTTGACTAACTCAATATCACAACTTATACTTTCACGAAAATTAATTTTGCTATGAGGTATTATTACCAGGTGCTAAATTCTAAATCCGACAGAAAATTACGCCAGAATAAACTCACAAAAATTTTGGAAGATAACCCGATGATCACTGACAGTGAATTAGCTTCAAGTCTCGGCGTGAGTATCTCAACAGTTCGGCTTGACCGCGCATTAATGGGAGTTCCTGAGCTTCGCGAGAGAATAAGAACGATGGCGCAGGACGCTGTGAGTAAATTGCAGTCGTTAAGTCCCAGTGAAGTAATCGGAGAACTCTTAGAGCTTGAGCCGGATAAATGGGCTTTGTCCGTCCTGAAAACCGCTAAGGATATGGCCTTTAGGTTCACGGATATTGTCAGCGATAATTACGTTTACGCTCAGGCCGGGTCAATCGCTGTTGCCGTGATTAATGCCGCAAGTGTAATAATCGATTCGATGCGAGGCGAGTATAAAGGTCATGCAAAAGTCGGAGATGTCCTGATTGCCCGCGCTAAAGTCGGAGTAAATCATGAGGGCAAAAAAATTGTGAGCGTCAGAACGAAAGTCGGCGATAAAGAGATTTTCGTCGGAAGATTTATTGTGCAAATTTTGAGTGAGTAATAGCTTGTGAAAAATTGTTGATTGCTTTGATGCGATAAAGATATTTTCATGGGAAGATTTATTGTTGAAGTCTTAAGTGAAAATATTCTCGTGAAAAGTGATTGATGCGATAAGTAAATTTTCGTCGTGAGGTTTATCATACAAATTTTAGGATGAATAATATCCTTGTGAAAATTTATCAACAATCGCTAGTTTCATGTTATAGAAAGTGAGGTGAAAAATTTATGAGTATCACTATAGCTCTTGACGCAATGGGAGGAGACAACGCGCCCGATGAGATCTGTCTTGGAGCATTGAAAGCCTGTGAGGAGTTTGACGACATCGAGATAATTCTTACCGGCGACACGGAGAAGATAAAAGCGTGCGGAATTTCTCACCCAAGAATACACATTGAACACGCCGACGAAATTATTGACCCAGATGAACATCCGGCCAATGCCATTAGGAAAAAGAAAAACTCAAGCATGCGTGTAGCTATGGAAATGGTCAGACGTGGAGACGCTCAAGGTTTCGTAAGCGCAGGAAGCACAGGAGCAATCGTTGCTGGAGGCGTTCTCGTCGTCGGACGTGTTGAAGGAATTGACAGGCCCGCTCTTGGTGTTCCGTTGCCGTCAATTGAGAAAATCTCGTTCATGCTTGATGTCGGTGCTACGGTTCGATGTAAGCCAGAAAATTTATTGCAGTTCGCGACGATGGGAAGCGTTTATTCCCGAAAAATTCTCAAAGTCGCTAATCCTGAAGTAAAATTGCTGTCGAATGGAACTGAAGAGATTAAAGGCGACGACAACGTTTTAGCCGCACGCGAGATGCTCGAAAAGAAAGAGAATATCAACTTTTGCGGTTATATCGAGGGAAACGAAGTAGTTTTCGGAAGGTCTGACGTTATAGTTTGCGACGGCTTCAATGGGAATATCGCGCTGAAATTGGCCGAAGGGATTATGCAGGGGCTAAAATCTATGCTCGTCGATGAGGTTAAAAAGTCATTGATGGCAAAAGCCGGAATGCTCTTAATGGCTCCAGTCGTCAAAAAATTATGGAAACGTTTTAACTATGAACAATACGGCGGAACTCCATTACTCGGCGTTAAAGGAGCTGTGTTAAAGGCTCACGGACGCTCAAAATCTCCGGCGATATTAAGCGCATTATCGGTCGCGAGAAATTTTATCAAGGAAGACGGAGTCGAACAAATCAGCCGCGAAATATGAGGTGAATAATGTATGTTATTAAGAGAAGATAATCGAATTTGCAAATTATTGGGAACAAAATATCCGCTCATTCAAGGTGGAATGGCTTGGGTTGCGAACGCGGAATTAGCTTCAGCCGTCAGCAATGCCGGAGGACTTGGAATTATCGCCGCCGCCGCGACACCTCCGGAAATTCTCGAACAGGAAATTTTGAAGGCTAAAAAGTTAATCGAGCCCGGCCGTCCGTTCGGATTAAACATAATGTTGATGTCCCCGACCGCTAATGATGCGCTTGAAGTTGCATTGAAGCATAAAGTTCCGGTTGTAACGACAGGAGCAGGAAGTCCCGGAAAATTCTTAGAGCGTCTCAAGCCCGCCGGAACAATCGTAATCCCCGTTGTTGCGTCCGTAACTCAAGCGCGTCGTGTCGAGAAACAGGGAGCTGATGCAGTCGTTGCCGAAGGAATGGAAGCAGGCGGGCATATCGGAGAATTAACGACAATGGTATTAACTCCCCAGATTGCTCAGGCCGTGAAAATTCCGGTTATCTGCGCAGGAGGAGTTGTTGACGGTCGCGGAGTTGTTGCGGCATTCGCACTCGGTGCTGAAGGTGTCCAGGTCGGAACGAGATTTATTTGCTGTGAAGAATGCACGGTTCACGCGAATTATAAGCAAGCTGTTCTTGACGCACGAGACAGAAGCACAGCGATTACGGGCCAGTCATTAGGTCATCCCGTTAGATGTCTGCGAAATAAATTAACGGCCGAGTTCGAGAAATTAGAGAGTGAGAATGCTCCGGCTAGCGAGATCGAAGCGTTAGGGACAGGAAAACTCCGTGCGGCTGTCGTCAATGGCGATACTGAATGGGGTTCATTAATGGCAGGTCAGAGTGCCGCAATGGTGAACGAAATTTTGCCGGCGAAGAAAATTATTGTTGACATGTTCGCTCAAGCTGAGGAAATTTTATCTCATGTCGGCGAGGTCAAAAAGTAAATGTATTCTGGTCAAGTCTCGCAAAATGTCGAAATGAGCCGCAAATTATTAGGTACGTTCAAGCTGAAAGAAATTCGCTGCGAGGTGAAAAAGTAAATGTACGCTCTTGTTTTTCCTGGTCAAGGTTCGCAGTCCGTCGGAATGGGCCGTGAATTATATGAAAGTTTCCCATGCGCTAAAGCCGTCTTTGAGGAAGCTGATGATGCCTTATCGTTCCATCTTACGCGCTTAATGTTTGAAGGCCCAGAAGAGGAATTGACGCTCACGAAAAATTCTCAGCCTGCAATTATGACAGTAAGCATCGCGGCATTAAGAGTTCTTACGGATGAAATGAACGCTGACTTGAAGCCCGCGTGTTGTGCCGGACACAGCTTAGGGGAATACACGGCTTTGACGGCTTCCGGAGTAATTTCATTCTGGGACGCTGTAAAACTCGTGCGTAATCGCGGAATTTTCATGCAAGAGGCTGTTCCTGAGGGCAAGGGAGCAATGGCGGCTTTAATCGGTGCTAAACCTGACGACGTGAAAAAAATGTGTGAAACTCTCGCCCCCAACGGAGAAGTCAGACCAGCTAACTTTAACTGTCCCGGCCAAATCGTAATTTCAGGCTTGACAGAATTTATCGATAACGCAATCGCTCAGGCTAAAACTTTCGGGATTAAACGTGCCGTAAAACTCAACGTCAGCGCGCCATTTCACAGCCAATTCATGAAACCCGCCGCCGATAAACTCAAAGAGGAATTCGCAAAAATTTCATGGAACGAAGCAAAGTATGATATTATCGCTAACGTGAGCGCAAAGCCCGTGAGAAATCCTGAGGAAATCCGCGAGAGTTTATACGCTCAGACTTTCAGCCCCGTACGTTGGGAAGAAAGCGTTGCATTCATGACTGAAAATTTAGGAGTTGACACGTTTTGTGAGCTTGGAGCCGGTGAAGTTCTTGCGGGCTTGATAAAAAAGTGCAAAAAGGGAATTAATATCATGAGCGCTGGAACTCCGGGAAGTCTTGAAGCTATACGCGAAAAATTATTATGAGTTTCGGAGCTTGTGAATGTCGAAATTTGTCGTAACGTTCAGGGTTTCAGGATGTCTCGCAAAAAGTTATCATGAACAGCGGCATTCTCTGTTAAGATACATAAAAATTTTAAGAGGTGAAAAATCATGCTTGCACTCGTAACAGGAGCAGCAAAGGGAATTGGCCGGGCAATCGCGCTTGAGCTTGGGAAGAATAACTTTGACGTTGCCATTAACTTTAATCACAGCGAGGAAGCAGCTCAAAAACTCTGTGAGGAGATAAAAACTTTCGGCGTTAAGTGTGAAATTTTTCAAGCCGACGTTAGCGACAAGGACCAGGCCGCAAAATTATTCGCCGACGTTAAGAGCGTAATGGGTGAAACCGTCAGTGTCCTCGTCAATAATGCAGGAATTACCCGCGACACTCTCTTAATGCGAATGAAACCCGAAGACTGGCTCACAGTGATTAACACGAACTTGAACGCGACGTTTTTCTGCACTCGTGAGGCAATCCGCGACATGGCTAAAGCTCGTTACGGAAGAATTATCAACATAGCTTCAATCGTCGGATTAATCGGAAACACCGGGCAAGCTAATTATTCCGCGTCAAAAGCTGGTATAATCGGCTTCACAAAGTCAGTCGCTCGCGAATACGCAGAACGAGGGATTACGGCCAATGCCATAGCTCCGGGATTTATTGATACGGATATGACCGAAAAATTAAAGCCTGAGATTAAAGAGGGAATATTGAAGTCAATTCCAGCAGGAAAAATCGGAAGCCCTCAGGACGTTGCAAAAGCAGTATTGTTCTTCGCGTCCGAATCGAGTTCGTATATTACTGGCCAGACTCTTGCAGTTGACGGCGGCATGACAATGGTCTAATGAGAATTTGCAGTTGACGTAAGAATAACTATGATTTAATGTATTCAGCCGTGAATTACTTGACTTAAGGAGGTGAAACAGAACATGACCAGAGACGAAGTTACAGCAAAACTTAAGAAAATAGTATCAGACCGCCTTGACGTTGAAGAAGATCAGGTTAGTCCTGAAAAAACTTTTGTAGAGGATCTCGGTGCTGACTCATTGGATCTCGTTGAACTTATTATGGGAATTGAAGAAGAGTTTGACATCGAGATACCTGACGAGGACGCAGAGAAGCTCACATCAGTAGGCGAGGCAATGAATTACACGCTTGACAAAATCGGCGTGGAAGACTAATCAGGCAGTAAGCCTTGAATTTTACGGGGGAAGAGCTGTATTAGTTCTATCCCCTTATTTATTATCAACACAAAATAGATTGACGCGAAAAATTATAATAATTGTAAAATGGTTAAGCATAAAGAAACCTGCTGAAACGTGCAATAATTTATGGTGAAATCTTTACTGCAATAAACGTGTGAAGTGTATTCAAAACTCAAACGACACAAAATATGCGATAATTTTTAAGTCATCTTGAATTGCACGAGTAAGCATAACATGATTTACAGGAGCTGATATAACTTGAGCGATAAAAAACGAAGAGTTGTTGTTACAGGATTAGGGCCGATAAGTCCGATTGCTTTCGGGAAAAAAGATTACTGGCAGGCTTTGCGGGACGGGAAAAACGGAATTTCTCACATCACAACTTTTGATTTGGGCGATTGTCCCGTTACGTTCGGAGCCGAGATAAAGAATTTTGATCCCAGTGTATACATGCCGGGAAAAGAAGCAAAACGTTCTGACCGAGCAATTCAGTTCGCTGTTGCCGCCGCAAAATTAGCCGTTGAGGATTCCGGGCTTGATGTTAAGAGTGTTGACCCGTATAGATTAGGCGTTTACATTGGAACAGGTCAGGGAGGAATTGAGACATCATTCAACAACTTCAAGACCATGCTCGAAAAGGGTTCACGCCGAGTTAGCCCGTATTTTATCCCTATGATGATTAGCAATATGTCAACGGCTTATGTCGCTATCGTGTTCGGAGCTAAGGGGCCGAATTTATGTGTCGTTACGGCGTG
>JAFTCP010000151.1 GCA_017454625.1 Synergistaceae bacterium
ATTTGCAACCACGTCAACGAGACTTCAATGGTCATGGTCGCGAAAAATTCACCGTTTAACACGCTTGAAGAACTCGTGAACTTCGCTAAAGAAAATCCCGGCAAGCTCAAAGCCTCCACAAACGGAATGAAAGCCAGCAACCACATCGGAGCTGAATTACTCGCGAAATCCGCAGGCTTCCAGTATATGGCTATTCCTTACGGCGGAACTGCTGACCAGCTTTTAGCGTTGAGACAAGGCGAAGTTGACTTCAGCGTCGCGAAAGAGGCCGATATTGCTTCGATGATGAGCGAAGTAAAAGTTTTAGGCGTGTTCGCTGAAAATCGCATGTCAAGTTTCCCTGATGCTCCAACACTCGGCGAACTCGGCTACTATAACAAATGGTATGGAAGCGCGCGTGCAATCGTCGCTCCAAAGGGAACTCCTGAAGACGTAATTAAATTCTACGAGGACGCTTTCAAACAGGCAATGGAAGACGAAGGATATATTGAGGCCGCGAAGAAAGCCGGAGTTACCACGCTCTACATGAACGCCGAAGATACAGCCAAGCTCATTAACCAGCAATACACTTTCTGCACTGACGAAGTCTCTAAACTCTGGGAATAAAAAAAATTGGCCCCGTTACGTTAATTCGCGGCGGGGCTTTTTTGTGTAAACTTTTCTAGCCTAAAAAGTCAAGTAACGAAGGCTGAACAAGTCGCGCGATTACCGCTAAATTGGCCTGATACATGTAATCCGCTATCATCAACTGTGAAATTGCTTCTGCCGGGTCAATCTTCACGAGATCATCATAATTCTCGGTCATGATTGCGTTCTCGGTGATTAAGCGTTCGTTGTTTGAGGTGTAACGTGATTGAAGCGCTCCATTTTCGGCCATAGTCGATAAAATATTGCTGATGAAGTTATCAATTCTCGGAAGCATCTTATCGGTGAGGGCCTCGCGGTTTCCTGAGTTTACGGCGGAAATTACATCATTGATTACTCCGAAGCCGTTTTGCCTCATCGTGTTAGCTCCGCTTCTGATCGTTGCGTTCTGAGCGTGAATGCCGTTGTAGTATAATTCTCCGTCCTTAATGCCCCTGTCTTTTGTGTCTCCCTCAAGGTTATAACCGCCCCTGTAATAGCTCCTGTTTGAAGGTTCATCGCCCAAGAAGAAATCCGTAACTTCGCCTTCGTTCAATGAGAACTCAACCTGAACTGAATAGCCGCGTGTTGACCAGAGCATTAATTCGTTGTCGTCGTTAATCTCGGCCCGAACGTCGTAATCCTGCATTCTCGCGTTGATGAACTCCGCAACGTCATCTGCTTTCACTGCGTCGTCCGCCGTAACGTCGCGAATTGCCCGTAAATCTATCGTGTGTGAGTAACCTGCTACGGTTATAGTAACGCTGTCAGCCGGAACGTTCTGATTGTCAATATCCCAGTTGAAGGCCATAATTCCCGTATTGTCGCCTTCTGTTCCATCCGGATTTAATCTGCCCTGAACGCCCGTAGAAATTCCGAGTGCGTCCTGTGCGATGTGGCCTTTAAAGTCAAGAATGTTCACAGCTGAACCGTCAACCGAAGAGAACGAAATTAACGGATAATCCCCCGTGTTACGTGTTGCGTCCTGGCCCATGTGAGTATCGTAATAATTCACGTAGAGCCAATCTCCCGCCTGAACTCTTAATCTGTCCATTACGTCTTTGACCGTATCAGTCGCGCTTACGTCGATTTCGACCTCATGAGCAAGATTTGAGAAACGAATTGTGCCCTCTCTGAACGTAACGCCTTCTTCTGCATAAGCCTCTTGGAAAGTCGCATTATCCTTCATGGGAACTTCGGACTTCGCGAGATTTCCCGTAATTCCTCCGTGTATTCCCATTTGCGCGGCCAATCCTCCGGAGTAATCGTTCCATTCCGGATCTGTGAACGGCATATCTACAACTGTAAACGCTTCACCAGAGAGGAAATATATTGATGATGAGTCGTCGATTTCTACGCCGTTTCTGTCGAGATGAACCGTGAAGCCCATAATGTCGTGGCCTTCCTGTTCGTTCACCTGGTCGACGATGGACTTCATGACTTTGTTACGGTCAACAAATCCCGTCTCCTTGTTAATGACTTCTGCACGCTTTATATTCACGTCGTAACTCATTCCGCAGTTCATTTGCACGCGCATCTGAATGCCGACGTTATCATCAACACACGGAGCTGACGGGAAATTTACGCATTTCGTGCCAGTTCCCGCATAATTAACTTTGTCGTTGTAAGCGTCAGTGCGTAATGCTGTCGATAATCCTAACTTGTCAGCATAATTGTATTCGTTCATGTCTAAGAATAAAACTTGTTCGCCATTGAAGCCGCGAATTACGAGCCTCTGAGTTTGTGCCTCCCCGTCAAGAGTTCCTTGCTGGTAATCATCATCCTTATCCTCGCTCAGAGTAACTTCAAGCCAGCCTGCTCCCGCGTTGCGTATTCTATCGGCGATTTCCCCAAGCGTGTACTCTCCGGCATTAAGTTTTATATCCGTCGTTCGTCCTCCGCTTGAAACTCTCCAGTGTAATTGTTCGCCGGCTTCAACCGTCAATTTCTCATCAGGCGAAAATTCTCGGCTTTTCATTGCTGTCTCCATTCCGAGAACATCGAATACGTCCATATGACTTTGGTCAATAATTCTTCGTTCGCTAACTGCTTTTATTGCTCCGTCTTCAAAATCGAACATTTCCAGTGCCTCACCTTCTCCCATAATCGTAAGTGAAGGATAATGCAATTCTTCCTGTCCTTCGTCTGGATGCAATCTGTCAGACTGCAAAGCTCCGGTTCTCTGTGCTGAAACAATTAATCTCGTGTCGTCCGCGCTTGTTCGTGCGTAAACCCCTTCGATTGAGTTTAATCTCGCGGCTAAAGTCTCTAATGTGTCCTGACTGTTGATGAAAATTTTTGTTGCGTCGGTGTCGTTATCTGCAATCTTAACCGTGAGTGAAGATGACGTACTTGATAGAGTTCCTGTTGTCCCGAAGATTTCACTCATGGCGTTATCCGTTCCGCTCACGCTGATGCTTGAACTGTCAGACTGCAACACCAAATGTCCCGTTAATCTTCCTGTTGAGAGCGAGGCAAAAGGAGTTCCATCATCATTGGCCGGTAACGCTCGGTTAATTTCGCTTACTAAGTCAGTAACTGAATTTATCTCGGTCAAGTCAAAAGTTTGTCCGTTAATCGTGAGAGTTCCGGAATCTTCATTCCCTTTCCAGCTGAGAATATTTCTATCTCCCATTAAGCCCTCAGGCCCGGAAGTCCCGCCTTGCCAGTCCACTCCGGTTAAGTCCTTACTTGTTATCGTTGCGGGCATCGGCATATAATCAGTGTCAGGCCATCCGGTAATCCCAATTTTCTCGCCGGTGTTACTCTTCAAAATCATCTGCTGTCGTCCGGTTTCGTAATCCTTCTCAATTGAGGCTTTCACGAGCATATCAGCCCCCTGTTCTTCGAGAGCTGAATTTATTATCGAAGCTAAATCGTCTAAGCTAATTCCTGTAACTTCGTTCGGGTCTCTATATCCATTGTGATCTGAATAATTTACGTCGTCGGAGTTAGTTTTTTGCGCGTCGTTATCGCTCCAATCCTCAGGAATGAAGACTGAAAGCGTACGATTTCCGACGGTGATTTGAACTTTCTCTTCGCGTCCTGTCCAGCTCCAATCTAACGGGACGTAATGCGAGCAAATAAAATAGCTGTCCTCGTTCGTAGGCACAATGTCGCTTCCCGCAAAAGTTACGTCGCCTAAAACGCTCTCACTCACGGCGTATTTAACTCTGTCGTCGGTTCCCTGATAAATTATGCTTCCGTCAGCTTGTTCAACAAACGGAGGATTAGTTGTGTCAGTTCCGCCGAAAATATATTGTCCTGCAACTCGCGTATTGAGGTTGTCTATCATAATATCCTTGTAAGCGTCAATCTGTTCGCTGATGTCCCGTAACTGGTCTTCGGGAAGTGCTCCGTCTCCTGCTTCGATTATGAGTGATCGGATTGATTGTGCCGCATCAAGAACGTTCTGCATAGCTCCGTCGGCGTAACGTAACATCGTGATTGCGTTGGTCGTGTTATTCTGGTATTTATCGTTGGCGTTCAAAGCTGACTGAACCGTTAATGACCTTGAGACAGCCGAAGGATTATCAACCAGACGAGTGTATTTATTCCCAGAAGCTATTTGACGCTGTAAGTCCTGAATATTCCTCTGGCTCTTCTGTAATGAATCCATCAAGCTGCTATACATTGTTGCTGTAGTTAGACGGCTGTACATTTTGTTTATCTCCTTAATGAATGTGTAAAAAAAATTCCCTCCCGTTTCCTGCCAGGAGGGCCGCTCTAACGGGTTCTGTAAAAATTATCGGCCAACAAGCCCCATCCCGTTAATTATCGTGTTCAACATCTCGTCCATCGTCGTAATATATCTTGACATTGCACCGAATGCCCGGTTAAGGACGACCATATCCATTAACTCCTCGTCGAGATTTACGCCTGAACACGCCTGACGTTGTCCGTCAATCTGCTCTGAAACCGTCGCTTGCGTCGTGTACATTAATTTTGCATGTCCTGCTTCTGTTCCGATTTTCGTGAGCATAGCGTCGTAAATCCCGCCGATTGTCATTGTGTGATCTTCTAAAATTTTGTCGAAGTTAAGGGCTGTCATTCTTGAAGCGTTCGTGCCGTCGCCTGAGCCTCCGGTTATTCCCTTCAGAGCGAAGCCGTTTTCGTCTTTCTTGCCCATTGCCGCGCCGATTAATGACGGGTCAGCTTGGACTTTATCCGTAACGCTGAGTTTTGATGCCGCACCTGACTGCATACCGAGCTGATTGAAGAATGCAACGCCCGTTGTCGTGATGTCCCCTGCGATGCCGTAACCCGAATACTGATAGGCATTAATCGACTTCACCATGCCATAGGCCATTTCGTCGAGGCTTGCTTTCATGTTCGGGATTAACTCATCGCGGGCTTCTTCAAGTCCTTTCATTGAGCCGTCGCGTACGTGATGGCGAACGTTGATTGTCGTAATTCCTGCGCTCTTGAGGTTAAGCCACATTCCCTCTTGAACTTCGCTTAATTTCTCGGCGCTGTAACGTTTCCTTGAATCCCCGCTTAAGTCCGGGATTTTTCGTGCCTTGTTGAGTTTATTGTCAGATGATAAATATCTTGTCCCGTTTAACGTGAACGAAGCATCCTTAGCAACTCCGCTGTCAGGAATATACGCGACTTCACGATAGCTGATTAAGTTATTTCCGTCCTCGTCCTTAATGTCAGAAGTAATTTGCTGGTTTCGTGTCAATCCCAAACGTCTGAGAACCTGCATATTGCCGTCCTCAGAACCCATCAATGTAATTCTCTGGGCTTCTCCCGCGACATTGGCCGTAATCGTCAAATATCCGTCGTCAACTGAAGCATGAACCCATTGCTCCGGCTCAGTCAGTCCAAATTCCTCTTGATATTTCTCGTTAATCTTGTTGCGAATGGTTATGAGGCTGTCGGAACTTTCAACGTCGATCGTGATTACGGGGTTCGGGTTCTTCATGCCTAAGGTTTCGGCTAAATTCCCTTCAACGTCGGAGATTGAGAGTAAATAATTGTCGCGGCTCTCAACGTAAAATTGAGTTACAACGCCGGTTGTTGATTTTCCTGTTGTTACGCTCAAGTTCATTAACGCCGGATTATCCGAACTCGCTGACTGCGCAAAAGTGTTGTTCATGAAGTCGGTCAAGTCCTTCACGGTCAGAGTCTCGCCCGCCGTAAAGCTGTTGCCTAAGTCCGAACTTAATACCCATTTTCCTATTGAGTTGTTCCATGTCGCGGAAAAATCGATTTGGTCGCCAGATACGCCAATCCTGAAAGTATGTTTGTCTCCGGCTTCTCCTTTCGCTAAGATTTCTCCTTCAGCTAACCCCTTGCCCGGATTATCGCGGAAAACTCCCGAAGTAATTCGTGTTCCCTGAGTGCCTACCTGTATTCTGAATGAACCGGAAATGTTCAAAGCGTCCTCAAGATTGGCCGGTTCAGCTCGCATATTTACGCTTGAAAGTTCGCGTTTGGCTTCGGTTAAAGCTCCCAACATTCCGCTGTAATCGGTCAGCTCAACGGGGGAATTTTCAGCTTCAGCCGTGAATAAAAGCGCATTATTCTCAACTTTGACGTTTAGGCCAATATCAAATCTTGATGCTTTAGACCTGATGAAATCTTCAAGAGTGTCAATATCGAGGTCGCCTGAAACTTCACGTGAGATTACATCGCCGTTCATATCAATCTCAGGTTCACCGTTATTCTCAGCTCTCAGTTTCCATCCGTCTTCGGTTTTGTCAATCTTAATCGTCAACACCGAAGGCACTTCGTCCTCGTCCAAAACTCTGAACTGCAACTTATACGGAATATCCGCGCTTGCATCATTTAATAAAATTCCGTTCTCAAACTGCGAAGTTTTTACGGCGTAAGTCTCCAAGCAATGAGCATTCCCGCCGCCGTTTGTCCATGATACTCCGTTAGCAATTCGGTCAACTGAGAGTAAATATGTTCCGTCAGGGCCTGTCGCGAGAGCTTCAGCAACTGCGGGATTATCGACAATGTCAAACTCATTCTCCGAAACTTGAACGTCGTAATAAACCTGATTATCCCACATGAAAGCGTGAGCCTTTAACTCTCGAACATGCGTTCCCTGAACTAAAACTCTGCCGTTAAGAGACAAGAAAAATTCACCCTTAACTCCGTCGCGCGTCAGAGGCTCATTGTAAGAAATATCCATCATCCGCGAGAGCTTATCGATGATTAAATCCCGCTTGTCGTATAAATCGTTTGCGTTCTGCCCCAGAGCTTCGGCCTCGTTAATTTCCTTGTTTAATGCCGCCAAGTCATAAAGCATCGAGTTAGCCTCATCAACAGCAAGTTTCAATTCCATGTTGATTGATTCGTTATAAGTGTCGAAGCTGGAGATTAAGTTGTTGAGCATTCCTCCGACCGAAGCCGCAGACTCAACAAGTGCCCTCCGTGCGCTGGTGTCCTCCGGAGTTTGCTGTAAAGTCTGCATGTTCGTGAAGAAAGTATCCATTGCCGAGCGTATTCCTGATGAATTAGGCTCAGAGATGTAATTCTGTATCGAATCATATAAATCGTTAATTTTCTCCCAGTATCCTAAAGTTGCGTTGTTGTCGCGATACTGGAAATCGAGAAATTCATCACGAATGCGTTCAATCGTGCTTGCATACATTCCCTGCCCAAGTTGTCCGACATGCGGAATATCCTCAGGCGTAACCGTCGAGAAGACTACACGCTGACGAGAATAGCCTTCTGTGTTCATGTTTGAGATGTTATGCCCGACGGTCTGCATTCCCAATCTGAAGGCGTTTAATGCGGATTTTCCCATTTCGAGGCCGCCGAAAGTACTGCTCATTTTATCTTACCCCCTGAAATCGTAACCGTACTGCGTACCATCCGGACCAGACTGCGAAACGTTATCGCCGTTAAGCCTGCGCCATTCCGAGAGCAGCATTGACGTATATTGCTCGTTCTGGTCAATAAGGCCGTTAAGTATCATCATTTCTGATTTTAATACAAAAATGGACTGCGTTAATCTATCAGCAGCCCCGTTAAAAATTGCGCGTTCATCATTTTCCATAATTGCGGCGAGTGAAACAGCTTTAGGTTCGCACGAAAATTTTGCGGCTAATCTTTTTGCGATGTCATTGCGTAAATTCTCCTGAGTTTGAGCCTCGAACGATAAATCCCGAACTTCGTCCATGAGAAAATTAACAGCTTCGGTGTCCCGCTCGCGCATAGCCTCCCGCTGTTCTCTGATTACGTCAATTATGTCATCAATGCAATCTGTTTCGGTTGTTACGGCATTGATAAGCTCCTCAATTTCGGCACGCATAATATCATCATTCTCATATTCTCATAAAATTTATACTTCTTCTGCTGTGTCCAAAATTCCGGCCATATAGAGAACGTTAGCTAATTTCTCCAACGGGGGCTTGTAAGTTCCCGCTTCAATCTCGGACTTGAATTTTGCTACGACATCTTCGCGGACATCAGGAATATTTTTCATCTCGGCTTGTGCTTTGGATAATAAAGTTCCGAACGTGCTAAATCGGGCATCGTCGGACTCGGAAGTATATCCGCTGCCGTAAGAGATATTTCGCCGTGATTTTTTTCCGCTCAGGGCTTCGGTGTTGTATTGCCCTGAAACTCTGCCTACCATCATTTGCCCTCCTCCTTGTGTATTTTCTTGAACTGGGTAAATTTTCGGTAAAAATCGCGATTATCTTTAACAATTTATGAGAAAAATTTTTTGAGTGAAAGCGTAAAGATTTTACGAGAGATTGCAAAAAGTTATGTTGAAATTTTACGGGAGGTTAGCGAAAAAGTTTGAGAAAATTTCACGCGAAGATTTTATGAGAGACGGCAGAAAAAGTTTCGATAAAAATTTACGAGCAAGAAAATATAACATGTTCTATTTTGATGATAAAAAAATTCCCCTTCGTATAAAACCGAAGGGGACTAAAAAATTAAATTTAGCGTTTCCCGTAGAGCTTAACCGCCGAGAACATAACAAGAAGAGCAAGAAGTCCTGCGCCTGTGTTGCATCCGCCGCCGCTTCCGCCGCCTCCGGGAATTCCATTGCTGCCTGTGCCTGGATGATATGTGATTGAGTTTATTATTCCAAAGAATGTCTCGATTGAAACGTTGGCTGTACCTCTTACAATCGTATAATATCCGTCTGGAGGGGTAGAATTAACAGCGTTGCCTTGAAAATTTCTTAGGTTATTATCAAACACAAATGCAAGAGAAGCAACATTTCCCGTTCTCACATAACTGAATTGCCAGCCGCCTTGATATTGAACCTGATTATTTCCATTTAAGCGATTAAACCAAGTATTGGCAACTTGTGTTATATTAAGCACATCTCCTGCTGCATCACGCTTGGTGTCAACAAAAACTTCAACGGATCTATCGGCATTCGTACTATTGGTGATAATTACATTCCTTCTATTGGCTGCTCCACGTACGTCAACTCCGTCTCCTTCAACAGCCGTCCATCCCTGAGGTACATCCACAGAAAAATCAGTAAATTCCTGACGTTCCGCGAATACCGCCGAAGATACAAGTACTAACGCAATTACGAGAGCAAACATAAATAAACGTTTCATGAATTTTATCCTCCTGAAAAATTATGCAAAGAAAAATTTTTACGGCATCAAGAAAAACAACAATGCCGAGCCATGAGCGCAAAATTTTTTCTCCAGAATTATTTAAGGAGGGCGTTCCTTATGAGAAGTATTGCCTAAATTACGTATGGGGGTGGGGGTAATATTACTGACGTATTTCTTCTATATGCATTCCGTAACAATTTTTGCATAAACCTCTACCCCCTTTTTGTTGAATTTGAATATACATATCATAGCATAATAATTAGTACGTGAAAATGATTATCTTGATGATAACGATTAATCTCTTGTTAATTAAACTATCACAGGGAAAATAAAATTTGTGGTATTTTAGCACAAAAATTATTCGCAATAATATATAATTCTCTTATCCACATAAAAATTTACAGGAGGGGAAAACTCACCATGAAAATGACATTTCGCTGGTACGGAAGCAAAGCGGATCCGATCCCTTTGAAGTATATTAAGCAGGTTGCTGGAGTTTCGGGGCTTATGGGACTTCTCGACAAACCCGCCGGAGTTCTCTGGGAAGACGACGAAATTGCCGCGCTCGTAAAAGAGGTTAATGATGCAGGACTTGAGCTTGAAGTCATCGAGAGCGTAAACGTTCACGAGGATATTAAAATGGGCCTGCCTTCACGCGACGAATACATCACGAACTACATCGAGACGATTAAAAATTTAGCTCGTCATGGCGTGAAAGTCATAATCTATAACTTCATGCCCGTTTTTGACTGGTTAAGGACGGATTTAGCGCGTGAAATTCCAGAAGACGGGAGCAATTCACTCTACTTCGACGAAAAAGAACTCGGCGATATGGGCCCTCTCGAAATTGTTCGCAAAACTGCCGAAGACTCACAGGGATTTACACTTCCCGGCTGGGAACCTGAGAGATTAGCTCTGCTTGAGACAACGTTAAAGCAATACGAAGGCATGACTCCGGACATGTTACGCAAAAACTATAAATACTTCCTTGATGCCGTAATCCCCGTTTGTGAAAGCGTCGACGTGAAAATGGCGTGTCATCCCGACGATCCAGCATGGCCGATTTTCGGACTTCCGAGAATTGCTCACTCTCAGGAAGATTACGACAAAATCGTAGCTCTTCATGACTCTCCTGCTAACACTGTCTGCTTATGTACGGGCTCACTCGGCTCAAACCCCGATAATGACATTCCGGCGATAATCAGACATTTCGGCGAGAAAAATAGAATTGGCGCTCTCCATGTCCGTAACGTAAAATATCTCGGCTATCACAAATTCCGCGAGGCAGCTCACCTTTCATGCACGGGAGATTTGGACCTTTACGAGATTATGCGCGCGATTTATGAGACATGCCCGGATACATACGTTCGACCGGATCACGGCAGAATGATTTGGGACGAGAAGGGCAGACCTGGTTACGGGCTTTACGACAGGGCTTTAGGCGCTGAATACTTGCTTGGACTTTGGGAAGCAATCGACAAAGAGAGAAAACGCAACGCGAAGTAAGCATAATAATATGAAGATACGCAGAATTGTAGACGTTCTCTTGACGATATGCCTGATGCTTCAAATGTCGATGCAGATTACGGAGCAGGAGTTTCACGAGTATTCGGGGATATTCATGTTCGTGCTGTTTATCGTGCACCAATTCTTAAATCGCCGCTGGTATGGAGCATTGTTGAAGGGGAAATATACACTTCTGCGTTCTTTCTCGACTCTGGTAAATTTTTCGCTGTTAATCTCGTTCGTGATGACCGGCTTTTGCGGAATAATAATGTCTGAAAACTTTCCGGCTCTGAACATTGAGGCTTTAACGTCGTTTGCGAGGTTGACTCATTTATGCTGTGCTTACTTGAGCTTTTTGCTGATGGGAATACATTTAGGGCTTCACTGGGGAATTATCGCGGGAAAAATCAAATCGAATTGGCCGGGAATTATCGCAATATTAATCGCGGGTTACGGGCTTTATGCTTTCGTGAGCGTGAATAATATTTTCTCGTATATATTCCTGCAAAACGAGTTCGCTTTCATCGATTACGACAAGAATTTTGCGCTCGTCTTAGCCGAGAATATCTCAATGCTGGCATTCTGGACATTAACGGGCTATCAAGCAAGCAAAATTTTAACGGGAAAATTTTTCAGGCCCGGCGTAATTTTAGCGAGCGTGTTCGTAATTTTCGCGATTTTACGTGTGAGCTTGGGAGTTCCTGAGGCGATGAGCTTTTAGAGTTAGTGATAAACTTTATGGAGAAAAATTTTCGGGCATGCGTAATTCTTGGCTGTTTCATGTTTAATTTTGAGAAGTTCGGATATAATGAGTTTTTGACATGAACACGATGCGATTATCAAATCAGCAAGAGTTTTACGGGAAATTTCATCAAGCCTGTGATTTTCGCGCTTTTACCTGTCAGCTATGATGAACACTTCAGGAATAATCACAGGGCTTGCAAGTTTTATTATCATCGGGATATTTCATCCAATTGTAATTTGGTGCGAATATTACTTTACGTCGAAAGTCTGGCCAATCTTCCTGATACTCGGGCTTGTGTGCTGCGGAGCATCGTTGATGATTGAAAATGATATTTGCTCAGGGATTGTCGGAGTTCTGGGCTTTTGCCTGTTATGGAGTATTCATGAACTCAAGAAACAGACTGAACGCGTCAAAAAAGGCTGGTTTCCTGAAAATCCCAAGCGTAAGAACTCACTATGAAACATTCTATGAACTTGGAAACGCATAAAAGAGGACGTTTTCATGAAAATATGTGAACTTGTGAATAAGACAGACACAACGCCTAAATCGTGATGAAATATTTTTTCTGGGATTATCGAATTATGAAAATTTTGCTCAATAAACGAGGCGGGATGTTTTTACGCAGCGGATTTCTTGATAATTCCAAACATGATAACTCGTGATATAATTGCGAAAAATCTTGAAAGGTGGATTTATTGAGATGGCAGAAAAAATTTGTCCAGTTTGTCATAAAGCGTTGAAGCTGAAAGAAGCCGGTTATCCTATGGGAAGCGCGTTGCTTAAGGCCGACAGAATTCATGTTGATATTTACGAATGCCCGGAGTGCGGGAAAGTTGAGCTTTACGGAGCCGAGAGCGACATGGTAACTTGTCCGAAATGCGGAAGCGTTCACAGCGCGAAGGAGAAATGTGCGATTTGTGCGATGAATGCGGCTATTGACGA
>JAFTCP010000152.1 GCA_017454625.1 Synergistaceae bacterium
TGTTATGATGTGAATACTTACGATAAGAGTTTACGAGACAAGAATATGCGACAATCGACAATCGACAATCGACAATCGACAATCGATTTTACCGCGATGAATTATTCTGTCAAGTGTATTTTTCATGAGTAAATTATAGCATAACTGTAAATTTTTTATGGGTATGAAGTTTTCGACACACAACTTCAGTCAATATATTAGCAGCATTACATAGAACATGAGTTCAGCACACATAGCATGACTGTAAAAAGCCTCTCAGAACGTAATCAATAAGAAGCCATAAAGTTTTGAAACATCTTCACACTATGAATAATGATGTAATAAGTAATCGTGCAAAATCAGCGTAAATCTTTGTGGTGTAAAATTATGTTGAACATGAAAAATTTGATGATGAAAATATTATGAACATAATTCCTTCTGATATAAAAATTACCCCTTGGCTTGAGCAATACAAAAGTTTCAAGGAAGATTACCCTGACGCGTTATTACTCTTCAGAATGGGAGATTTCTACGAGATGTTCTTTGATGACGCTCGCCAGGCCGCCGCTGTTCTCGATATTGCTTTGACAGCACGAGACACCGAGAAGAAAATTCCGATGGCCGGAATTCCTTACCATGCATTAAATTCCTATCTCGGCCGGTTAATCAAAGCAGGTTTTCGAGCCGCTATCTGTGAACAAATCGGTGAACCTAACCCGAAAGGTCTTGTTGAACGCAGAGTTATTCGCGTCGTTACGCCCGGAACTTATTTACCCGAAGATGCCGCCGCAGAATCCGCACACTTAGCTTCAGTTTATCCGGTTAAGAACAAAATTGCTATGGCCTTGTTGTCCGTGAATACTGGAAATCTTGAAGCCGGAACATTAACCCTTCGTGATGCTGAGGCCGTAATTTCCGCGTTTGCTCCAGGCGAAATTCTTTACCCGTCGAACGTGAAAAATCTTCCTGAGTTCCTGAAAAGTTATAACACTCTGCCGGTCTCTCCCGAAAACTTCAAGACTGAGAACGCCGCCGGAAGACTTAAATCCGCGCTGAAAAGTTCTCGTTTATCTGGCTTCGGAATTGATGAGAGAGATTTATGCGTCGGGCCGGCTTGGGCAGCTCTGGATTATCTCTCGGCTACTCAGTTCAGCTCGCTAAACAACGTACTCAAAATTTCCCCGTTAATCTTGCGCGACCGTATGAGCCTTGACAGTTCGGCACAAAAAAATCTTGAGCTTATCCCGGAATTGGCCGGTGAAAGTGTCTCGCTGCTCTCTTCAATCGACAAATGCAGGACTAACATGGGCAGAAGAACTTTACGAGACTGGATTTTGCGGCCGTTGATGGATTTGAACGCGATTAAACGAAGGCAGGAAGCAATAAAAGTTTTCGTTGAAGCCGGAACGGAACGAGCAGAACTCCTTGACTTACTCGCAGGAACACGCGACGTTGAACGCTCACTCTCGCGCCTTGCATTAGGAACAGGAGCACCGACGGACTTAGCGGCAATCCGTGATACTTTGCGGATAATTCCCGGCATTAAGGATATTCAAGTTGACGAGCCTGTGAAATCAATCATGAACACTTTACCTGACCTCGACGAGCTGAAAAATTATCTTGATAGCGCGCTTGAAGAGAATTTACCGAGAAACTTCGGGGCTTGGCCTGTAATTCGTTCAAGTTTCAATGAAGAGTTAGCAAAATGGCGTGAAATTTTCTCAAAAGGTGAAGACTGGCTCGCTGAATATCTTGAGCGTGAACGTGAGGCAACGAAAACTCCCAAACTTAAAACGGGCTTTACAAACGCTTACGGTTATTTTCTGGAAGTCGGCAAGGGAGGATTAACTTTTCAGCCGGATTATTTCAGGCAGACACAGACGCTTGTTAGCGCAAAACGTTACGTTACTCCGGAGCTTAAGAGTTTTGAGGCGAGAATGCAGAACAGTTCAGCCGAAATTACACGGATTGAGACGGAGTTATATCAAGCTGTAATCTCTCACGTCCTCGAACACAGCGCACAATTGCAGTTGACCGGAAGAATTTTAGGCTTGCTCGACTGTTCGGCTTCGTATGCCGGGCTTTCAAGGGAGAGAAATTACGTTTGTCCTGTCGTTGATAATTCTGACGTGATAGAGATTAAGGGAGGCCGTCATCCCGTGATTGAAGCTGAGTTGCGAGAGACAGGATTTGTTCCGAACGACGCGAAAATTGACAGTGAAGGACGCGTAATAATTCTCACCGGGCCTAACATGGCGGGAAAATCTACGTGGTTGCGAATGACTGCGCTTTTGGCGATTATGTCTCAGGCGGGATTGTGGGTTCCAGCTGAGAGCGCGAGATTTGGACTTGTTGACCGAGTTTTTACAAGGATCGGCGCGCGTGATGACCTTGTGAGAGGCTCAAGCACATTCATGATTGAGATGTTAGAGACGGCTAATATCTTGAACAATGTAACTGACAGGAGCTTAATTATCCTTGATGAGGTCGGACGAGGAACAGCGACTTACGACGGAATGAGTATTGCCTGGTCGGTGCTTGAATACTTGCATACGAACTCCAAAGCCCGTGTACTTTTCGCTACGCATTATCACGAGTTGACGTGTCTTGAGGAGAAATTACAAGGTGTGAAGAATTACAGCATGGCCGTAACCGAAGGCAGCGACGGAATTTTATTTTTGCATCAGGTTGTTGAAGGCCCTGCAAATCGTTCATATGGAATTGAAGTTGCGAGATTGGCCGGGCTTCCTGATGTTGTGCTTCGACGAGCGTTTGAGTTGATGGAAATTTTCGAGCGTGAGGGTTTCGAGGTTAAGGAAATCCCTGCTCCATTGCCGCAAAAAGCCCTGAAGAGACAAATTATGATGTTGTCGCCTGAGAGTGATGCGATAATTGAGGAACTTGCTGATATTGACGTGAATAACATTACGCCTATGGAAGCACTGAAAATTTTGCATAAGTTAAGCATTAAGAGTAAAGAGGCTCGTATGCTGTAAAATATTCTTCATGTTACATATCACAGCTTTAGATGAAAATATTTGGTCGCGAATTGCCGCCGGTGAAGTCGTTGAACGTCCAGCCTCAGCCGTAAAGGAACTCACGGAAAATTCTCTCGATGCCAACGCAAAAAGAATTACCGTGAAATTATCTGACGGGGGAAGGTTAAGAATTATCGTTGAGGATGACGGCGAGGGAATTGCTTTTGACGAACTCCCTTTAGCCCTGATGTATCATGCAACAAGCAAGCTCTCAAAACTCGAAGACTTAGAGAGTATTGCTACGTTGGGTTATCGCGGTGAAGCTCTCGCAAGTCTCGTAGCCGTCGCTGATGTCGAAATTCGTAGCAGACAAATTAACTCACAAGCCGGCGGATTAATCCGTACACACGACGGGAAAATTATCGAGCATACGCAGATTAATTGCTCACAAGGTACGCGCGTCCAGATTGATAATTTGTTCTCTGGACTTCCAGCTCGGCGAAAGTTCTTAAAGAGTGCTTCAGGAGAACTCAGAAGGTCAGCCGTATTTTTGCGTGAGTATGCTGTGTGCAGGCCCGACGTTGCTTTTACGCTTGAACACGACAATAAAGAAATCTTCAGGACTGACGGAACAGGAGACAAAAAACGCGTACTCTCAAAATTTTGGGAGAAGGGAGCAGAACTTCAAAGCGTCAATCTCTCGACCGAACACACAAAACTTGAAGCATGGTTCCAGTCAAGAGCCGGCGTTAATTCAACACGAAGCGACGTAATGGCTTTCGTTAATAATCGGGCCGTTAATGATCCAGTTGTAAAGTCCGCAGTCGCAACAGCCGCAAGGGAATTATCCGGAAATTGGGCGTTGTTCTTCACGCTTGAGCCTTCACTCGTCGACGTAAATATTCATCCGGCAAAGTCAGAAGTAAGATTTAGGTATCCTGGCGAAATTTACGAAGCTATGAAACTCGCAGTGAAGAAGCTCGGAAGCCCCATGATAATCCCGGAAATTTCCAGTTCACAAGTTCCAAGAATAAATTCACCGGCAAAAGTTACTCTTACACCGAAAAAATCATCAGGCTGGAACTTTTCAGAAGCTCCGGAGAAAATTACTCGTTCAAGTCCCAATTATGAGCCGCAAAATCCTTTTTCCGACAAGATTATTGACGAGGCAACTATAAATCCTAGTGATGATGACGAAAGCTCAAATCCAGACGCAATTATTCATGAGACAGGAATAAATTCTTCCGGCGCTAACACTGGCTTAATTTTCCCTGATGAGATTACAGCTGAAACGGGAATAAATTATCTTGGTCAGAACTCCGGAGGCTATTTAGTTTTCGACGACAACGAGAGCTTAATTCTAATTGATCCGCACGCCGCTCATGAACGTGTAAATTACGAGCGAATAAAGAACTTAGCCGAGAAATCCCGAAACGTTCAGAAATTATTGATGCCGATAATTCTTCATCCGACGTTAGCGCTTGAAGCCGACGAATACGAACGTGAATTAATCGCCTCCGGCTTCGAGTTCGAGAATACAATTAAAGGTGTCGAGTTAAAGGCAGTCCCGGCACTTGGAAGCGTCGAGTTTGAACCTGAAGTGTTATTGCGGGCATCAATCGCGGCACTCAGAAACAATCACGACGGCGACACCCGCAATATTTTATGGCGAACTTGGGCAACAATGGCGTGTAAAGCCTCCGTGAAGCTCACAACAAAACTTTCACGTTCAGAAGCTCTCACGCTCTGGCGCGAACTTCATGAATGCGAACAGCCCTTTGTATGTCCTCACGGAAGGCCAACGATGATTGAGATTAAGAATGCTGACTTGCAAAAACGTTTTGGCCGAGAATAA
>JAFTCP010000153.1 GCA_017454625.1 Synergistaceae bacterium
AAAGTCGCACAGGACAAACCGGTCGAACTTAGCGATGAGGAGCTTGAAAATGTTGCTGGCGGAACGGGAACGGGAAATTCTGTGGGCTGCTCTGGTATGTGTTCTACGCTTTGCTCTGATTGGGCGTGTTTGTGCTGATTATTCACTGAAAACTGAACGGAGAAACTGTTTTGATGTTTCAGAAATATATAAACATTCAGCTTGAACGTGTCAAAACTTGTAAGCAGTCAGCAATGCTTGGGGATAATGTCCTCAGAAAGTTTGAAGGTGTCCTCAAGCGTTTGGCCGCTTTCATCACGAAAAGCACCGAGACGAAATTTCTCGCTCAAATCGACTCCGATAATCCCTTTGCTGGAGTTCCTGAACTTCTCACGAACGAGGACAAGCAAAAGGCCCTTGATACTCTCAAACAGCAGATTGACGACGGGACATTGATAATTCCTGAGCTGCTCATTGACACACTCACTCGTCAGCTTGAATGTGTTACGGATGGTTTCCTTGAGATGATCTCACGCATGGACGAGAACCGTAATGCGATTTGCGAGGCTCTGACCGGCGGGAAAATTTATCACACTATCGACGACATAACCCTTGAGGACGGAGATACTCACAACAACGGCAGAAGCGTAGTTATCGTTCACACTGACGCAGGGAAACTCGTATACAAGCCTCATGATTTGCGCGGAGATGAGCAGGTATATTTGCTCGCGAAAACTTTCTTTGATGAATTTGTCGGCATTCCTAAGTCTATTGCTTTCGGTAAAAGTTTCGGAGTATGTGAGTTCATAACCAAACGCAGGCCGGAAGGTAATAATGAAGCGGAAAGTTTTTATTATTCGCTCGGAGGCATGACGTTTTTTGCGAAACTCTTCGGGAGTACGGACCTTCATCAAACTAATATTTTCTCGTGTGGACCTAAGCCGTATATCATTGACCTTGAGACCGTGTTTTATCCAGTTTTACAAGTGAGAAATAATGACGATAAGCCCTACATGATGCATTCTCCTCTTCACTCATTGATTATGCCGGTCAGAATTAAATCACACGGAATGGAACACGAGTTCAGCATTTTAATGAATTTGGACGAAAGCGGAAGCGTTCCCATTGTTGACGGTAAAAAAGTTACTGTGAGAAAATATCTTGAGACTTTCAAGAATGGCTATCATGACGCGTATACTCAGGCTTTAGCTCACAGGGAAGAAATCGCGGAGATTGTTCGGGCTTTTCCTCCTCAAATGCCGATAAGATATATTGAACGGGCAACGAGGGCTTACGGAATTACGTTAAGAAAATTGTATCATCACTCAGTCTTTGAATCTGACGCGAGCATGAAGCAGAACATGAACACGCTATCAGAACTTCTTCACAAGTACAAGAAGGACACTGACGAAAAAGTTATTGCCAGTGAGATTAAACAGCTTCAACGCGGCGATATTCCATATTTTTACACGTACACTGACAGCCTTTCGATTTACGGCGACGGCGAAGAACTCATCCATAACCGCTTCAGCATGACCGCAATAGATCACATACTCGATAATCTTTACGCGCTTGACGATAAGGACGAGTTATTTGATATTACGAGCATTGACCGAGCAATCAGGCAATATCCGGAAAAACTAGCTGAACACGAGCGGGGAATTAGCACGAGACCTGAGAGAAAAGGCGTTGCATTATCCGTTGATGTTGCATTAGGTGAGGCAAGAAGAATACTTGATGAGATGTATGACCTGAAAATCCCGACACCTGACGGAAAATTTTTATGGGGATACGTCAATCCGAGCAGTTTTTCGCTTTCGTTCAGTGATTTCAGCTTATACAACGGTTTTACGGGAATGGCGGTATTTGTTTCAGCTCTGGCATATGTCAACGATGATGAGTATGTTAAAAGCATGGCTGATTATTTCGTTAATGAAGCGATTGACGAGATAAATTTACTCTTGAAACACCTGAAATCTCCCGACAATTCTCCAGATACTATTGCGCCGCTCGGAGAAGCAGGAGGAT
The DNA here is from genome assembly GCA_017454625.1 of Synergistaceae bacterium. Lineage (GTDB taxonomy): Bacteria > Synergistota > Synergistia > Synergistales > Aminobacteriaceae > JAFUXM01. The sequence goes on from JAFTCP010000153.1 coordinate 2,008, forward strand.
TAGACGGAGTTCTTAAGGGGCTTGCGATTATCAAACGTTACAGGCCCGACGACGAAGAGAGAATTAATGCTTTGTGCGCTGAGATATTAGGCATATTAGAGAATACAGACTTTGAGAAATGCACGAGA
>JAFTCP010000154.1 GCA_017454625.1 Synergistaceae bacterium
ACGTTGAAGCACTACATGAACACGACTTGGGTAGCGCGTCCAATCCCTGAGGATATGCCTTCACTTAAGGAATTATTCGGTGAGTTCTACCAGGACGGTATGGACGAAGAATAAGCGTTAAAAATTTCGGCAGGTCTCGAACGGGATCTGCCATCTTTCATTACTATCAATTCTCAAATTTTCTGTTTTCGTTTTCCTTCGTAATAATTTTAATTATTTCTTCATCATCTAAAATAGAACACGTTATATTTTCTCAAAAATTGTTAGGCATTTCTTGGAGCGGAAAATAGACACAGCCAGATTGAATTTACCAGTGAAGAATTATTTACTTAGGTCTTGTAATATTTAGCAATTCTCGCGATTTTCAAACTATAATAAATTTTTTGAGATAAAGTCCTTGAAAATTGTATAGACATTCATGGGATTTATTATTATGTTGAACTTATTAAAGGGATATAATTTTATTTATGGGGAAAATTATATTTATGATCTCGGTCTGCAGAAAAAGGAATATTTCAATGAACTTCGAAAAAGTCAAAAGAGATTGATTCGAAATCTTCGATAGAGAAAGAGAAATTATCCCAAAGTACCCCAAATATGCTGAAATGAACGGAGTAAAATATGTTTATGTCAAATAATGTCTTGCTTACTTAGAATACGTTAGGTATTATTGATTACAAATTTGCAGGTTGGAATAATGCCATAATGATATTTCTAACGGCCTGCGACTTAAAAAGAACCATATTCACTGGGTGGCATATTCAGCTATTCATCACTGGTATTATGTGGCTGGGCACTTTATAAAGAGAGCATAAACGAAAGCAGTCGGGATTGGATGCTGTTTTTCTTCAAGCAGACGAGAAAACTCGCTGAATGGTGTCTGCCGAAATATGAAGCAATTTACGGAAATATCATAAAGGAGGAATAATTTTCATTGATTGAGCTTGAACATGTCGTGAAAAATTTTCATGCCGACAAAAATAATTCAATTCATGCCGTTAATGATGTCTCGTTGAAGATTAACGACGGAGAAATTTTTGGGATTATCGGCTTCTCCGGAGCTGGAAAGTCTACGCTTGTTCGTTGCATAAATCTTCTTGAGCGTCCTGACTCCGGGAGCGTGAAGATTGACGGCGTAGAGATGATGAACCTTAAGCCTCGTGAACTCTACAAAGCCCGCACGAAAATCGGGATGATTTTTCAGCAGTTTAACCTGATGCCTTCGCGTACGGTCTTGCAGAACGTAGCTTACCCGTTAAAGAATATGACGCGCGAACAAGTTCGTGAAAAGGTTAGGGAGTTATTAGCTCTCGTTGATATTCCTGACAAGGAGAACGCTTACCCGTCGGAATTATCTGGAGGCCAGAAACAGAGAGTTGCTATTGCCCGTGCTCTCGCGAATGACCCAAATATCTTGTTATGCGACGAAGCCACGAGCGCATTAGATCCTCAGACGACCGGAGCGATTTTGCAGTTACTCAAGGACTTGAACAAGAAACTCGGAATTACGATTGTCGTAATCACTCACGAAATGGAAGTTGTGAAAAATATCTGCCGAAAAGCCGCCGTAATGCATCAGGGAAAAATTATCGAGACTGGCGACGTTTTCACGATATTTTCTGACCCTCAGCACCAGATTACGCGAAATTTCGTGCGGACAACATCGAATTTATCCAAGATTGAGACGCTCATAAACGATAATTCCCCGATGGTCAAGCTCAAGCCCGGCGAGTTAATGGCGCGCCTCGTTTACATTCATGCTGACGTTTCCGAACCGTTAATCTCCTATGCGTCGCGAGCGTTTGATGTGGAGATAAATATTATTCTAGCTGATGTCGAAATCGTAGCCGGTGCAATGGTCGGTGGAACTGTCGTAATCTTCAACGGGCCGCGTGAGAACATTAACAGGGCGATAGAATATTACAAGAGTAAAAATATTAGGGTGGAAATCATCAAGGATGCCGGAACGCCGGAGTAATTTTTGCCGTGAGAAGAGTTACAAGCTGACGTTTTGCGTAAAAAATTTTTGAGGTGATATAAACATGATGATAATTGAGGTGAAATTATAATGCCGGAACTTAAAGTTTTGTTGCCGAACTTGATGCGAAGATTGCCGGAATTCTGGAAGGCTTGCGGAGATACTTTATTAATGGAAGTCTGGTCGGGAGCAATTATATTTGTTTTCGGGCTGATATTCGGGATAATTTTAACCGTAACGAAACCGGGCGGAATTATGGAAAATCGGCCGATTTATCAGGTTCTCGACAAGATAATAAACTTGTTCCGTTCAATCCCCTTCATAATTTTGTTGACCGCGTTAATGCCGTTATCTCGTGCAATCATGGGGACAGCAATTTACGTTCGCGGAGTAATCGTGCCTCTCGTGTTCGGAGCTACACCGTTCTTCTCGCGTCAGGTTGAAAGCGCTTTAGCCCAGACGGATAAAGGACTTGTTGAAGCAGCGTTGTCGATGGGTTCGAGCCCGTTGGAGGTAATCTTCAGGGTTTATTTGCGTGAGAGCCTTGCGCCGATAATCCGAGCAGTAACGATTACGATTATAAGTTTATTGGGATTAACCGCGATGGCCGGAGCTGTCGGAGCTGGAGGACTTGGAGACTTCGCAATTCGTTATGGTCATGATAGAAACATGATTGATATTACTTGGGTTACGGTTATAGTTCTTGTTCTCGGTGTAAGCGTGGTTCAGTGGCTCGGAGAGTTTTTAGCGCGCAAGAATACGCATTAGAAAATTTTTGCTGAACTCGTTAATCGTAAGGAGGAATACACATTGATAGCTGTAAAACATGATGATACTTCGCTTCAGGATTTAGGCGGAGGAAACACACGGAGAATTTTAGCGTGGAACGATGACTTAATGCTCGTTGAAGTTGGCTTTGATGCCGGGACTGTCGGCGTAACTCACTCACACCCTCATACTCAGAGCAGCTATGTCTTGTCCGGACGCTTTGAATACATGATTGAGGATGAGACCGTCGAAATTGGCCCGGGCGATTCCGTCATTGTTCCGAGCGGAAAATTACACGGGACAGTCTGCATTGAGGCCGGAAAACTTTTAGACGTGTTCACTCCTGCACGTCAGGATTTTCTTAAACAATAGGACATAACGGGATAACTTTTTCTCGCCTCGTAAGTTAGCTTCTGAATGCGGGGAAAATAAATCCTTGTATGTTATAGATTTTATGAAAGGAAGTATTGTTATCATGGCAAAGAAATTTTTATTGTCATTCGTGCTTGTGCTTGTTCTTGCTCTTACCGCGTCCGCTGATGTAGTCGTAAGGCTCGGAGTTACGGGAAGCGTTTACGATGAAATGTGGGAGCCTGTCAAAGAAATTCTCGCGAAACAGGGAATTACTCTTGAGGTCATCCAGTTCACCGATTACGTTACGCCTAACCGTGCGCTTGATGACGGAGATATTGACTTGAACGGTTTCCAGCACAGAATTTATTTTGCCGATGAACTCGCGAGCCGAAATTACAAGCTCACGAACATTGCTAACACTTTTGTAGTCCCGTTAAATCTTTACTCAATCAAGATTAAGAGCCTTGACGAGATTAAAGACGGCGATGTTATTGCAATTCCGAATGACCCGACCAACGGAGGCCGAGCGATTAAAGTTTTGGCGACTTCCGGCTTAATCACTCTTAAGGAAGATGCGGGCTTCAATCCCACGAAAGAGGACATTGCTACGTACAACAAGAAAATCACCATTCAGGAACTCGCGGCTAATACAATTCCTGCGGCACTTCCGGACTTGACGGCGGGCGTTATCAACGACACTTACGCGTTGGATTACGGCTTGAAGGCGAGCGATGCAGTTTTCGAGGACCAGGCGCGCGAAAAAGAATACTGGAACTTAATCGCGGCACGAACAGCTGACCTTGAAAATCCGGAGAAACTTGCTGTGTATCAGAAGATTGTTGAGGCTTACCAGAGCGAGACGATGAAGGCGCATCTTTCGGAACTTTACGGCGGATTTTTCAGACCAGTAGGCTGGGACGAAGATTTATTAGCTCCGTTCAAGAAATAAGAGAATTTGTAATTTTGCCCCTTAGCTCAAGGCTGAGGGGTTTAATGTTATAATCAGGGCATGAAATTTTACGCAGGAGATTTTATTTATGCTTCGTAGATTAATGCTTTTGACGCTGGCAAGTTTCATATTCATAGAGTGGGGGCCGCTTTCATGGGAACGCGAAAAATTCGGGATTGCCGCCGGAGATCCGTTCGTGAAAGAAATTGTCTTAACGTTCGATGACGGCCCGCGAGAGACAGGAATGCAGGAAATTCTTGCTGTCCTTGATAGTTATGATGTCAAAGCCACGTTCTTTGTCGTCGGAAAATTCGCGGATAGATTTAGCAATGTTACGTTAATGCTGAAAAATTCAGGTCAGGAACTCGCTAATCACACTTTCACTCATCCGAGATTATACGAGGATTACACGGAACACATAATGCTTCAGATTAAACGCTGTGATGATGTCCTCGAAGGATTAGGAATAAGACGCACGAGATTTTTACGTCCACCCGGAGGCCATTTCAACATGAAGATTTTCAACGCAATGCGCCGAATGAACTCGAAACTTGGACTTTGGAGCCTGAATACGGCGGATTACACAGGACGGCCGGCGTTTGAGATTGAGAATATCGTCTTATGGGGAGCACGTCCGGGAACGATAATATTAATGCATACCGGAATGTCTGAGACTGTTAAAGCTCTTCCGAAGATTATCGAAGGCATGAAGAAGCGAGGCTATGAGTTTGTGAGACTTGAAGACTTATGGAATGGCGGCAGGACATGATAAAAAGTTTTCCCCTTCTGAATTTGGAGCTCAGGAGGGGAATTTATTTTGCTGATTATAGTTCTGACTTCATGATTTCGTATAAACTTTCAGCGGCTTTCTTCCAGCTGTATTTTTCGCCGGACAACAGTAAATCAACTCCGCCAGTTTTCTCACGAAGAATATCATCAATCTTGACATTTGGGACATCAGGATTAATATAATGTGCGGAATTACCATAAATCTCCGGCAGACACGCTGAGTTAGAGACAATAAGCTCCTTGCATCCGGAAGCAGCTGCCTCAATCGGTGTCATTCCGAAGCCCTCGTAAATCGCAGGATGAACGAATGCCCGGCAGTGATGCATTAATGCTTTGAGTTGTCCGTCTGAAACTCTGCCAGTGAAGATTAAATTATTGAGGCTGTTATTGTCTCTGAGGTGTTGCGTCTCTGAGGTGTTGCGTCT
>JAFTCP010000155.1 GCA_017454625.1 Synergistaceae bacterium
ATGAAACATTTTGTGCTTCATTCAAATTGGCCGCCCTCAGGAGATCAACCCGAAGCAATCGAAGCCCTCACAAACAGCTTGAATAATCATAATCGCTTTCAGACATTAATGGGAGTTACGGGCAGCGGAAAAACCTTCACAATCGCAAACGTCATCGCTAATCTCGACCGTCCGGCTTTAGTCCTCGCACACAACAAAACTTTAGCCGCGCAATTATACAGCGAGTTCAAGAGTTTTTTCCCTGAGAATGCCGTAAAATACTTCGTGAGCTATTACGATTACTACCAGCCTGAAGCATATATCCCTTCGAGTGATACTTATATTGAGAAAGACGCTTCGATTAACGCAAGAATAGAGAGATTGAGACTTTCAGCGACGAAGGCATTAATTGAGAGGCGTGATGTTATCGTCGTGGCGAGCGTGTCATGCATTTACGGTTTGGGAATGAAGGAGACTTACGAGGAAGCAATAATCTCATTCAGTGTTCATGATAAAGTTGATATGCATGAATTTCTTGAACGCCTTGTAGGGAATTATTACGAACGAACGGATTTTACGCCTGAGCCCGGAAAGTTCCGAGTTCGTGGTGATACTGTCGAAGTTTTTCCGGCGTATGAAGATGATATGTGTATTCGTATAATTTTCTTCGATGATGAGATTGAACAGATTGACATCACTAATCCCCTGACAGGACACGTTATCGAAAATGTCAACAAGGCTTCAATTTTCCCAGCTCAGCATTACGTAACTCAGACCGACGCAATTCAAAAAGCTGTGCCCAATATCGAAGACGAGTTAGCAAAAATTGAGAAGGATTTTGCATCACGGGGAAAACTCGTAGAAGCCCAACGAATAAAGATGCGAACTCTTTACGACTTGGAAATGTTACAGGAAGCCGGATATTGTTCAGGGATTGAGAATTATTCGGTTTACCTTGACGGAAGAACTCACGGAGAGCCTCCGGGAACGTTGATTGACTTTTTCCCAGAAGATTACATTATGATAGTTGACGAGTCGCATATAACCCTTCCTCAAGTTCGGGGAATGTTCAACGGAGACCGGGCGCGTAAAAAAGTTCTGGTTGAAAATGGGTTCAGACTTCCTTCATGTCTTGATAATCGTCCGTTAGAATGGCGGGAATTTGAGGAGAGAATGAAACAAGCTATATTCGTCTCAGCTACTCCCGGAGATTATGAGCTTAAGGCTTCACGTGAAATTGTCGAGCAAATCATACGTCCTACGGGAATTCCGGATCCTGAAGTTGAAGTTTTGCCGGCGAGAAATCAGATTGACGATTTAGTTGACAAATTACGAGACGCGGCCAATAACAATGAACGCGCTTTAGTCCTGACACTCACAAAGCGAGCTTCTGAGGATTTAGCTGATTATCTTAGAGAGTTAAAGTTCAAGGTGAAATACATTCATTCGGAGCTTAATACTTTTGAGCGTGCAGAGTTAATCCGAGATTTGAGAGCCGGAAAAATTGACGTTCTTGTTGGAATTAACTTATTGCGTGAGGGAATGGATTTACCGGAAGTTACGCTCGTTGCAATTCTTGACGCTGACCGTGAGGGATATTTGCGTTCGTACAGGTCATTAATCCAAATTATGGGACGTGCCGCACGAAACATCAACAGCCGGATTATCCTTTACGCCGACGAGATGACCGAGAGCATAAGTAAAGCTGTGAGCGAGACTAAACGCCGACGAGAGAAACAAATCGCATTCAATCAGGAGCACAATATCACACCTAAGAGCATAATTAAGGATATTTCGGACTTGCTGCCTCCAGAACTCGCACAAGCATTCGGACCAGAGAAAGACGAGCAGGCATCATCAAGTTCACCCAAGAAGAAGCCCGCGAAATTGTCAATCTCTGAACTCGAAAAATTAATGTGGGAAGCCGTCGAAAAATTAGACTTTGAACGTGCGGCAGTAATTCGTGATGCTATTGCTGAGATGAAAGCCGAGATGAAAAAATGAGCTGTTAGCGAGGAATTAGATTTTTGGCGTGCGGCGATGTTATTGATAAGATGAAAGCCGACGAGAAATTTGAGGCGTTTTGTATCGTCTATATGAGAAAAATTTGTGCGAGCGTTTATAGATGCGACAACTCACAATAAGTTTTACGCTGATAATTCACGGCAGCTTTGGATTTTGTGAGAGTTTATAATAAAATTAATTGCGAAAATTTCACAAAGGGGGAATTCATTTAGCATGTACAAGGCTATTCAAGTAAATAAAGATACATTCTGGGTTGGAGTGAATGACTTTGAGACTGATTTATTCGAGTCATTATGGCCGCTTCCTCAGGGAGTAGCTTACAACGCCTACGTCATAACCGGAACGACAGCGACAGCCGCGATTGACACGGTTAAAGGCCCGTATCTCGACGATTACATTATCAAGCTCAAGCAGGCACTCAACGGCAGAACGTTAAATTATCTTGTTGTTAATCACATGGAGCCTGACCATTCAAGCCTAATCGCTGAACTTCAAAAAATCTGGCCCGGCGTAAAATTAATCGGCAACGCTAAGACTGTCCCAATGCTCAAGGGCTATCATGGAATTACTGAGAATATTATTACTGTTAAAGACGGCGATACTTTAGACTTGGGCGGGCATGTCCTGAAATTCTACACTGTTCCTATGTTACATTGGCCGGAGAGTATGGTAACGTTTGATACGACGACGGGCGTTTTATTCTCGAACGATTCATTCGGCGGCTTCGGAGCACACGAGGGCGGAATTTTCGACGACGAGAAGAACAAAGAACGCTGGGAAGACGAAATGCTGAGATATTACGCTTGCATAGTCGGGAAATACTCAAATATTGTTCAGGTTGCGTTAAAGAAACTCGGCGGGCTTGAGATTAAAAATATTTTCCCGTCTCATGGAACATTATTCAGGAAGGATATTAAACAGGTTGTTACGCTTTATGACAAGTGGAGCCGCTTTGAAGGAGAAACCGGAGCTGTTGTAGTTTACGGCTCAATGTACGGGAACACTCGCAAGATGGCTGATGCTGTATGTTCAGGATTGGCCGGAGCGAAGATTAAGGACGTGAGACTTTACGACGTATCCCGCACGGATCCTTCTTATATTCTGCGCGACATTTGGAAGTTCAAGGCGTTTGCGTTGATGGCTTGCACTTACAACACGCTGTTATTCCCGCCGATGGAAGCATTATGCTCAAAACTTTTAAGCCGGATGCCGAAGAATAAATTTGTTGGAATTGCCGGAAGTTACAGCTGGAGCAAGGGAGCTTTGACGGCGTTACAAGATTACGCGGAGAAGAGCAAGCTCACGAAGATTGGCCCGGAAGTTGAAGTTTATGCGTCGCCGACGGTTGAAGATTTAGAGAAATGCTATGAACTCGGCAAAAATTTAGGTGAAGCGATTTCATGAGTGAATACGTAACACGCCCGAAACGGAATAATGACTTATGGCTTCGTGAGTACAGCACTGACAACCTGAAACTTTCGATGAAGATTAAGGAATTTCTTCACTCGGAGAAAACGCCCTATCAGGAATTGTTAATCGCTGACACTTACGAATACGGCAAAGTTTTAATGCTCGACGGTGCTTATCAACTCACGGAGAAAGACGAGTTCACTTATTCCGAGATGATGGCTCATGTTCCGCTTTGTGCGCATAAAAATCCTGAGAAAGTTTTGATTATTGGCGGCGGCGACGGAGCGATTATGCGTGAGGTCCTGAAGCATGACTGCGTGAAAAAATGCACGTTGATTGACATTGACGAGAGAGTTATAGAATGCTCGAAAAAGTTTTTGCCGTTTGCTTCGTGTTCGTTCGGAGATGAGCGGGCTGATGTGAAATGCATTGACGCGATGAAATATATTCGTGAGACTTCGGAGCGTTACGACGTTGTGATAATTGACAGCACTGACCCGGTAGATTTTGCGGCGGGATTATTCCAGTCAAGTTTTTATTCGGACGTTAAGCGCGTGATGAACGATGATGCTATGTTGTCAGAGCTTACGGAGTCGCCGTTCACTGACACGGATATAATGTTACAGGCAATCCGCGAGATGAGAAAAGTTTTTCCAATCGTAAAAATGTATTGGGGAGTTGTGCCGACGTATCCCAGCGGAATGTGGACATACGGAGTTGCTTCAATGAGTGAGGATCCATCCCGGCCAATTCGCGAGGTTAAGCCGACGAAATATTACACGCAGGAAATTCACAAAAGCGCGTTTATTCTTCCTCCGTTTTTGGCAGATATGATAAAGGAATGAAAGTTATAATCCCCCTTGCTCGTCATGAACTTGGGGGAATTTCTTTACAGCTTAGCTTTGAGATAACTCACAACTTCTTCACGAGAAATTTTTTCCTGCGAGCCGTCATCAAGATTTTTCACAGCGACAACATTATTTGCGAGTTCGTCCGGGCCAATTATGCAAGCGAACTTACAAACTCCCGCCGCCTTCATTTGAGCCTTAAAACTTTTTCCGACAGTATCACTCTCAGCAGCGATATTATTCTTCCGAAGTTCATACGTCAAAACCTGAACAGCTCCCCTTGAAGCATCATCAAGAGCCGCCGCGTAAACCTCAATACTCGGAGCCTTTCCGAACGAACAGCCTTGTTCTTCCATCACGAGCATAACTCGGTCAACTCCGCAAGCAAAGCCAACGCCCGGAACTTTACTTCCTCCGATTGCCGAAGCTAAGTTGTCATAACGTCCTCCGCCAGCTACAGCGTTTTGTGCTCCCAAATCTCCGGATAAAATCTCGTAGGCCGTCTTCGTGTAATAATCAAGTCCCCTTACAAGCCGCTTATTCAACGTGTAAGTAAATCCTAAACGTTCAAGCCCAGCCCGGACCTCCGCGAAATGTTCCCGGCATTCGTCGCAAAGTGAATCAAAAATGTCCGGAGCTCCGTCAGCAATTTTGCCGCATTCTTCCTGTTTGCAGTCGAGTATTCTTAACGGGTTACGGTCAAGACGGGTTAAACATGTCTCACATAATTTATCCTTGTGAGCTGAGAAATAATCAATGAGCTTTTGACGGTAAACGGGGCGGCACTTCTCACAGCCTACAGAATTAATGACAACTTCCAAGTTCTTTAATCCCAATCTTCGGAACAGCTCAATACTCAGCGTAATAACTTCAACGTCAGCACGAGGCCCGGCAATCCCCAGACACTCCGCGTCAATCTGGTAAAACTGTCTGTAACGTCCCTTTTGAGGTCTCTCATGCCTGAACATTGGCCCCCAATTCCAGAGCTTCGCGCTTGCTCCTTGAACGCATAAATTATTCTCGAGTGCCGCACGCATAACTCCCGCTGTTGCTTCTGGTCTAAGTGTTATGCTCCGGCCTCCTCTATCGTTGAACGTATACATTTCCTTTTCTACAATGTCAGTAGTCTCACCAACTCCGCGCGAGAATAATTCTGTGTGCTCGAAAATCGGCAGATGAATTTCACTAAACCCGAAATCCCTCATTGTTTGCGAAGCTGTTTTGACGATATAGGCCCATTTCCAAGATTCTCCGGGCAAAATGTCCCGTGTTCCTCGCGGTGCGTTAATTAATGCCATGAAAAAATCACTTCCTGTTAAAATATATAATTAAGTATAGCGCAGAGGAAAATTTTTAAGTCTTTAACAAGTGTGAATATGCTGGCGAATTTCTGAGTAAAATAGTTGCGTTAATTACTATTTATAATACATCTTCGGCATGCAAATATTTTTAAGTAAGGTGATATAACATTGCAGGATATTTTTCTAACTCAGCGTAAACGTTTCGGCGAAATCTTACGTGAATATAATCTCGTTACTCAGGAACAGCTTGACGACGCTTTACGACTCCAGCAAACTTCGGATAAACGTCTCGGCGAAATTCTCGTGTCAATCAACGCAATGACGCTCGGACAAGTCGCCGAAACTTTAGCCGTACAGCTTGAGTTGCAATTTATAAATCTCGAACGTTATCAAGCTCAAGCCGAAGCAGTAAAGCTAATTCCTCGAAACGTCGCGGAACGCCTGAATTTAATTCCCCTAATGCTCGACAAAGACGGGACTTTATTAATAACAATGTCAGATCCCCTTGATTTGCCCGCTCAAGACGAGATTAAATTACTCACGGGACATAATATCAGAATTGCAACTTCAGGACGCGACGACATCACGAAAAATCTTCAGCGTATATACAACTTCCAGGCCAATCTTGAAGGAGTTATGACTGATTCCGTAGTCTCTGACGCTTTCACTCCTTTAGCCGCAACGACATTAGTCGCAAGCCCGGACGACGCGCCTTTAATTGAACTAGTGAACGACATGATAACTCAAGCTGTCCAGGAAAACGCTTCGGATATTCACGTTGAAGCCTATGAACAAATGTGCCGAATTAGATTTAGAGTTGACGGAGCTTTATATATTCACTTCGAGTATCCTGCTGCTATTCATCCTTCTGTTGTGTCGCGAATTAAAATCATGTCGGGAATGGACATTGCCGAACGCAGAAAACCCCAAGACGGTCGAATACTTACAACTATAGACGGCAGGCATATAGATTTTCGTGTAAGTTCACTCCCTACGATGAGCGGCGAAAAAATCGTTATGCGAGTTCTTGACAGAGATCACGCTTCTGTTGAGCTTGAAGAGTTAGGCTTTGAAGCTGACGACCTCGAACACATCAACAGATTTTGCAGTATGCCTTGGGGAATTATGCTTGCTACAGGCCCGACAGGTTCAGGAAAATCAACGACGCTTTACGCAATGTTACGGAGAATTAGCAAGCCCGAACTTAATATTATCACCGTTGAGGATCCCGTAGAGTTTTACATTTCAGGAATTAATCAAGTCAACGTAAACGAGAAAGCAGGCTTAACTTTCGACAGCGCATTACGTTCAATCTTGCGTCAAGACCCGGATAAAATTATGATCGGAGAGATTCGAGACGGCCCAACCGCACAAATTGCTATTCGTTCGGCTTTAACAGGACATTTCGTTTTATCAACTTTACATACAAACGATGCTCCAAGCGCCGCCACAAGAATGATTGATATGGGAGTTGCTCCGTTCCTTCTTTCGGCTTCGCTTTCAGGCGTAATCGCTCAAAGATTAATCCGTAAGTTATGCCCTCACTGTAAGGACGAATACGAAATTGACGAGAGAACTTGTGAGAAAAATAATATCCCTGCAGGTTCACACGCTTTCAGAGCTGTCGGCTGTCAAAATTGCAGAAACGGTTACAGAGGAAGACGGGGAATTTATGAGATTATGGCCCTCGATGACGATTTGCGGGAGATGATACTTAAGGGAGCTGACAACATGGAGCTTCGCGACGCGGCAATAAAACACGGGATGAAAACTTTACGACAGGCAGGAATTAACGCGGCTCTTGCAGGTCATACATCACTTGAAGAAATTTTGAGCGCGACACTTTAAGTTTGGAGACGAGGCAAAAACGACACGAACGGCAGCAGAAATTTTCGCGCTTCTTGCTGGGCATATATCATTGAGTGCTACACTATAAATATAAATATTAATTTGGAGGAGATTTTCAGTTGCAGCATCTTAGTAATGAGGCATTAGAAGAATTAATCAAGTTAGCAATCGAATCTGGAGCAAGTGATATTCACCTGAGTTCTGGGACTTTCCCGGCATTACGAGTTCATGGTGAGTTAGATTACATTATGACTTCCGAGCAATTTTCACCTGAGGCCCTCGAAAAGTTCATCAGCGAAATTTTGACTGAAGCCCAGTTTGAACGTTTCACGAGAACAGGGGATTTAGATTTTGCGTTCACGTATGACACTCAGCGTTTCAGAGGCAGTGCGTACAGAGAGATGCGCGGAGTTTCGTTAACATTCAGGCTTGTCCCGTCAGAGATAAGAACGATTGATGAGCTTGGACTTCCGGCAATCTTGAAGACTATGGCCCAAAAACACAGGGGATTATTCCTTGCGACCGGCCCGACTGGACACGGAAAATCCTCAACCCTCGCGGCAATAATCGGAGAAATCAACCGTAATCGAAAAGCTCACATCGTAACAATCGAAGACCCCATAGAGTATATTCATTCGCCTATAAACTCAGTCATTCATCAGCGCGAAATTGGCCATGATACAGAAAGTTTTGCTTCAGGAATCCGCCACGTCTTACGCCAAGATCCGGACGTAATAATGATCGGAGAAATGCGAGACCTTGAGACAATTTCAGCCGCAATCACAGCCGCCGAGACAGGACACTTAGTTTTTGGAACGCTTCACACTCAGGATGCTTCACAGTCAATTGAAAGAATTGTTGACGTTTTCCCGCCTCATCAGCAAAATCAAATCCGTCTTCAGCTCGCTTATACTTTGCTCGGAATTTGTTCACAGCAATTAATCCCGACATCAAACGTTAAAGGCAGAGTTTGCGCCACCGAAATATTAATCACGACACCGGCAATCCGCGCAAGTATCCGAGAGGGAAAAATCAGCAGTATTCGTAACGCTTTATTAACCGGAATGAGCTTCGGAATGCACACGATGGAACAGGATTTAGTCCGCTGGTTCAAAGAAGGCAGGATTACCCGCGCAACGGCGAAAGATTTTGCTTACGACCAGGCTGAAATTGAACGTGTTATGTCAACTCAAGCGTGATGAATAATTTTGCGCTGTTCAAGGAAGAATTGACGGCGGCGAAAAGATTTTTTCAGGTTGAAAGTTAAACGCAAGCGTAATTGTATGTAATTGACTTGCAAATAGTAAAATTTAGTTTATAATGAATAAACCATTGCTGAAAATATTTTAGGAGGTATTTATGAACTTCAAATATCGTGCGAGAGCTTCTGACGGTGAAATTATTGAAGGCTACGTTGAAGGGGACGACCAGCGAAGCGCATTAAATTCCCTGAAGAATAGAGGTTTGATCGTAATCAACCTCAACGCACAATCTCAAGGCTCACGTTCAGGAAAAGGAAAATCATCACTGAAATCAATTCTTAACATGGACTTGGGCGCGATTTTCAGCAACGGGAAAGTTCCATTAAAGACGCTCATGATATTTTTTCGGCAGCTGGCAACAATGGAAAATGCCGGTTTAAGTCTTTCGGCCTCGATGGACGTAATCGCGGGAGGAGAGAAAAATTATTCCCTGAAAAAAGCATTAAACGATATTAAGAGCAGGCTTGACAGAGGATCTCCGTTAAGTCAGGCAATGAGTAAACAGAAGGCTTTTAATGCATTGCTTGTGTCGCTTGTTGAGGCAGGCGAAGAAGGCGGGTTGCTCGGCCAAGCTCTGGAACAGTCGGCGGTCTTGCTTGAGAAGCAGGAGCAGTTACGGAGCAAAGTCCGGAGCGCATTATTTTATCCGGCGTTCATAATGTTTTTTGCTGTTGCAATACTCGTATTCTTCTTTATGTTTCTTGTTCCGAAGTTTCAGGAGACATTTACAGCGCTGGGAATTGAGCTTCCGACAATAACGCAGATGATGTTCTCCGTTGGCAACTGGTTTTCTGAACACTGGTATATTATCGCGTTAATCTTCGTTGGAATAATCGTTGTACTTCATTTGCTGGCGACTAACAAGAAGACAAAAAAATACGTCGACAAAGTGAAGCTGAAACTGCCCATAATGAAAGATTTAATCATGAAATCCTCAATGGCCCGTTCAACACGAACTCTATCGGCCTTAACTGGAGCAGGAGTTCCGATTGTCAGGGGGATAGAGATGGCCGAAGGAACTGCGGGAAATGTTGTAATCGAAGAGGGATATGCTGAGCTTCGCAAGAGTGTAATTCGCGGAGTGTCGCTCGGTGATGCGTCGAAACAGTGCGGAATATTCCCGGTTCTTGTCTCACAGATGATGCGTATCGGCGAGGAGACGGGACATCTTGATAATATGCTTGAGCGTGTCGCAACTTGGTACGATCAGGAACTCGACGAACAGGTAAAAGCAACGGTATCTTTATTAGAGCCGGTTATGATAGTATTTGTCGGCGGAATTATAGCGATAATCGCAGTCTCAATTTTTGCTCCGATAACTTCAGCGATTGTGCAATTGTCATAATTTACATTAAGAGTATTCAGTGCTAAGATTATGCAGTAAGTAATAAGTAGCAAGCAATAAGTAGTATTACCCCCCCCCATTGAGTAATTTTGCGTAGGGAGGGACTTTAAGGGGGAATGTCTGATAGATATAAACCGCGCTTATGGACAGTCCGATATAGGGATAAGGGAAGAAATTTTAGCTACAAAAATTAAGGAGGAAATATTTATCATGAAACAGAGCAGAAAAGGTTTTACACTTGTTGAGTTATTAATCGTCATCGTAGTAATCGGCGTATTGAGTACGATGATGATGCTTTCGAGCACAGAGGCTGTGAGTTCAGCGAAGGCCAGCACGATTATCAGCAACCTTCGTAACTGGAAGACGGCGGCGTTGTCATGGTATGTTGATAATCTTAACACTGCCGAGACAGCAGAGTTAGGGAAAGACTCAGCAACAAGTAAGGACATCGGCAAATATCTTAGTGCAGCAAGTGCAGGCGGCTACAACGTAACTGGAAAAGGTACAGGCGGCTGGTACGTTTTGTATGAAGGTTCTGACCTCAACAACGGGAACGTCAAGGCAAAATTGGCGAAGCGTGCACGTGAAGTAGGAATTTTAGGCACAGCCGTTTCAAACGATTATTTCGAGGCTACTGATAGCAAAGTTTACATGTTCGTACGCTAATCTCAGGAAAATTTATTCTCGTGTAAGTTAGGGCCTCACGAAAATTCAGACGTTGGGGTCGAACGGAGAAACACACTAACTAACAAGAAAATGAATGCTCTCTCAGAAATGGGGGAGCTAATTTTTTGCTGTATAATTGCTTGGAGGTGATGAGAATATGCAGGAACGTAAAGACTTCAATCATGATAAACTCAGACGCATAGACTGGAGACCAGGAGGCCGCTTCAGTGATAAATTTTCGGATGAGGATATCGACCAAGCACTCAGGAGAGCTTCAATAAAGGTCGGAAAATTTGTTATGCCAGAAAGAAAGTCATGAAACGTTCGGAATTATTGCGAATACTCAAGGCTAATGGCTGTTATTTTGTTCGAGAGGGGACTAACCATGAAATATGGCATTCGGACATTACCGGCAATGACTTCCCAGTTTGGAGGCATTCAGGAAGGGACATTCCACCCGGAACGTTGCGAAAAATTTTCAGGGAGGCAGGTATAGAATGAAATACGAATATCCCGCAGTAATAAATTATGATTTCAATGATAAAGTATATTATGTGAATTTCCCGGACCTCAGCAATTGCTTCACCGACGGCGAAACTTTGCGTGAGGCGATTGATAACGCTGAAGATGTACTAAACTTAATGCTTGTGAACGCTGAAGATAAAGGCTGGGAAATTCCCGACGCGAGCAAAATGGAAGATGTGCATTTAGAGGCTGGAGAAATTATAATAGCTGTGAAAGCTGATACAGATTTATACTCAAAAATTGCAATATAAGAGGTGTAAAGAATGGCAATAGTTCAAGTTGTCCAATGGGACGACAGCATCAATTCAAACGATGTACTCGCATGGCGTTACGTCGACAGGAAAAATCCGGCCAAGAGTGATGAACTCGGAAACTGGACGCAATTAATCGTTCGTGAAGCTCAGGAAGCAATATTATTCAAGGATGGCCAAGCTCTGGACTTATTCGCGGCGGGCCGTCATACTCTCTCGACAAATAATATTCCAATGTTAAGCCGATTAATCAATCTCGCGACGGGCGGACAAAGCGCATTCAAAGCGTCCGTATGGTTCGTGAACAAAGTTGACGTGCTTGATATTAAGTGGGGCACTCAAAATCCGATTTTGCTTAGAGATCCGGAGTATCAAATTCCGATTTATGTTAGGGCATTCGGGCAATTCGGGCTTCGTGTGAATGAGAGCCGTCAATTCGTCTTGAAATTGGCCGGAAATAAATCATCGATTACTCGCTCGGACATCGAGACTTACTTCAAGGGATTAATTCTTTCACGAATGGGCGATATGATCTCTACATACATTGCTCACAAGAAGATTAACATTTTCGAGATTAGCGCGTATCTTGAGGACATGTCGAACGAGGCTGTCGAGAAAATCAGACCTGAATTTGCGAATTACGGCATCGAACCCCTTAACTTCTACTTCGGCTCAGTCAACATCAACGACGACGACGAGGGACTAAAGAGGCTCAAACAAGCCCTCAGCGAACGCGCGAGCATGAACGTAATCGGCTACAACTATCAACAGCAAAGATCCTTCGACGTTATGGAAGCTGCCGCGAAAAACGAAGGAGGAAGCTCACTCTTAGGCGCTGGCGTTGGTCTCGGTGCTGGCATGGGAATGGGCGGAACTTTCGGACAAATGGCCTCGCAAATGGGACAGTATATTAACCCGCAAAATCCCCCGTCAAATCCTCCTGTTAATCCCGTCAATCCTAATCCTCAGCCTCAAGCATCAGGCTCAACAAAAATTTGTCCGTCGTGCGGTCAACCTGTAATCGATGGCGCTAAATTCTGTATGAACTGCGGAGCTAAATTAACTTGTCCGAAATGTGGAGCGGCTTTAATTCCAGGTGCGAAATTCTGCATGAACTGCGGCCAGCAATTATAATCTGAAAGGTGATGTAAATATCAATGGGAAAATTTTTTAATAAGATCCGTCAAGTCTTCAATATATTTCTCCTCATGCTCTTAATCGGTGTCGTCGCGGCATTCTTCGTTTACTTCCTGACAACTCCGGAGCAAAGAGGCGTTACGTTCTGGATTTCTGCGGGCTTCCTGGTTTTCGCGTTAATCCTTGAAACTCTCATGTTCAGCGGAATTGCTATGCGTCAGAACTCCGGGAAAAACATTCCGATGAATTTCACTCAGGCGATTTTAGGCGGGCTTTATTTCCTGTTCGTAATCGTCGTGTCGGTCGGCAACGCTTTAGCTAATTTCTCCGTCGTTACTTACATGCTAATTCACGTTGGCGGCCTCGTCTTATTCTTAATCCCGATGCTCCTCGTCAACATGGCCACTCTGAAACTCTCAAGCTCAGAATCACGCCAGCAGTCCGAAGGCAGAGCTAATCTCTCATCATTGGCCAATAAGGTTAAATACGTTGCCGATGACCTCAAAGCCTCCGGAGTTCCCGCAGAAAGTCTTACACAGCTTGTGAATTTCTCGGAAGCAATAAAATATTCGGATCCGTCGCCGGCTTCACGAAAACTTGAGAATGAACTTGAAGATGCCGTGAAAAATCTTGAAGCTCTCTCAGGAAGTCAGGACATTCAAGCGATATTACGGGCATGCACGCTAGCCGAACGAGCCTTGAAAGAACGCAACGATTACGTCAAGAACTCGAAATAACACAAAGCCCCGATTAACCGTCGGGGCATAATTTTATATTTTCGGAGCAAGTATCTTCATTTTTATCAACTTGTTCACATGATACTGAACATAAACCGGACCGCAGATTACTATCATGATTATTGACGGAGCCACGCTGTTAGCCGCCGCATCAAGCCCGATGAAACGTGAAGCATGCTGTTGCAAAATTTTCCTAGCGCAAAACGACATCAAAATAGATATTCCCGTCAACACGAGCATTAAATATCCCAAAATGTTGCTTCCGGTCTCTTCAGTAAGTCCCATTTCGCTGTAACTGCCGGGCATCAAGAAAACTCCAAGCGCTAAAACGAGATAAAGCCAAGCCGCCCATGTCGGAAATTTCATCTCAGAATAAAGCTCATTAAGCGACTTCGCACGAGACACGCACCAATAAGGCGAATAAATCCCGAACGTAATTACATAAAGAATTGCAACAGCCGTTATCGAAGCATATTTCATCTTCGGGAGATTGTCAGCCTCTTTCTTCTTCTCCTGCTCCTTGCGTTCCTCGAACATTCGTTCGCCGTACGGAGTAATTTTACCACAATACGGGCACTTTTCATCGTTAATGTCAAGCGGCGCTCCGCATCCTGAACAATTCATTAATTCCTCAACTCCTCATCTAATATGCTAATCATATTATCACAGCTATCAAGAAAACCCCGACGAATTAGCTTCAATCGGGGCTTCATCTAAAGGAGGTGCGTTTGTGGTGTGTGTTGTGTCCTATTGTAATTTTTTCCCCGCCACCTTCAACCATAGCACGCTGATAATTTTAGGAGTTGTGTTGATTGTTATTCTGCTGAAAATTTCTTTAACTCCTCAACTCGTGCCTTCTGAGCTTCAACCTGAGCTTCAAGATACGCAAGCTGATCTTCTTCCGTCTTGAGTGTCTGGTTTAAACGCTCCGAAAACTTCTCAGATACTGCCTTCAATGCCGCGAAATCCTCCCTTAAGTCCGCAACATCAGGAAGTCCTCCCTGCTCAAGTTTCGTAATTCTCTGCTCAAGTGCCGCCATTCCTGCTTTTACTTCATCGAGCTTCGGCGTGAACTTGTTCTGCATGATCGTCCACATTACGTTTAATAATAAAATTATGCAGACGATACCGATTATGATTTTTTTCTTGTTGTCAGGCTGCTGGGGATTTTTCTTGTTATTCTGTGCGCTCATCGTGAAAATTCCTCCGTTTTATAAACAAAAGAGGCCCAAAAGTTTAATGAGCCTCTATTACACGCATTAACTAACTACTTAACTTCAACGTCCGCTCCGGCTTCAGCCAGTTTCTTCTTGAGCTCTTCAGCCTCTTCCTTTGATACGCCCTCTTTGATGTTCTTCGGAGGATTGTCAACAAGCTCTTTCGCTTCCTTAAGGCCGAGTGATGTGATCTCACGTACAACTTTGATTACAGCGATCTTGTTCGCGCCAGGACCTTTGTAGACGACATCAAACTCCGTCTTCTCCTCAGCCGCAGGAGCCGCCGCACCCGCACCAGGCATAGCCGCCATCATCATGGGAGCCGCTGAAGCTGATACGCCGAACTTATCTTCAAGGGCCTTTACGAGTTCCGAGAGTTCAAGAACTGACATTGTTTCAATTGCGCTAATGATTTCATCTTTTGTCATGATACTAAATTTCCTCCATTTAATAATTTTTACTGCAAAATATGTTTTGTGTTTTTTCGCTCGATTTCACATGAAAATTAGGCTTTCATTTGAAAACGCTCCGTGATATTTTACGCTTGTTTGTGAGTTTTCTGTGCCGCGTACCACTTAGGCTTGTCGTGATGAGCTTTTCGCGATAAATTCACTAAAAACGTTTCATAACATTTATACTTGCTATATGGTTTCACGCGTCAGACTTTCAGCGAAAATAACCGTAAAGCTCGCGAGTTCCCATGATTGCAAAATTTCATGCACCAAGTTCGCAACATAAATAACACTATTACGCCGCGCCTTCTTCTTTCTTTGCTCGAATTTGGTCGAGGCATGTAACGAAATTCCTGATTGTTCCGGATAATACGTTGACGAGTCCTGATAACGGAGCCGCGATCGTCCTGACAACCTGCGCTCTGAGAGCCTCTTTCGACGGCAAATCTGCGAGTGCTAATAACTGGTTCAGGTCCAAAATCTGAGTTTCGAGCAGTCCGCCTTTGAGGATAAACGCCTTCTGTGTCTTGTCGTTAGCGTATTCCTTAAGGACTTTAGCGACGCTTACGGGGTCATCATAACATAACGCGTAAATGTTCGGGCCCTTCGTCATCTCGTCTGGAAGTGCGGTTAATCCCGTTTCCTTCATGGCGATTTTGAACAACGTATTTTTCGAGACTTTCAGCTCACCGCCCGCCTCACGAACTTTTTTACGCAACATCGTACTCTGCTCAACCGTCATTCCGCGATATTCAGCGACGTAAACGGCCTTAGTCTTCGCAAGTTTCTCTTTCAGGGCATCAACGAGTTCATATTTAATTTGTGCCGGCATCTTTTTATTTTCACCTCCTTAATATCAAACAAAAGCTCCTCCCGAAATTTTAGCATAACAGGAGAAGCGTTATTTACACGTTTTATCTCTCCTGAGCAGGATTTTTATTAAGCGTTCGCGCTCCTGCTGTCTTCGGAATTAATGAAATTATATATGATTGCGAAAAATTTTTACAGTGCTAATTCTTTCTGAGCAAGTGCCGGATCAACAGCAATTCCCGGCCCCATCGTCGGTGCAATCGCTATGCTCCTAACGTACGTTCCCTTGACCGAAGCCGGACGTGCCCTGTAAATCGCCTGAAGCAACGCTTTCACGTTATCATACAAGTCATCAGCGCTGAAATCTCTTCGACCGGCGGCATTATGTGTAATTCCTGCCTTGTCAGCTCGGAACTCAACGCGTCCTGCCTTAATCTCTTTTACGGCGTTGGCAAGCTCAAATGTAACTGTTCCGGTCTTTGCGCTGGGCATTAATCCGCGAGGGCCTAAAACTTTTCCCAAGCGTCCGACGGATTTCATCATGTCAGGTGTCGCGATTACGGCATCAAAGTCCATAAATCCGCCCTGAATCTGAGCGACCATGTCATCGCCGCCGACAATGTCAGCTCCTGCGTCCTGAGCTTCTTTGATTTTCTCGCCCTGAGTGATAACTAAAACTTTCTTAGTTACGCCCGTTCCATGAGGAAGGGACACCGTGCTTCGAACTTGCTGATCTGCATGACGAGGGTCAATTCCTAAGCGTACGTGAACTTCGATACTTTCATTGAACTTGGCCGTAGCTACCTGCTTGAATAAATCTACAGCCTCACGAAGTCCGTATAACTTTCCCGCTTCGATTTTCTCTGCGGCTTCTCTGTATCTCTTGCTTCTCTTCATTCTTTACCTCCTGCGGTCAATAACGAGCCTTAAAACTCTTCCGCTTTAACAAATTTTGCGCTTGAGTGTGTATTATCACGTAAAAAATAAGTGAAAGAAAATAAACTCAAATCAGCAATAAAACCTGCATAACGCGATTTTACTAACTTTACGCAAAAAATAAATTCTTAGTCGACGATTTCAAGCCCCATTGAACGAGCTGTGCCCTCAATCATTCTCATTGCGGCATCGATGTCGTTAGCGTTGAGGTCCTTCATTTTGAGTTCAGCAATTTCCTTGACCTTAGCGCGTGCAAGTTTGCCGACTTTCGTCTTGTTGGGAACGCCTGAACCCTTTTCGAGACCTGCTGCCTTCTTCAATAATACGGCGGCCGGAGGAGTTTTGAGCTCGAAGCTGAAGCTCCTGTCAGCGTAAACCGTAATTACCGCTGGAATGATTAATCCTGCCTGATCCTGAGTTTTTGCGTTGAACTGCTTGCAGAACTCCATGATGTTCACGCCGTGCTGTCCGAGTGCAGGCCCTACAGGAGGTGCTGGCGTGGCTTTTCCGGCTGGCAGCTGTAACTTTATCTGCCCTACAACTTTCTTAGCCATGATAAAAATTTTTCCTTTCTGTTTTCTTGCGATTTCGTAGACATTCCCATTAAATAAACAAACGGGAATTTTCAGAGAAGGTGTATAAAATTCTCTTCTTGCTGGAGCTGGTCTACTCAGCACTATAACGGTATCGTTGAAACTCTTACATTTTCACCGTTTTTTGCACAACGTCTAAACTTTCTCCACTGACTTGAAATCAGTCTCAATCTCTGCGCCGCCGAGAAATCCATGATTAAATTTCAGCTTGCCCCTTTTCGCGTTAATCTCAACTATAGGCCCTGTGAAACCCTTCATTTCTCCTTCAGCGATTACCCGCACGGTATCACCGATTTTCAAGTCCACTTCGATTTTGGGGTTTTCCTCGCTCTTCTTCATGCCGGACATAATTCTGTCAACTTCTTCTTGAGACAAGGGGATTGGGTGCGTTCCTGCTCCGATGAAACCCGTAACTCCGGGCGTGTGTCTGACAGCGTACCAGGATTGTTCATCAAGAATCATCTCGACCATTACATAGCTCGGATATAACTTTCGCGTAACTTCCCGGCTTTTTCCGTCTTTTACGACAATATGCGTCTCCGTCGGGATTAGGACGTTAAAGATTTTATCCTGCATATGCATCGCCTTAATTCTCTCGCGCAAGTCCGCTTCAACTCTATTTTCGTAGCTCGCGTAAGTCTGAACTACATACCATCTGCGATCATTGTCCGGCATAGCTTGTCTTTAACCCAGAAGCGCGCTGAAGAGCCACGCAAGAAGAAAGTCTATCAGTCCCAAGTATAACGAAACACAAAGCGTGAAAACTATTACGATTAATGTCCAATACCAAATTTGCCTTCGTGTCGGCCAAGTAACTTTTTTAAGCTCGGCTCTGGCTTCACGAATGAAGTTCATAAACGAAGACATTTTTGTTGGTTTTTCTGCTGCTGCTTTTGCCATTTTGCTTTGTCCTTAATGAGAAATGGCAGGCCCGGAAGGACTCGAACCTTCAGCCCCCGGTTTTGGAGACCAGTGCTCTGCCAATTGAGCCACGGACCTGCGTGAAAATTAAACGAGAGAGATTTTACAACAGGTTTAATTCTTTGGCAATACTACTTTGATTCCTTATGAAGGACAGAAGCGTTGCACCACTTGCAATATTTCTTGATTTCGAGCTTTTTGCTCTGTTTTTTCTTGTTAATCGTTGTGGTGTAGTTGCGGCGTTTGCACTGAGTACATGTAAGTCCGATAATGTCTGCCATGTTAATTTTTCCTTTCGTTTTAAGAGTGTCAATTTTTAGCGCAAAACTTCTTTAGATGGTCCAGCTGATGCGTAACTCATGAAAATAACTTCAACCAGAATAGCTGAAGCACAACTTCGACCGTAAAAGATAAAACGGGAAATATTTTAGCACAGTCGTAAATTTTTTCAGGATATAAATATTAATTCAACGTAAAAATATAACATGTTCTATTTTCTCGTCGTAAAAATTTTAATGATTAAGGCGCATAACATTCACAAATTCTCTTAAAGCTATAAAATATGCAGAAAAAATTTTTAGGGATGTGATAATTTGACAAAGAAAAAAATTCTTGATTACTTCACGATTGGGAACGCTCCGGGTGGAAATCAGGACTGGCTCCCGGAATGGGATATGAACATGGGCGGATGCGCGGCAGTTACTGCGTGTGATACTTGCATTTATCTTGCTAGGTCTGGTGATAAATTCCGAAGTCTTTACCCGTTTAATCCTGAAAATTTATCGCGTCAAGACTTCATCAACTTTGCTTCCGTCATGAAACCTTTCTTAAGGCCCCGTTATCATGGAGTTGACTTGCTCGAAACATATATATGCGGCTTCTATGATTATCTGCAAAAAATTCATAATTCCGCGCTAATATTTGAAGGGGTATCCGGAAACGTCGATTATGAAAATTTCGCTGAGGCCGTCATAAATCAAATCGACCGAAATTTGCCCGTCCCGTTTTTACTGCTTAATCATCAGGATAAAATTTTGGACGACTTCGAGTGGCACTGGTTCAACTTGGCCGGATATGAAGAGCTTGATGATGACTTGAACGTTTTAACTGTAACTTACGGAGAATATCAATGGTTCAGCTTTAAGAAAATTTATGACACGAAATATGAGCGTAAGGGCGGGTTAATTAGGATATTTGAGCGTTGATTGTGATATTATTTGAGAAATTATTATAAAGGGGAAATTTATTCACATGGACGAGAGATTTAGACCGCGCCGTTCCCGTGAACCTGATAATCGAAATTTCAGCGTAGACATCGATAGAATTTATCAACAGCAGCAGCAGCGACAAAAAAAGCAGGTTCAGAGGACACAGCCGAAGCCGAAGTCGCGTAAAAAGAAGAGACATTTTTCAATCTTAAAGATTATGTTCATGACGATATTGCTTGTTGTTCTTCTGGCGACAGGAGCATTAAGCGCAGGAGTTGCCTGGTACGTCGTGAAACTTTCGGAAGACTTGCCGAGCATGGTTGAACTCGCTAACCCGAAGAACAGTTTGCCGTCAATCGTGTATGACCGAAACGGTGAAGTCATAGCAAGATTATTCATCGAGAACAGGACACCTTTAGACTTAACGGAGATGTCGCCTTATCTTGTCAGAGCTGTATTAGCGGCGGAAGACTCAGCATTTTATCAGCACGGGGGAATTCGTTTAGGCTCAATCATGCGCGCATTATGGACGGACGTTGTTGAAGGCGGAAAAGTTCAGGGAGCAAGCACGATTACTCAGCAGTTGTCGAGAAATTTATTCTTGTCTCACGAGAAAAGCATAACGAGGAAGGCTAAAGAGATAATTATTGCTATGAGGCTTGAAAAGTTATTCCCGAAGGACAAAATTCTTGAGCTTTACTTGAACACGATTAATTTCGGTCATGGAGCTTGGGGAGTTGAGACGGCCGCGCGAACATACTTTGACAAGTCCGCACGAGATTTAGACCTCGCACAATCCGCAATATTGGCCGGACTTATCGCGAACCCTGGACGCTATAACCCGCTTTCAAGCATGAGCAACGCAAAATCCCGACAAAATTACGTTCTCTCAAGAATGGAAACGCTTGGATGGATTACGCCTGAACAAAGACAGGACGCTTATAACGAGGAAATCGAGATAAAAACTCAGGTGAATAAAATTGAGGAGTTCAACCGGGCTCCGTATTTCGTCTCGCATTTATTGTTCAATGATTTACTGCCGCGTTATGGGAAAGATGAAGTTTACAGCGGAGGAATGCAGATTTACACGACGCTTGATATTAAGCTCCAGGAAAAAGCCCGTGAAGCCATTAACGGACTGAGCAAAAACGTAATGGGCGCGCTTGTCTGCATTGAAGCTGAAACCGGAGAAGTTCTCGCGCTCGTCGGAGGAAAGGACTTCAAGGAGAGCAAGTTTAACCGAGCAACTCAAGCTATACGTCAGCCCGGCTCAAGTTTCAAGCCCATAGTTTACGCCGCCGCAATGGAAGAAGACGTAATGCCCAGCGATCATTTTCTCGATGCTCCGATAACTTTCAAGCAGAAGGGAAGCAGAGGTAAAGGCTGGTCGCCGCAAAACTCGACAAAGGGTTATTCGGGTGAGGTAACTTTGCAGAGAGCTTTGACGAGTTCACTTAATACGGTCGCTGTTCGTGTTGCCGCTTACATTGGGACTGATGCAATCGTGAGAATGGCGCGTAACATGGGAATTGAGACAAAATATTTGCCGAACGATTTATCCGTAGCGTTAGGTTCAGCGAGTTTGACACCTCTTGAGATGGCTGTAGCTTTCAACTGTTTCAACAATGGCGGAAAAAGAATTGTCCCGTTGATGATACGCGAAATTCAGGACAGCGAAGGCAACGTGATTGAACACAGGACGACGGCGGAAACTCAGGCGATGCGTCCGGAAACGGCTTATGCAATCCGCTCAATGCTTCAAGACGCTGTGAGAGCAGGGACGGGAAAACCTGCGGCAATCTCGAAAGTTAACGTCTTCGGGAAAACTGGAACGTCAAACGATTTTATTGATGCTTGGTTCTGCGGAGGAGTTCCGGGATTGACTACGGCGGTTTACGTTGGACGCGATGACCACAAAACTATGGGACGTAAAGCCTTCGGAGGAACTTTAGCGGCTCCGGTCTGGCGAAAATTCATGACGTATGCCGTTCAGGAGCAGAAAACTCCGGCCAATTTCGCAAATCCTCCGTCTGACGTTGAAGTCGATAAAGTTTCGATTTGCCGCGCAACAGGCTATCGAGCACGTTCAGGATGTCAAGCTGTCCCGTTGTTCTTCCCTAAGGGTAAATCCCCGACGGCTTCATGTCCTGTTCATGGAGGAAGTTACAGGGCCGCTGACAATGATCCGAGAGGACCGAGATTATTCCTTGTTGAGCAGGATGATGCTTACTTAGCGAGACTTGAACGTCAGGAGAAGGAAGCCGCAGCCGCAGCTGCCAAGAAGAAAGCTGAAGCCGAGAGA
>JAFTCP010000156.1 GCA_017454625.1 Synergistaceae bacterium
AATTCCGGCGAAGATACAAAACTTGCTGGATAAATACGAGAAATAAAAATTATGCCCCTCAGTCAAGAACTAAGGGGCTTTATTATTACCTTTTACGAAACTATTTCGCTTTCAACGGGAATTTTCTCTGTTCTCCGGCCAATAACTTACGAGCAAGATTTAACGTATTCTCCCATTCGCTGAACACAAGATATTCTTCAATGTGATGTTCATAATAATAGCCGACGCTTAAATTCACGCCGCAAATTTTCCCGCAAAGAACTCTAATATCAGTTGATGACTTTGTGCCGGCATCCTCATAGCCAGTATTTTCTTCGATGAAACGTTTGAACTCGTCCGTAACGGGAATATTGTAGCACTTGTAATCCCTGCCGTTTCGCCGATCGAACTCGATTATGTATTGATGCTCGTTGATTTCCCTGAATAATTCCTTGTGAAAATCCCTGATGTCATGCGCTCCGAGTGAGCCGATTTCTTCGTCGTTCGTGATTAATAATGAGTGTCCGGAGTCTCGTAACAGCCACAAAATTGCACAGCCTGCCCGGTCATCCGCTCCAATTCCGTAATTCTCATCGCCGCTTCTGTAAATATCTCCATCAAGAATGACTTTGTGAGGGCCTCTGTAACCGGCAAAGACAGTATCAGCATGTGCAACGAGTAAAACTCTGTCGCTTCGTGTTCCAGGAACATAAACGCAGTCTCTATCGCCGACATGTTCATAGAGTTTAGCGTTTTCAAGCGTCAAGAACTTATCGAAGACTTCATCAGGCGAACCAAGCTCAAAATTAAGAAACGTTTCTAATACTTCCCTGTCAGTCATCTCATTATCTCCTTCGTCAGCTTCGTCGTGATTTTCAGCATTGGCCTCGTCATAGTCAGCTTTTTCTTCTTCGTCGTCTTCATCGCTTGTAACGAAGTCATCAGGCGAAAAAATTTGACTTGCAAGCTCAAAATATTTCTCAATGTCTTCGGGATTTCCTGATTCACGTAAACGCTTCATTTCCTCTAAAATTGGTATTGTCATGATGTAATGAACCTTTCGTGATAAATTTGTGGTGCTGTTGCGTGATAATTTTTCGTTAAAAATTTGATTGATGTGATGAACTTTTTGCCCTAAATTAATGCCGTGATAAACTCTTGGTTCAAAATTGATGCCGTGATAAACTATGTGCCTAAAATTAATGTCGTCATGTTCGCCAAAATTTTGTCTCTGAATTTACGATGATTAAGTTGTTATGTCATACTCAACGGGTGAAATTATAGCAGTCAATCATGTATATTTAATGTGGGTATATTCGCTCACTTGTTACAAGGTGTAAAATATATTCCATGTCAAAAGATATGTCATCCATACGTTACAGAAGATTGTTGAAGATTATAGCACTTCTTCAGTCGAAACGGAAAGCCACGCGCGAGGAACTTGAAGAAGCTGGAGAATATTCATTCACGAAAAAGGGCACGGGCTACGAACAAAACCGGACGCTTCAGAATGATATTGATTTTCTTCGGGACATGGGAGCTGAGATTACTTATGACAGGAGCATAAAAAAGTATGTCCTTGAGCATGAGGGCTCTTTTCTCGTTAATATCGAAGCGTCTAAACAAGAGATTGAAGCGTTGAGTGCGGGCTTGAAGATGGCTTCTCACTTTTTGCCGCATATGAGCGAACCTGCCGTGTCATTATGGGAAAAAATTACGCATTACATCCCGAAGAATTTAGCGGAAGCCGGAGATGATTTAGCGAGTTCAACGATAATTGCTGTTCCTGCCGCGCCAGTTAAGCCCGAAATTTTCAGCCTCTTAACCGAAGCAAAGTACTCAAAACGAGCCGTAAACATTCGCTATGTTTCGCCGGGAAAAGAACCAAGACGCTGGACGTTATCCCCGTATGATTTTTACTTTCGCGGCAATTCATGGTACATGGTCTCGTTCAATCACAAGCATAGAGCCTTAAGCACTCACAGAATGAGCAGGATTATTGAGGCTAATTTTGCATCTGATGAAGATTACGTTATGCCTGACGTTGGCGGCTTCACAAGCGATTATGTCTCGACGGCGTGGCATATTGCTCCGGGTAATGAAACGCATTCGGTAAAAATAAAGTTGTCGGGAAATCTCGCGGATTCCATGAGGGAAATTAAATGGCATCCAACACAGAAAATCGACGAGCTGCCCGACGGTGATATTATTCTCAACGCAGAAGTCCCGTATCTCGATGAAGCAGCTCGCTGGGTATTGGCCGGAGCTCCGAACGCAAAAGTTATTGAGCCTGACGAGCTGAAAGAGATTGTTAAGGACTTCGCTATGAAAGTTATTGATTAAACCTCCTGAATTTTACTTTTCTGACATGATGAGCAAACGTTGAACTCAGGACAAATCCGATGCTTAACCCTAAAAGCGACAGTACGCAATTAATCCCGTGTGTCTCGAAGCCGGAATAATCTCCCAGATACAAGCCTACAAGCGCGTAAAAGAACAAATCGCCGGGAATTAAGGGAATTATTGACGGGTAAATAAAGTAAGTTGAAGGCTGTCGTCTGGTTACCGCGAAAAATTCAGCGTACAAAGCCGCGACCGAAGCCGATAATGTCATGTAAAGAAGTCTGCTTGAAATTACAGGCGTTAACGTCAGCAAAGCAATTCTCGCCAAAGCTCCGCCAAGTCCAGCAAAAATTAAATCTTGCGGCTTAATCCTGAACACAACGCCAAATCCAACCGAAGCGATAAACGATAACGCAATGAGAAAATACGGATGAGTTAAAGGCTGAGAAGTCGCGTTAATCTTGATGAAACCTGAGAAAATTACGAGAGCTAAATATACTCCCATTCCGAGAGCCATAGTCTCGATAAAAATCTTTAACATCTGCAATATCCCGTTAATCTCATGTCCGCATAAAAGGTTTCGCATTGAGTTTACGAGGGGAATTCCGGGAATTACGAGCATCGACACGGTGATTAATATAACAGGAAAATTATTGCTCATGTTGGAGGCCGTGAATAATATTGCGCACGAACCGGCAAGAAACATTATGAACGCGTTCATTACTATTCTATCAAGCCCGGTAGTTTCGAGAATGGGCGTAATAAAATGGATTAAAGCCGTAACGACAGCAACAGGAATTAGCTCACTAAAAGTTCCGCCGAACATGAAGCATAAACACGACATCGCTAAAATTCTTCCGAGTAGAACGACAATATCAGGATATTCCTGAACATTAACAGCCCGTTCAAGCATCTTGTCAAGAAATTTCGGGTTCGGCTTAATCTCAGTAACTTTGTAAGATAACCTGTTCAAACTCTTTAACCTCTCTAAGTGAATGCCGGACGGAGGGATTGAGATTTGGCGCGATGAATAATTTCCGGCTTTGTCCTTTGCGGCTATTGACATGTGAGAACTGAGACTGAATATGCTTACGTCTTCAAGTTGATAGGCTTTGCAGATGAACGCGACGGCAGCATTTACGCGTTCGAGATTGGCCCCGCTTAACACCATTTGACGGCTTAAGTTCACACAGAACGATAAAATTTCGTCGATATTGCTCATGCTTAGAACTCCCCCTTTTTAGCGAATACTTTACATGATAAATGAAACTTTGCAACAAAAAATCCTCCGGCATATTTCATCCGAAGGACTTCAAAATTTTCGCGTCGATAAAATATAACGTGTTATATTATTCCGCTTTGTAATCTTTCGTGAGAACTACAGCAACTTGTTTAGCGTCCTCGTAAGGATCCGAAAAGTCTGTGAACATCTTTCTTTCCTCATTAACCGTAATTCCTGCGCAGATCATATCAACCTTGCCTGAGTTTACGGCCATGAACAACGAATCGAACGGGTAAGCAATAATCACAAGCTCTTTGTTAAGTTTTCCAGCGATGAGAGCGCACATCTCGATATCAATTCCAGTGTAACCGTCGCCGACTTTAATATCATAAGGAGGGAACCCCGATTCAGTTCCAACGTATAATTTTCCGCCCGCAGCTCCCTTGTGAAGGTCAATATCTTCAGGCTTGGCCGCTGTCGGATCCTCTTTGTACTTCAACATAATAGCTTCGAGTGAGCCGTCAGCTTTAATCTCAGCAAGAGCCTTGTTGACCTGTTCAAGAAGTTCCGTGTTGCCCTGCTTGAAGCCGATTGCGTACTGTTCAACGGTGAGGGCATCAGGTAAAATTGTCAGTGTTTCAGGGTCATTCTTCACAAATTGATTGGCCGGAGCCTCGTCCATTATTGCGCCCTGAATTTTGCCGACCTTGAGGGCTTGAATTACGTCCGTAGCTTTCTCATAAGTCGTGAGCTGTGAACTTGCCTTGTCTCCGAGCATATTTTTCGCGATACCTTCGGCGATTGTTCCTCTCTGAGTTCCGATTTTGAGATTGACAAACTCGTCGGGCTTAGAGATATTCAGACCGTCAGCAAAACATACGCCAGCGCTTAACGCCAAGATAATCAACATTGCCGCTAATTTCTTCATGGTTAAATTTCCTCCATAGTCAAAAAATTTTACGACGGATATTATATCGCAAGTTTCGAGAATGTAAATAGAGTTTCATGCTAGAATTAATGAGTAAACTTTTGTTTATTTTCATGCTGAGAATGATTATGTGATTGAGCGTGTTATATTCTGGACAAGTGAGGTTGATGCTGATATTTGAGCGTCTCGAAGTTTTCATAATTAACGATTAGCGCTGAGAATTATTACGGGATTGTCGGCTTTCATGAGTGTCATATCCGGAGCAAGTGATTTTGATGTTGATGCTGAAATTTGGAGCGTCTCGAAGTTGTCCCATTGATGCAGGAATGAATACGCTGTGTTGAAAGTCTCCAGAGTTACGCAGGCAATCACGACACGAACGCAATCAAAACGAGAGATATATTCAAGAATACCGGCCAATTCCCCAGAGCTTCCGCCGATAAAAACGTGTGAAGGTTTCGGAAGAGTTTTAATCACGTCAAGAGCGCGGCCCTCGTGAACGTGAATATTATGAAGATGAAACTTTTTTATATTGCGTGAAATTATGCTTAATGCCTCAGGTCTGAACTCTACAGAGTGAATATTTATCTCAGGATTGGCGTAACCGACGCTGACGCTGATACTTCCAGATCCAGCTCCAATGTCCCAGAACGTGGAAGAATTATCAAGTTCAAGACGGCTCAATATCGCAAATCTCACGGCCTCTTTGGTCATATGCTTTTCGGGGATAAAGTCAGAGTTTCGCAAAAATAATTTCTCGTGAGTGTAAAATTTTTCATTCCTTATGAGCAGGATTGAGAGTTCCGGAAAATCATAACTCGTGAAATTGGCCGGGCTTCCGTGAAAAACTTTCTCGTCAGGACTTCCCAAGTTTGAGCCTATGAAAACTTCAACGTCAAGACACATTAACTTCTCGCATGCCCATTTAGGCGATATAACTTTGTCGCAGAATAATATTGTTATCCTGTTTCGTTCGACGGCGTTTAAGAATATTCCAGCGTCTAAGTTTCGTCCGTGTCCTGAGAGAATTTTTGCGTCATTCCAAGTTTCACCGGCTCTTGCACAGATAACCTGAAGTGAGCTTACGCCGGGCAGAACTGTAAATTTTTCATCGGGGAATTTTTTTTGCAAAACTGGGAGCAAACTGAAAATTCCGGTATCACCTGAGACGAGAATTAATACTTTTCCGGTTTCGTTGGCGAGTTCAGAATAATTTTTGATGTCAATAACTTTCTTACCAGATGGAACGAGATTAACGAAACGTGAAGCCGCAAAAATTACGTCTGCAGACTTCAAGGCCTCCTGAACTTCCAGAGTGAGCGACCCCGAACCAGCACCAGCAACGATAATTTCTCGCGTCATAATTTCTCTCCTGAAGCGTAAGAGCCTAAAATTTCGCCGGAGCTGTCAATAAAAAACGTATCAACTTTCATTCTTTCGCAAACTCTTTGCTCACATTTACGCGAGACGACCTCAGCAAGATTACTCCATACATGACTAAATCCCTCTGACTTGACAATCTCGATAGCTTCATTCGTGGTGTTGCTGTGATAAATTTTCGTGATAAAATCTCGTTCAGCTCCGATTAAAGCTAAGTGAGTGCAGAGGGCTTCAAGCCTTCCGTCGGCAATTTTGCTGTGAGTGTTGAAACTTCCTGCGGCCAATTTTAAGAGTTTTCCTGGATGCCCGGTGATTATGACGTGTTCAAAGCCGAGTTCAGCCGCTTCATCAAGAACGTAACCGGGATAATTTCCGCATTGTATTATATTTCTTGCCGTGTTGATATTAGCGGTCTCATTGAGAACATAATCGGAGTGAGTGTCAGCTTGTGTTATGTTTCCTGCCTTATCCGAATAATATCCAGTCTGTATAATACTTCTAGTTTCAGTATGAAAGAGCCTTCGTGTGAATTTTTCGCCTGTTCCTGCAAAAGTTATGAAGAGTTCACGGAAACCCAGAGAGTAAATCATGTTGAGTTCAAGGCTTAGAGATTGCAATAATGCTTGTTCGTTCATTGGTTTTACAAAGCCTGTTGTGCCTAAAATTGAGATGCCGCCGACAATGCCTAATCTTGGATTAAAAGTTTTCTTTGCGAGTTCGCGGCCATTGGGAACGGAGATAATCACACGCAGAGATTTTCGGGGGATAACTTCACGTACAGCCCGTTTAATCATCTCACGAGGAACGGGATTAATCGCGGGTTCACCAACTGGAACTTTCAGGCCCGGAAGAGTTACAATGCCTACACCCTCACCAGCTGTGAAAATTATTTTGCCTTCGTCATCATCAAGAATTTCAACGCACGCTAAAATCTTTGCTCCGTCGGTTATGTCGGCTTTATCATCGCCGGAATATTTCACGACACCGAAAGTATTTTTGCTTTCATGAAAAACTTTTAACGTGAATTCATGGCCTTCAAGATTTTTTACGCTGACTTGTCCGTGAATTATGCCTGTTGTGATGAAAATTGCTGAGGCTTTAGAAGCTCCGGCGGCACAAGTTCCTGTAGTTACTCCGAAATTTTTATTTAAGCTCATTACGGAGCATGTCGATATTATATTTCATGACATTAAGCATTCTCGCCATGTTTTGCATAATTTTGATCGCATTGTCCGAGTTCATCTCGATAAATTTCTGGAACTCATCACGGCCAATTCTTAACACGAGCATATCACTGTAAGCCACGACCGTATAAATTCCCGGCTTTCCTGTCAAAAGCGAATATTCCCCGAAGACGTTATTTTCCTGCAAGCTGCCTAATAAATACTCGTCGTCAGTCCCGTAATTGAGATAACATACTGCACGGCCTGATATGACTTTATATATTGATTTGTTGATTTCGCCCTCTTTAAGAATAATATCATCAGCAGAGTACTTTAATATCCTTGACGGCCCGCCATCTCTTGAAGTTTTTGCGAGATCTTGCCGCAATTTCAACATGACTTCTTCCGTAAGAAAATTATTTATTCGAAGCTGGGCTGTAATCTTTCTTGGAAGTAAAGCAATTTTCTTTAATATTGAACTCTCAACGAAATTTATATTGCTGCTACTCAAAATCAGGAAAACATTGCTGTCAATTAAATCATGTTCAATCGAGGTCATAAAAACGTTCATAAATGCTGCGTCTTTCTCTGCAAGTTCCGAAAACTCATCAAGCACGATAACTAAGCGTCTGCCGTCCTGTTTATGCTTTATATATGAAAATACGCTGCTCCAAAACGGGAAAGATTCGTGTTCTTCGTCATCGTAATAATTCAAGACCTGGACAGAAAATTTATTCAGGTTAGCACGGTTGCTCTTGGGCGAGGCTGTGAAAAATATTGAGTTTTTATTGCGGCAAAACTCCCTGAGAAGCGTAGTTTTCCCTGCTCCTTTATCGCCGTAAATCACGAATACGCTGAAACTGTCTTTATTATATAAATTTTCGAGTGCTGTTAGTTCTTCTTTACGTCCAAGAAACAATAGCTTTCACCTTCCTGACTGAATAAAGAATATTTTACCCTAACTATAAAGAATTGCATTGATTATTGCACAAGCTACAGTTGTTCCGCCTTTGCGTCCACGAGCGATAATTCGGGGAGTTTGTGTTAAAGTTTCGAGCATATTTTTAGCCTCAATGACATTCACGAACCCGACCGGAACACCGATTATCAATGCAGGATTGGCCTGACCTTCACGGACGAGTTCACACAATTTTATTAAAGCCGTAGGAGCGTTGCCGATCGCATAAATCGCTTCGGGATATTCACGCACAGAATGTTCAATATTGACGATTGCGCGCGTGAGATTTCGGGCTTTAGCTTCGGTTTTAACGTCGCCATCTGAGACATGAGAGATAATTTTTGTGCCGTAACGTTTGCTTATTCCCGATGCCAACATCAAAGTATCGGTGATTATGGGAGCTCCTGAAGTCAGGGCCTCGCGTGCTTTTGTAACTGCTCCGTCCGAGAAGAATAAATTATGCTGAAAATCGAAATCCGCCGTAGCATGTATCACTCTCATTATGACGGGTAAGTTTTCGCTTGGGCCTTCATATTTTCCCATTGAAGCCGCAATAATCCTCATGCTTTCACGTTCGATCTCAACGGGATTTAATATCATGATAATTTACACCTCGCAAGCGCAAAAGTCGAATTTTCATACACAAATTTACTGCGCATAAGCACAGCTCCTTCACCTCCGGCCAATACACAAGCCCGCTCGCAGACGTTATCAGTGCCGACAATTTCAAGAACTCTTTGCGAACTCGTAAATTTTCCCGTTAAACTCTGAAGTTGTGAGGCTGTGAACGTTATGAATGGGATATTATGTTTCTCAGCAAATAACTTCATGGCCGGTTCATCGCGTTTAATGTCAATCGAAGCAAGAGCCTTAAGCGATAATACGCTCACACCCGCACCGTCGAGAAAACTTTTTGCGTCTCGTTCAAATTCCTCCGGAGCAATTCCCTTGTTACAGCCCGCGCCTAACACTAAAACTTTCGGCCTCAGCATCAACGTAACGGGGAACGGAACGGGGATATTCTCATAAGTTACGGCAACTCCTATGCGTGAATGAGCTTGTGTTACGGCTTCAACGCTATTAGTCTCATAATCAGCCTTCTCATCAAGAATAAACGAAGAAACCTGCTTTATCGCCGCCGGATTTTCGATTACGCAATTATTTTTCACGGCCCATTCATCGACAGCCGGAAGATTATTCACGTCAGTAGCTGTTGTGATTACGGCCTGAGCATGAAGGAAGCCCGAAATTTTCCGAGCGAGTTCATTAGCTCCGCCAACATGACCGGACAAAACGGGGATTACGAATTTTCCGAGTTCATCAATCACGATTACGGCAGGGTCAGAAAGTTTTGATGAGATATGCTGAGCAATCGCACGAACGGCAATTCCGTAAGCTCCAACGAAGATTAACGCCCGGACTTCGTGAAATATTTTCCCCGTCCAGACGCTTAACGGCTCATAAATCGCGTTGACATTAAATTTTTCAGGAGCGAAAACTTCACCGTCAAGAAAATCTGCAAGCCTTAAGGCCAATTTTACCCCGTTATGAGTGAATGCGGCGATAACTATTTTATGTGTCATCAGAAATTTTTATACTCTCAGCTTCACCATGTCTAAATTCATGCGAAAAATTTTTGTCGTAAAGTCTTGACTTCGCGCATTTATTCTCGTTCAAGAACTCTCCAACAAGAATGATTGCGCTCTTGGTGATGCCGTGCGAAATTTCCGGAAGCGTCTCAAGAGTTCCGCGCAAAATTCTCTCCTCTGGCCA
This sequence comes from Synergistaceae bacterium, assembly GCA_017454625.1. Taxonomy (GTDB): domain Bacteria; phylum Synergistota; class Synergistia; order Synergistales; family Aminobacteriaceae; genus JAFUXM01. The sequence goes on from JAFTCP010000156.1 coordinate 9,747, forward strand.
AGATGCTTTATAGATGACAGCCGCCGGAGTATTCTTGTCATAGCCGCCCGCAATGAGTTCATCACAAACATTTTCAAGCATTCCAGCCGACAAAAACAGCGCAAGAGATGAACGATGAGCCGCAAGAGAGCTTAACTTTTCGCGTTCAGGCATGGGAGTTCTGCCTTCAAGACGAGAGATTATTAACGTCTGCGAGAGTTCAGGGGTCATGTACTCAGTTTTGAGTGAAGCCGAAGCCGCAAAAAGTGAGCTTACGCCCGGAACAACCTCAAACGGAATATTTTTATCGCGTAAAGCCTCGAACTGTTCACGAACTGCACCGTAAAGCGCAGGATCCCCAGAATGAAGCCGGACGGTGATAATCCCCTTGTTATGGCCGTCAATGAGCAATGCAAGAATTTCTTCAAGCGTCAAACTTGAGCTGTCAAAAACTTCACACTCAGAACTCGCATAAGCACTCAAAACTTCGGGATTAACGAGCGAACCGGCATAAATTATCCTCTGGGCTTTTCGCAAAATTTCGGCCCCTCTGACGGTGATTAAGTCGACAGCTCCAGGCCCGGCACCAATGAAATAAATCATAGCTCTACAACTTTCAAGCCCATTGACAACGCTAATTCCTCATATTCAGCGAATTTGTACATCAAATTTTCCTTGACGTGAGCATCGCTTGAGAGGATTACGCTGCCTCCGTGTTCAGCAATGTATTTCAGCATTGGCCGAGACGGGTAGGGAAAATCTTTATAGCCTCGCGCAACTCCTCCCATGTTAATCTCAAACGGCTTGCCTGTCTTTAATAGCTCATCAATCGCCGAAGTCCAAGCAGCGACGTAACGCGGGTTATTCTCGTCAAAAAATTTGCTGCCTCTGTTAAGCCTAGTGATAACGTCAAAATGTCCGATTATGTCAGCATTCGTTTTTCTCACAACGTCGGCGACCGTAGCAAAATATTTCTCGGCGGCTTCGTAAACGTCATCGTGGCAGACGTGAATTAAGCGCGTAAAAATTTCATCGGTGTGTTCGACGCAAATATATTCTCCGTCAATCAGAACATAATGCACGGAGCCAATTATATAGTCAAAGCCTTCTGCTGGGAAATCCGAATAATAATCCTGCTCAGTTCCACAGAAAATTTTGATTTGGGACGCGTATTTTTCCTTGAGCGCATTAATCTCTTCTTTATAGCGTTCAGTCCCAGTTACTGACATGCAAGGCTCTTCATCAAACGAGGTGTAAGAATGTCCGGAAAATCCCAGCTTCTTCATTCCTCGCGAAATTGCCTCAATGATAATCTCTTCCGGAGAATTTTTCCCGTCGCAGTAGCGCGTGTGAACGTGAAAATCAGATAAAATCATGATGAAAATTTTTCTCCCGCAAAGTTCGTGTGAATGTTTCTCATGAAGTCATTTTCTCCTGTTTAACTTTCTTGTCAATAACGTGGCGTGAGGCCAATTCATGCAAAATGTCCTTGGTGTCAATATCCATTTCGGCCATGAGCACGAGCATGTGATAAACCAGGTCGGAAATTTCGTAGATTGCCTCTTTTCTGTCGTTTTTGGCGGCAATTATGACCTCTGAACTTTCCTCGCCAATCTTCTTTAGAATTTTGTCAAGTCCCTTTTCAAATAAATACGAGGTGTAAGAGCCTTCTTTTTTCTCGGTCTTTCTGCCCTTGATTAGCTCCATAAGTCCATGAATAGTGAATTTTTCGTGTTCGTCGTCTTCACGAGGCAAAACATCATCAACGAAGCAGGAATAATTCCCCAAATGGCAGGCCGGGCCGTCAGGTTTCACGTAGACTAAAAGCGTGTCGCGGTCGCAATCGGCTTTTATCTCGATAATATGTTGATAATTCCCGCTGGTCTCACCTTTGAGCCATAATTCCTTGCGTGAGCGGCTCCAGAAACACGTCAACTTTTTCTCAAGAGAAATTTTCAGGCTCTCTTCATTCATCCAAGCCATCATCAGAACATCGCCGGTGTCGTCATCGATTACGATTGCGGGGATTAAACCGTGCGCATTAAACTTTAACTCATCAATATTAACCATTTTATAACCTCACAGGAATATTTTGCTTGAACATTTCGGCCTTCAAGTCTCGAATTGCGACCTCGCCGAAGTGGAAGATTGACGCGGCTAATCCGGCATCAACTCGCGGGATTTCGTGAAACAGAGTGATAAAATCCTGAATGCTCCCTGCTCCTCCTGACGCAATAACCGGAACGCTGACGACTTCACACACTGCCTTTAGCATTTCCAGGTCAAAGCCCCGTTTTACGCCGTCGGTGTCAATCGAGTTCAACACGACTTCACCGGCTCCATTTTCGACGCATTTACGAATCCAGCCGATAGCCTCAATCCCTGTATCATCACGCCCGCCGCGAGCGAACACGTGAAAATTGCCGTTGACGCGCTTGACATCAGCCGAGATTACGACACATTGAGAGCCGTATAACTTTGCGGCTTCCGGAATTAACGAGGGGTTAGAGATTGCTCCGGTGTTCACGCTAACTTTATCGGCCCCGCAGGATAAAACCCGCTCGAAGTCCTTAACGCTGGAAATTCCTCCGCCGACTGTCAACGGGATAAAAACGTTTCGTGCGGTCTCGCGTAAAATGTCCGTGAAAATCTTGCGTCCGTCCGAAGAGGCCGTAATGTCGTAAAAAACGAGTTCGTCAGCTCCGTTGTCAGAGTAAAATTTTGCGAGTTCAACAGGAGAATTTACATCATTCAAGCCCTGAAAGTTTACGCCCTTCACAACTCGCCCGTTGCGAACGTCCAAACATGGGATAATTCGTTTCGTAATCATGCGTCAGCTTCCTTAATTGCCCGTTTTATGCTGATTTTCTCCGTGTAATAGGCCTTCCCTATGATTGCTCCATACAGGCCGAGTTGCGACAAAGCCCAGATGTCATCGAGTGAGCTAATTCCGCCGGAAGCAATGATATTCACGCTGAGTTTCTCGCTCAAAGTTCGATAGAGTGTTAAATTTGTTCCGTTCATCGCTCCGTCCCGTGAAATATCCGTAGAAATTATCGTAGAGATGCCGTCGTCCTGCATTCTTTGACAAAAAGTTACGGCCTCAAGCTCCGAGTTTTCCGTCCAACCTTTAATTGCAACGCTGCCTTTCTTGATGTCAACTCCGACAGCAATTTTATCACTTCCGAACTCCTTGACAGCATCAGCCGCAAAATTCTTGACAGTTACCGCCGAAGTCCCCAAAATTACACGGTCAACGCCTGAACTCACATAACGTTCAATCGTCTTCATGTCCCTAATTCCGCCGCCAACCTCACACTTCAAGCCGCAAGCCTCCTTAATTCTTAAGACAGCCTCGAAGTTTACGGCCTCGCCTAAACGCGCACCCTCCAAATCGACAATATGAATCCACTGCGCACCTTCTGACTTGAATTTTAACGCCGTGTTGACTGGGTCAGCATCGTAAATGGTCATGTCGTCGTAGTTCCCGCGCAAAAGCCTCACAGCCTGCCCGTGAAATAAATCAATAGCCGGTAAAATTATCATAATTTACACCTCACAAAATGCTTTGAGCATCTCAAGTCCGACGTTTCCGCTCTTCTCAGGGTGAAATTGAACGCCGTAAACATTCTTATTCTGGACTGCCGCCGTCAAGTCAGCTCCGTAATTCGTCGTCGCCGTAATAAACTCTTCAGGACAAAACGCAGAATACGAATGAACAAAGTAAACGTGTTCGCCCTCGTGAGAACGTGAGAAAATTTGTGAATTATTCGTGAATTTCAGCGAGTTCCAGCCCATTTGAGGAATTTTCAGGCCTTCGGGAATGACTTCCGAGATTGCCCGAACAGAGCCGGGAATGAGATTTAAGCCGTCAAATTCGCCGAACTCGTAACTCTTCGTGAATAATAATTGCATTCCGAGACAAATTCCCAAAATATTTTTTCCCTTGTGAGCTTCGTCTATCAATGGCTCAGCAAGCCCGGACGAGAATAATTTTTTCGCCGCATCCCCGAACGCTCCGACTCCGGGAAGAATTATTCGCTCAGATTTCCGCAGGTCATCGGGATTTGACGTAACACGCACGTCTTGACCGATGGCATTAAACGAGCTTTCGAGTGAGAATAAATTTCCCACGCCGTAATCAACAATTGCAATCATGAAAATAAATCCTTTGCGTAAAATTTATGCGAGAAAAATATAGCACTATCAACGCGCAAAAAAAAGCCCCGCAGGCCGAAACCTACGGAGCTTGTTATCTTCTGCCTTAAGTGCTTAATGAGTGCGCTTTAAGCGTTTATGAACGTCTCTTGCGAAGGAATAACGGAGCCGCAAGTACTAATGCTAATGCACCAAATCCAGCATCGCATCCGCCGCCTGAACTGCC
>JAFTCP010000157.1 GCA_017454625.1 Synergistaceae bacterium
AAGATTATTCCTCCCAAAGCCGACGCAATAGCTCCGAAGTTAGAGGCCCTTTTCGTGAACAATCCGAAGACTAACGGCGCGGCAAGAGATACGCTCATCAATGAGTAAAAAATTGTCAACGCTGAAATTATGCTTTCGAGCCTCAACGCTAAAAATACTCCGATAATTCCGCAGACTAAACTCGTGAGACGTGAGAGAAGCAATAACTTTTTGTCCGAAATATCAGGGTTAAAGAAGCGTTTATAGATGTCGTTGATAATTGAACCGGCGAGCATGTATAAAACTGTGTCGGCTGTACTCACTTCAGCAGCGAATATTCCGGCCAATGCAAGGGAAGCTGCGTAAAACGGCATCATGTTCTTCATCGCTGTGGGAAGAGCTAAATCAGCGCGTGAAAGTCCAGGAAAGCAAGCGAAAGCCGCCATTCCGATAATTACGGGGATTACGGCGAAGATTAATTGCACGAGACCATTTAAAGCCGTTCCGATTTTGATAGCGCGTTCATTCTTAGCCGCAAAAACTTTTCCGATTAAGCCCGGCGAGATGAAGAACGAAGGCACCAACATTACGATATAGCCGATAATCGCGGTGCTTCCCATTCCGTAAAAGTCAAAATATGTCTCACTCGTAACGTTCGCTTTGATGCCCTCAAGTCCTCCCGCAAAGTTCCAGACGAACGGAAGAGCAATCACGAAGCCAGCAAGTATTACAGCGACTTCAATAATATTCACAAACGCGCTCGACAACAAACCTCCGGCGGCAAAATATAACGTCGTAACAACAGCTCCGATTATTACGCCCTCAAACTTGGGAACATCGGCGACGACTTCAAGTATCCACGCAATTCCTAACAATTGGCCGGAGAATAAAGCTAACGTTCCTATCGCCATCATCAGAGACAACAACCCAGAAAAAGCCTTGCTGTAACGCGCATCAAGATAATCGCTCAGAGTGTAATAATTATTTTCCCGCGCAATCCTCCAAATTTTAGGTCCGACGATAAACGCAAGAATTAATGAGCCAATCCCCGCGCTTCCAATCCACCACCAAGCCGATAATCCGTGTTGATAAGCGAGTGCCGTAACTCCGACTGTCGAACCTGCACCGAGATTAGCCGCTATTAACGTAGTGAAGAGAAGCCCGGAGTTAAAGTTTCGTCCAGCAACAAAGAAGTCCGAAGCTGATTTTGCACGTCGACCGATTATGACACCGAGTAAGACAAGAATTATTGCGTAAAGAAATATGAAAGTGAGCATGAAAGTTTTTCTCCTTTTAATGCTGATAATGTGAAATTAATTTTACTCTGAACGTTGAAGTTGACACAAAAAAAATCCCCGCTCAGATTTTTGCTCTAAACAGGGAATAATTTCTTCCGTCGTCTTAAAAATTTAATGGCTGGGAATCAGGGATTCGAACCCCAATTACTTGATCCAGAGTCAAGCGTGCTGCCGTTGCACCAATTCCCAAAATTGTGAGTGTCGCTTTTCGTAAAGCACTAGGAAATTTTATCAGTAAAACCGAAAATGTCAAATCCCGAAATTATTATTCGCATCAAAATAGAACGTGTTATATTTTCTCGTCAATTTTTCCAGAGTGCTGACGTTACTCGTCTAATGGGTGTCGAAAATGTTACGGCGTATCGAACTTCAGGCTTTCAAGATGTGTCAATTTTTACCAGCGACTTTAAGCATAACCGAATAAAAGGGACTTCAAAAGTTTACGTGTCATGAAAAATTCTGAACTCGCGAGCCGAAATTTATACGAACACGCACAATGCTGATATAATCTCATGAAAAATAATTTACACGAGAGGATTTATGATGTCAGGAAAAAGAATACTCGTTACAGGAGGAGCCGGCTTCATCGGTTCACACTTATGCGAAAAGTTATTAGCTCAGGGAAATGATGTTATCTGCGTCGATAATTTATTCACAGGCCAGAAAAATAATATTCGTCATCTCATGCAAAATGACTATTTCGAGTTCATCAGGCATGACATAATCGAGAATATTTACGTTGAGTGCGACCAAATTTACAATCTCGCCTGCCCGGCTTCCCCAATTCATTATCAATACGACCCAATCAAAACGAGCAAAGCATGTTTCATCGGCGCGCTTAACACCTTAGGGCTCGCGAAAAGATGCCACGCACGAATTTTACAGGCCTCAACCTCAGAAGTTTACGGAGACCCAGAAATTCATCCTCAGCCTGAGAGTTATAAAGGAAGCGTGAACACAATCGGGATACGTTCATGCTACGACGAGGGAAAAAGGATTGCTGAGACGTTATTCTTCGATTATCACAGACAGCACAAAGTTGATATTAAAGTCGTGAGAATTTTCAACACTTACGGCCCAAGAATGAGACCAGACGACGGGCGAGTTGTCAGCAATTTCATAGTTCAGGCGTTGAAGGGCAATGATATAACGATTTACGGCGACGGAACACAGACGAGAAGTTTTTGCTTTGTGAGTGATTTAGTCGAAGGCATGATTAGAATGATGAACAGCCGCGACGGTTTCACTGGCCCGGTTAATCTGGGAAATCCCGGCGAATTTACGATGCTTGAGCTTGCTGAACTCGTCTTGAAGCTCACGGGCTCAAAGTCAAAAATTGTGTATATGCCTCTTCCAGCCGACGACCCGACACAAAGAAAACCTGTAATCGAACTCGCCAAGAAAGAATTAGACTGGGAACCAACGATTAAACTTGAAGACGGCCTGAAAGAGACGATTGAATATTTCAGGAAGACTGTGCTGTAATCATGTATAGATTTTGCGTGAAGAGAATTTTTGAAGTTGTCGGCGATAATCAATTTTGCATCAAGATAACAGAAAAATAAAATGTACAGGCATTGTGTAAAACGATTTCTTGATATTATCCTGAGTTTAGCGGCTCTTGTCGTGCTGATTATTCCTATGATGATTTTTGCGGCGATAATCAAGCTCGAAGATAGGGGCCCGGCGTTGTTCAAGCAAAAGAGGGTTGGCATTCACAAGAAATTTTTCAACATGTATAAATTCCGCTCAATGAAGATGTCAACTCCTCACGATGTCCCGACGCATTTGCTCGATAATCCCGAACAATATATTTTGCGATGCGGCCAATGGATGAGGAAATATTCAATCGATGAATTGCCCCAAATCATTAACATTCTCAAAGGTGATATGTCAATCGTCGGGCCTCGTCCGGCTTTATGGAACCAAGACGACTTAATCGCCGAACGTGAGAAATACGGAGCTAATGACATAAGGCCGGGACTTACGGGCTGGGCACAGATTAACGGACGCGATGAGCTGGAAATTTCCGAGAAGGCAAGATTTGACGGGGAATATGTCAAACGTGAGAGTTTCTTGTTCGATTGCATGTGCATATTCAGGACGGTAATAAAAGTTTCAAGCCATGAAGGAGTTGTTGAGGGCGGAACAGGAGCAAAAAAATGATTACGCCTTCGTGTGCTCTGCTCGATGCTGATAATGTCAAAGTTGTTGGGGGCGTAAAGTAATTCATTTCTCCGTCTCGGCTATGCTCTCATGTAATGAACTCAACGCGTAATTTTCACAATAAACGCTCAAGCTCATATCGTAAGTCAGACTTCCGAAGGCTTTATTGACCAGTCCGGAGAAATTCGCGAGAAATCTTAACGGAAGCTCACAGAACGGAACGAGTAAAATTTTTCTGCCATGAACTTCCGCAATCATCTTCACAAGCTCCGAAGTATGTGAATATTCGCTATTCTGAGGCCAGAAAACCCCGCGTTCGTTATTCTTAATCATTAAGCGCACGAACTCACAGAAATTTTTCACGTAAAGCATTGACCGAGAATTTTTCACGTTGGGAAATATCGGAAGTTTACGCGCAAGTTTCGAGAGAACCGGATAATTCCCCCTGCAATTTTTACCGTAAATCATCGGACACCGAAGAATACATACATGAAAGTTTTCATCGTCAAGCTGTGAAATCAACTCTTCGGCTTTAACTTTGCTTGCTCCGTAATAGCTCTCAGGATTAACAGGAGTTTCACGAGTGATAATTTTTTCCTGGCCAATTGGAGCGGACTTACCATAAACGATTGACGAACTCATGAAGATAAACTGTTTTACCCCTTCACTCTTCGCTTTCATAGCCGCGTCAAAAGTTAATTGCGAATTCACAGCGTAATATAAATCCTTGTCGCTCGTCTTCGTGCTGTCATGAGCAATCCCGGCCGTGTGAATAACCGCGTCAAATCCCCTGAAACTCTCTGACTTCCACGACGAACCTTTAAGGCTTATTCTGGAAACGTCATAAATCCCCGCGAAATGTTCAGCTAAAATATTTCCCGTGTAACTGTGTGAACCTGTGATTAATATTCTCATCATAAAATAATCCCTCGTTATAAATCACCGTAAATTTCTAAATTAAAGCATTTATCGTGTAACCGTGTGAACCTGTAATTAATATTCTCATTTCCCTGTAAACTAAACATCCACACGCAAAATATTTCTCGCATAAACATTAACGCGCAAAATTCCTCTGTCAACTCATTATCGCAAAAAAATTTTCGTCATGATAAAAAAAATTCCCTCCCGTCTTAGCGAGAGGGCGTTAAAATCTTAATGGGCCGCCGCAATATTCTTATCGACTTTTGCCGTGAATAATTCCTTCCAGCAATGCGACACAACAAGAACAGCAAGCGTCATCAATGCAAGCGCGATAACCAGCTGTAAGCCGTCAACCATCATTACGAAACTTCCTGCTGACAACTTCATGATGATGTTATAAACGCTGATTACGAGTGCCGACATCGTTACGACGAACATAAACGTCATAGGCACATAAAGCATCCATCCTTTGCGTCCCGTAACTCTCAGGAACACAGCAAGAGCCGTAAGCACAAGCGCAGATAATAACTGATTAGCCGCACCGAATAACGGCCAAATGCTAGCGTAACCGGCAAGGCACAAAGCATAAGCCAGAGCTAAAGTTATTACGGTTGAGACGAATGTATTTGTTATGATTGAGGCGAAAAATCCCTTGCTCTCACCTTCAGACGGAGCAAAAAATTCCTGCAATGACATTCTCCCGATACGAGTAACAGCGTCAATCGTAGTCATCGCCAATGCGCTGACACACATCATGATTACGCAGGTCGAAATATGCGCAGGAAGTCCGAACATCGTGAAAAATCCGCCGACTGCATTACCGAAAATCTGGAAAGGTGTTCCCGTCGGAAGTCCGCCGCCCTGAGCCGCTGAACATGCAATTACGAGCGATACAACGCCGAGTAAAGTCTCAACGAGCATTGCTCCATAACCAACCGTGAGCATATCGCGTTCATTCGAAATTGACTTTGACGACGTTCCGGATGATACTAAACTGTGAAATCCTGAGACAGCTCCGCAAGCAATCGTGATGAACAAAATCGGGAATAACGGCTGATTTTTCGCAGACCAGCCAACGAACATGGGCATCTGAATTTCAGGGTTAGCTACGATAATTCCGATTGCACCGCCGAAAATCATTCCAAGAAGCAAAAAGACACTCAGATAATCTCTCGGATGCTTTAATAACCACATAGGCAGAACCGAAGCGATAAAGCAATATCCGAACACGACGTAACGCCAGGTTTGAGCGTCATAATACAACGGGTTAGCAATTCCGAGCCAGAGCATAGCTACAACAAGAATTACGCCTACGATGAATTTAGCAAGTTCGCCAGTCTTCGTGAGCTTAAGGAAAATTCCGAACACGATAGCCGCGAAAATATATATCATTGAGATTGAAGCCGCCGCCGCTCCAGGAACATTCTGACCTCCGTCCTTAGTGAAACCGTTAAACGTTCCGGCTAAAATGTCAGCGAATGCCGCGATTACAAGCAGAGTAAACAGCCAGCAGAACAACAGAAATAATTTACGTCCGGTTTTGCCGATATAACGTTCAATAATTAAGCCCATCGATTTGCCGTCGTTCTTGACTGAAGCGTATAAAGCTGTGAAATCCTGAACTGCTCCGAAGAATACGCCTCCGACTAAGAGCCATAAGAAAGCCGGAAGCCATCCGAACATTGCCGCAATAATCGGTCCTGTAACAGGGCCTGCACCGGTAATTGAGTTGAATTGATGTGAAAAAACTGTGAACTTTGAAGCAGGAACGTAATCTTGTCCGTCCTCAAAACGATATGCCGGAGTTCTCGCGGTCTCGTCAATCCCCCAAGTCTTGACAAGCCAGCGGCCATAAAGCAAATACGCGAGCACAAGCACAACTACAGCTATGCCCACGAGGGTTAAACCATTCATGAAAACTTACTCCTTCTTTCGTGTAAATTCAGGCGAATATAACACCGTCAAAATTTTCTGTCAAATCACGGCTATAATCTTAACTGTGAAATTGTCGCCGAGTTCCTCATTAATGACATGTCCCCATATTACTTGAGCGTCATGGTCAGCAACTTTCTCGATGATTTCAGCCGCTTGTGCCATCTCAACAAGTGTAACTTCGTCGCCCGTTTCAATTTCGAGCAATAAATTCTTGGCGTTCATAATATCTTTAGAGACTTCAAGGGCGGCTTTCTTGGAACGATTTTCGCCTGATGCTGTGCTTTGAGCGGCGATTAATTTATCAGCTCCGTCAATAATTGCGTGAACATCTTGTGCATCGAGATTAACAAAGCCGGATTTTGTGATTAAATCTGTGATTATGTTTGAGATTAATTGCGTTTCGTCTTCGGATGAGGCGTTAAACGTGAAAACTTCGTCGTCGATTTTGATTGTGTGTGTCATGGTCAATTATTCCTCCTATTAAGTTTGCGAGTTTCATTAATTCCCATTATAGAACGTGTATGTAACTTTCTGAGTTTCAACGAGGATTGAGCTTTGATTGAGAGCTTTGATAACTTCATCCATGATTGCTTTAATCTGATTTTCCGAAGCATCATAAATTTCATATACTAAGCTGTTTTCGTGGGTCATAATATTTTTGTCATCAAGATAACCGCCGACTGCATCAATAGCCGTAAATCCTCCGACGTGTTTCACGCAGATATCATCAACAATTCTTTTTGCTTCGTCGGTCGGGATTAACTGAGTATAAGTGTCCTTGTCGTTAGTCCCGATGTAGAGAACGTATTTTGTTCCAAATGAGGCTTGAGAGCCGAAAAGATTATCATTCATACGATAATTACATGCTAAAAATGAGATTATCCCTGCTGAAATCAAGAGGTTAATTACAAATAAAATGACTACGTTTCGTTTTGACATGATATATCACTCCTTAATAAAATGCCCAATTTTTTGTCGATAGATTATACAGCCTAAAAACTTCTGAGCGTTAATCTTATGAAACTTTTTAATTTTTGCGAGATTTTAACATGGAACTATAGTTTTTAATAATTAAACGCGGCTTTATTTACAAATCTTTCGGTTTATCGATAAAAACGAAAATTAAGTCCAAGTTTATGCACATATATTATTGAACATAATGAGAAATTGGGCTTAAGGCTTGAGTACGACAAGATATTTTGCCTAACATTAAGCTGTGTCGCAAAAATTAATCCAGAAATCTTTGAAGAAGTCCTGAAAATTATACGTGAAAATTTTTACTAATATCAGCTATAAATCGCTAAATAATATAAGCGTCTGCCAATTGATATAACTTAGTCTTCAGGAATTTGCTTAATCCGTCGTTTAACGCGTTATAATCTTCGCAAAATTTTCTTGAGGGGGAAAAACTTTTCATGATTTACCGCGAACTCGGAACAACCGGCCTTAAGGTGAGCGAAATTGCTTTAGGCTGTGAGGGAATGACCGAAGAAAATTACACGATGTGCAAGAAATTCTTTGACTTGGCCGAAAAAGAAGGCATTAACTACTTCGATTTATACTCGCCTAATCCTGAATTACGCTCAGCGATCGGAAGAGCTTTAACAGGAAGACGGGAAAAATTCATCATTCAGTCTCATTTATGCTCAGTCTGGAAGGACGGCCAATATCAACGCACACGAAATTTACGCGAAGTTAAAGCCGGCTTTGAAGAGATGATGAAGCTGCTCAACGTTGAGTTTATTGACGTTGGAATGATACATTACTGCGACGCTCTCAGCGACTGGGACGATATTATCAACAATGGAATACTCGATTACGCGCGCGAGTTGAAAGCTAAGGGATTAATTCATCACATAGGACTTAGCTCACACAATCCCCAAGTTGCATTAAAGGCTGTCGAGAGCAAATCAATCGAAGTATTAATGTTCAGCGTAAATCCTTGCTATGACCTTCAGCCAGCGAGTGAGGACGTTGAAGATTTATGGGCCGATGAGAATTACTCCAATCACTTGACTAACATGGACCCTGAACGCGAGAAATTATACGAGACTTGCCAGAGTTCAGGCGTAGGAATTACAGTTATGAAATGTTTCGGCGGCGGAGATTTACTCAATGCTGAACTCTCACCAGCCGGAGCAGCCTTAACCGTCAATCAATGCATAGCTTATGCCTTAAGCCGTCCTGCGGTTGCGTGTGTATTGGCCGGTGCTCACTCAGTCGAACAGTTACGTGAAAGCCTGAATTATGAGAATGCTCCGGAGAATGAGAAGGATTACGCGCTCGCTCTGGCTTCATTCCCAAAAATCAGCTGGAAGGGTCATTGCATGTATTGTTCTCATTGTGAACCTTGCCCGGTGAAAATCGACATAGCTAACGTTACGAAATTCCTTAATCTTGCACAGTCAGCTAAAAATATTCCTGAGACAGTCCGGGAACATTATAAATCTCTCGAACATCACGCCGGAGAATGCATCAGGTGCGGAGCTTGCGAAAAACGTTGTCCGTTCGGAGTTGCAATCCGTGAGAACATGAAGGCGGCAAAAAATTTATTCGGCATGTAAAATTTATTCGAGGCTCTGAAAATTTTCGGGGCCTTTTGTTTTGCTATAATACTGAAAATTTAATTTCTTTCAGGAGGAAAAATTTTCATGTCCATCAAGTCGGCAATTCATGATTTCATGTCCAAAAGCTATTTCAGCTCAAAATGGCGCGGCGTTCTCTTTAACCCTTTTTACATTTTCAGACGCGAATTATATTTAGGCGTAAAACATTTCGGCCCTAAACTCTCAGGAAAAATTTTAGACTTCGGCGCTGGAACTCATCCTTACAGGCATTTACTCACAAATTGCTCTGAATATGTCTCGCTTGAATATGACACTCCGAAAAATCGCAAAAATAAATCTGCTGATATATTTTACGACGGCGTTAATATTCCTGTTCCCGATGAATCTTTCGACGGAATTTTATCAACAGAAACAATTGAACACGTTCCGAACCCCCGTGAAATTACGCAGGAATGGATGCGTATTTTGCATAATGGGGGGGGGGTATTAATTACTGTCCCGTTTATGTGGCCTGAACATGAACTGCCTTATGATTTTCAGCGTTACACTTCCGCAGGACTAATTAAACTTCTTGAAGATGCCGGCTTCGAGATAATTGAACAAAAACGTTTGGCCGTTGGAAGCAAAGCAATCTTTCAGTTATTCATCGCGTGGCTTTATGATGCAGTCTTTGCGCACATTCATTCCAGCAAAATAAATCACTTGTTGAATCTTCTTCTTGTCGCTCCCATAACCCTTTTAGCTGAACTATTATCGTTAATACCTTGCAAAGAAAACAAAACTTATCTTGGTAATATAATTCTTGCTAGAAAAATTCGTGATTAAAAGCAATCGCTAATTCTTCCGAAACTGAAAAAGGAGAATTATAACTTTTCAGCAGGAGGCACAAATTTATCATGATGATAGGGAACAACACCACCGTAAACCTAGCGTATAATTCTTACAATGCCACGACTAAGGCTATCGAGAGAACTACGCGGGCTTTAACTACGGGGCTTCGGGCGGCAAGTGCGGCTGATGACGCTGCGGGTTACGCGATCGGTGAGAAAATTTCTTCGCAGGTTGCAGGAGTTGACCGGGCAATCCGAAATTCACAGGACGGAATTTCCATGCTCCAGACAGCGGAAGGCGCATTAAACGAGATTAACTCAATGTTACAGCGAATGCGTGAACTCACTGTGCAGGCCGCTAATGACACACTCACAACTCAGGACAGAAATTACATTCAGCTTGAGATTGGCGAATTACGAAAGAATATTAACAACGTCGCCAGCAACACGACATTCAACGGGAAGCGTTTACTTGATGGAAGCTCAACGGCGATTTGGTCAGCTGATGACGCGAACACGAAAGTAAAAGTTACGGGAGCAATTACATCATTAGACAATTTCGGGCAGAAGAAAGCGACTAACGGGAATTACAGAATTGAGATACGCTCAAAACCCGGAAAAGGCCAAGTTCAGAAAAGCGCGATATTCAACATCACTACAGCTGAAGAATATACATATAAAGGCATTGTAATCACAGATGATGTAAGTCCTGTTAATCCGATTACGAATATTCCCGAAAAACCAGCGAACGAAATTAATATTGAAAGCGGAGTTGACTCTTCAGGAGCTGTTTCCGGCGACGGCTGGAATTTCTCAGGCGGAGTTCTTAATATAACAGGCGACGGGACTTATAACATCGTCGGTACGAACGCGGCAACAACGAATAAAATTCTCGTCAGTGAAGGCGTGAAGGCTTCAGTTTTTCTGACCGACGTAAATATTGACGTGAGCGCAACCCGTTATGCTTCAGCGTTTGACATGAGCGGGGCAAAAGTTGATTTATATCTTTCAGGCACGAACACTCTTACAAGCGGCTATGATGTCGGCGGCATTCTCACTCAGAACATCGAAGCTACGGGAGCCACGAGCGAACTTACTATTAATAGCGCATCAGGTTTCGGCTCAGAAGACGGCGTATTAAATGCAACTTGCGATTCCGGTTGCGGGGCAGGTATCGGCGGAGCATGTCATACAGCAATACCGGGCGGCACGTCAAAATGGCAAGGCTCAACGGGAAAAATTACGATTAACGGCGGAACAATCAACGCTACAGCAAAAGGGCCTGGAGCAGGAATAGGCGGAGGCGGATTTTTCAGCGGCAGACCTGGAGCTGGCTCTGAAGTCAATATTGTCATCAACGGCGGAAATATCACAGCAACAGGAACAGGCGGAGCCGGAATTGGAAGCGGTGCAGGTTCAAGAGCTGATTACACGAACGTAGACTCGATAACTATCGCCGGAGGAACAATCAATGCAACCGGCGGTCCCTCAAGTGCGGCAATCGGCGGAGGTCAAGGCAGCAACAGCGGGAATATTCTCATCAAGAGCAGCGTGTATGAAAACATGACCATGTCAGGCTGGATTGACACCGAAAATGAACACACTGACCCCATAGGACGCGGACAAAACGGCTTATATGAGGATGACGGCGAATTTCCTTCAACGGCAACCCGCATAAGGACTTCAACATTGCGAGATATTAGCGCGATGTATAATCCTGAGGGACTTTTCATGATCGAAGAGCCGCAGAAAATCACGATAACTCAGGGCGACGGAAAAACTGCGGAAGTCCTGTTATACTCGAATGATACAATGTATGATGTTGCTGATAAGATTAATAATGCAATTGCCAATGGTCTTGGACAGCGGGCTTATGTTGATAACCTTAAAAGTTTCTGCACGATTGCTGACGGAACACAAGGAACTTCGGAGTCTGTCATGGAGCAAGTCCCGGTTTATTCTAAAGATGGAACTGAAATTGTCGGCTACACAACGAACGCCACAATGTTAATCCGAAGTGCTGTAGCTGGTTCGGCAGGAAAATTAACGTTCACTTCCGGCAATAATGACCTGATTAACGCGCTCGGTCTCATGACAATTCAGGAAGCAGAAGATAACGTTTTCACGGCCTCAATCTATGATGCTCACTCAAACGTCGTAATTGCGTCCAACGTTGAAAGCGACGGAAACACATTAAACGGCGTAATTCACCCGAATATCAGCGTTGAGTTCGATGCGATGGCCAACACAAAAGCCGTATGGAATGAGAACGGGAAAAATTACGTCTTCCAGAATAACGGCGAAAGTTACAACACGACAATTCATATTCTCGACAGAAGCACGTCTTTCCAAATTGGCCAGAACACAGGCGAGGATATTTTCATAAACATTGGCGACATGAGAACAAGCGCGCTCGGAATTGACGGAGTTGACGTATCGACGAGACAAAATGCTTCGGATTCCATTGCTGTGATTGATGCGGCTCTTCATAAGGTGAACTCTCAACGCTCAAAAATCGGCTCATATCAAAACGAGCTTGAATACAACACTAACAGCTTGAGACAGGCGAGTATTCATCTTCAGGAGTCAGAGAGCAGAATTAAGGACGCTGACATGTCGAAAGAAGCGATCGAGTTCGTGAAACTTCAAATCCTCAATAACACAGGAAGTTCAATGCTTGCACAGGCAAACCAAAACTCGCAATCTATAATGAGCCTCTTCAACCTCTAAGCATAAAACAAATCCCCTCTGCCTCAAACAGGGGGGAAACTCTTTATAACTCACCGTTAAGCATCAACTCGGCCAATTCCAGAGCATAATACGTTATCAAAATATCAGCTCCGGCACGTGTCATTGAGATTGCGGCTTCACTCATGACTTTTTTCTCGTCAAGCCATCCATTGAGACTTGCTGCCTTAATCATGGAATATTCACCGCTGACAGAATACGACGCAACAGGAACATTCACACTCTCTTTAACAGCTCGCAACACGTCAAGATACGGCAAGCCTGGTTTGACGATGATAATATCTGATCCTTCGTTTACGTCAAGAATAGCTTCCTTTATGGCTTCTCGTGAATTTCTTGGGTCCATCTGGTAAGTTTTTCTGTCTCCGAAAGCCGGAGCTGAACCAGCGGCCTCACGAAACGGACCGTAAAACGCGCTTGCATATTTCACGGCATATGAGCAAATCAAAGTGTCAGTGAGATTATTAGCGTCGAGTTTTTCGCGTATTGCTTCGGTATGTCCGTCCATCATGTCAGAAGGAGCAACGATGTCCGCGCCAGCTTGAGCTTGAGACAATGCAATTTTCGCTAAGACATCAAGCGTCGTGTCATTGTCGACATTCCCATTTTTGATTAAGCCGCAATGTCCGTGTGAAGTGTATTCGCACATGCAAACGTCGCCGATAACAACAAGCTCCGGAAATTCACGCTTGGAGATTTTTATTGCTTGCTGAATTACGCCGTTGTCGTCATAAGCGCTTGAAGCAACTTCATCTTTATGTTCAGGAATTCCGAATAATAATATCCCGCCGATTTTGTTTTTTGCGGCACGTTCAAGGATTAAAGGGAGATTGTCGGGGCTGTAGCGTTTTTGTCCCGGCATCGCTGGAATATCTTCGAGAATATTTTTCCCTTCACGCACGAACACGGGATAAATCAGCATTGACGGGTTTAATCTCGTCTCGCTGACTAAGTTTCGGATTGCCTGAGATTTTCGTAGTCTTCGAGGTCTGATTGTAAGCATATTACTTATCGATTGCCTTAATCTTCAGCTTTCTAAATCCGCGCGGAATTTTCACCGTAATTTCTTCACCGACAACATGACCGGTTATTGCCTGACCGACGGGGCTTTTCTGAGAAATTTTCTGAACGCTTCCGGCCGAGTTCGTCCCTCCTGATAATTCTTCGGAGCCGACTAAATCATACGTGTAAACTTTTCCCGGCTTGTCTAAGTCCTCAAGGGTAATTCTCAGGCCGACACCAACCCTGTTAGTATCAAGTTTTTCTTCGTCGATAACCGTAACTTTGCTCAGTGTAGCTTCGAGGTCAAGTATTCTATCTTCGAGCTTGGCCTGTTCTTCTTTTGCGGCGGCATACTCGGCGTTTTCGCTTAAGTCTCCGAAGGCACGGGCTTCCTCAAGTTTACGCGCAACTTCCTGTCGTCCTTGAGTTCGTAAGTGAGTTAATTCTTCGGTAAGCCTTTCATAACCGCTTCTTGTCATCTCGTGAACGTCGTTCTTTTTTGGCGGCAAAATCTTTCACCTTCCATAAAAATTTTTCACATAATATTATAGCAAGTTCCAAGTTTTAGCCTGAAAATTATATCTCAATATTTCTAAGTGAGGCTGACGAAAATATCTCAAAGACTGAATGACGGCGAGATTATTTTTTGATTAGATTGACAGCGGCAGGGAAAATGTCTCTAAAGAGTGTGTTACATTACACCCGCACGCGAGGTTATTTTTTGAGGGAATTAGCATCGGTGTCTCAAAGACTGCATGACGACAAGATTATTTTATGGCTGGATTTTTGACAGCAGTAATGAGAATATCTCAAAGGCTACACGATTTTATGTTCATATCGGCGAGATTATTTCACAATGGAGTTTTGACAGCAACGACGAGAATATCCCGAAGGCTACATAATTTTACATTCATAGGATTTGGGCAGCGACGATAAAAATATTTCAGAGATTGCACGCTTTTACATTTCGGCTAAAATATACACGAGGATATTTCATGACGAAAGGTAGATTATTATCATGGCACAATACGAAAATTACATGCCTTATTCAGCCGGACTTGACAGCATCGAAGCGGTTAACTCGTTATTCCGCAAAGTTTATCAGTATATGGCGATCGGATTAATTCTCACGTCGTTGACGGCATATTTCACGGCTTCGAGTTCAGCGATGCTTTCATTTTTATACGGCTCGCAGTATTCATTCTTGATTTTGGTAATTGCTGAAATCGGACTTGTAATTTATCTCAGCGCGGCAATCAACAAACTTTCAGCTTCGACAGCGTTAATTTTATTTTATGTCTACAGCGTCTTGAACGGATTAACGATTTCAAGCGTTCTGCTTGTTTATACGAGTGAGAGCGTTTACAAGGCGTTTTTGTCGACAGCGGGAATGTTCGGAGCAATGAGCTTGTACGGACTTTACACGAAGAGCGATTTAACCGGCATGGGAAGTTTTTTACGCATGGGACTTTTCGGATTGATTATCGCTATGGTCATTAACATGTTCGTAGGCTCATCAACGGCTGAACTCGTCATCAGCATTCTGGGAATAATAATTTTCTTAGGATTGACGGCTTACGACACGGCGAAAATTAAGGCGATGGCCTCAAGTTTTGACGGACAAGACGAGAATTTAACGGGAAAAGTGGCTGTGCTCGGAGCATTGGCGCTTTATCTGGACTTCATTAACATATTCTTATACTTATTAAGACTTTTCGGGCGCGAGAGGAATTAAGGCAATGGCTTCAGAATTTGACGGGAAAAATCGCTGTACTCGAAGCACTTGCGCTTTATCTAAACTTCATTAACATATTCTTACGCGAGAGGAATTAAAGCTGTAAAAAATTAAGAGCCTGTCATATCTCACACTAAAAATGCGGGATATTTCAGGCTCTTCGTTGTAAGAAATTTATGAGACGGCCGACTATTTCTTTCCGTAGCACACAATTCCCATCATAGTAATATCGTCAAATTGCGGAGCATCTGCAACAAAAGCGTCAATATCAGCCTTTATACTCTTAAGCAGTTTTTCTGGCGTTAAATCTGCATCTCTGTTCAGCGCGTCAAGCATTCTGTCAGTCCCGTAAAGTTCCTCGTTTGCGTTCGTAGCTTCGGGGACACCGTCAGTATAGAGATAAAGATTATCGCCGGGATTCATAACAAATTCATGCTCCCGGAATTTTAAGCCTTCCATTGAAGCAACCGCAGGACTTGGCTTTACTTTGATAAGCTCATATTTTCCTCCTGAACGTCTGATTGCCGGGTATTCATGTCCCGCGTTGGAAGCGATAATTTTTCCCGTAGAGATTTCCAAAATTCCAAGCCATACAGTTACGAATAGATCTGCCTCGTTGTTTTCGCAAAGCTGTTCGTTAACGTCGCGCAGAATTTCCGAAGGTGAACCGCCCATTTTCGTCCGGTCCTTGATTAAAGTCTTGGCTATGACCATGAATAACGCCGCCGGAACCCCTTTACCCGAAACGTCGGCCATTACTAGAGCTAAATGATCGTCGTCAATCATGAAGAAGTCGTAAAAATCTCCGCCGACTTCTTTTGCCGGATTCATCGTAGCATAAAGCGCAAACTCCTTTTGAACGGGAAAATCTCTCGGCAGCAT